>CAIVSK010000001.1 GCA_903908495.1 Akkermansiaceae bacterium
AATTGCGTGCGCTGTTTCCCGCGACGCACTGGGAGATTGTGCACGTGAACTACACGAATGTGGCCGCCTATCCCGCCGTGTGGCTCGTGCGCAAGTGGCGACGCTGGACCACGCGATTCGGAGCGCCTTCCGGACCGCGCACGGAGGATCGCGAACCGGCACCCTGGCTCAACCGGTTGCTGCAACGCGTCTTTGTCAGCGCGGGCCGCATCCGTATACCCTTGCCGTTCGGAGTCAGTTTGCTGCTTGTGGCGCGCCGCCGATAACCACGGCCGGTGATCAGCGCAGCACGCGTGCTGCCGCCAACCGATGGCCGTGGGCGTCGAGCACAAAGGCGAGCAGTTTTCTTGGGGCGGGCAACTCGCCGCTAAAATCCGCGCCAAGCCGGATGATGCCGCCCGGAACTTCCGCCAACCAAGCCAACCGCTGGTTAACGCAGATAGCCCGACCAGCCTCATCGAGTAACGTGACATCGAGCGTGGCATTGGCAGCGGACAAGGTTAGCCGGTGAATCCGTCCCGGGCCGGTTATCTCCCAGAGCTCGATGGCGGCGATCGCGCTACCGGGCGCAGCAAGCACAAGTTCAAGCCGTCGCGCGTCGGGCGTTCCGTCGCGCTGCAGGAGGGAACCCGTTGACAGCGGTGCCACTTCGCGGCCGCGGCGCACCCAGAAGGCATAATGGTCCACTTCGAATACTTGTTTAAACGTTTGACCTAAATATTCGGCCAACTCACCGCGTGGATGAAAACCGTGTGCGACGATATATTGGAGTGTATCCATCTGGACTACCAGACATGCGCGCGGCGACTGATCGAGTCGTGCAATAATCGCCTCCTGCTGGCTCGTTGAGAGCAACGAAAACCAATGGGTGGCATTGGCGAGCGTAGGCGTGGGGAGCCCCGACCAAAGATTGAGGCTATAGACGCCCGGCAGACTGAAGAGCATATCGCCATGCCTGCGTGCGTTCTCGGTTATTATGCGCAGCGCAAAGGCCGTATCGTCCGGCAGGATGAGGTGTTCGGCTCCGGGCAATCGCAGCGGTTCCCCCCAGTGGTGATTGCTCCAGCCGGTTCTGACCAGCCGGACGCTCATAAATACCACGACCGCGACCAGGACCCCTTCGACCGCGAGGCGCAGATACCGGGACCACGCGGCATCCCGCTCGGTGAGCACGGCGAGGGCTTCGTGCACGCCCAGCACCAGCAGCGGGATCCAAAGAAACGTACCCCAGTTGATCTGGCTGCCCGCGATGGGATATGCGTGCAGCAGCTGCAGCACGAGCACCAATGCGAGCCACAGCCGCACGGTGGCCAGGATGTTGCGCCTGAGCGGCAATGCTAGGAGTCCCGCCATACCCACACCGTAGGACATGCCGAATGCGGCCAAACTGGTCGGAATCAGCTTCAGCGGCGACAGCAGGACGGCGCCGAGCAGTCCCAGCCGAATCCAAGCCACTACGTGGCGCAATCGCTCATTGCTGCCAAAGTGGTCATATAGCAGGCAAACGATCAATCCAGCCAGCAGAATGGGCAGTGCACCAGCCTGCCAGTTAAAGGCGAAGAAATAAACCCCCGGATGTTTTAGTGGCTCCATTACCACTCCCGTCAATAATCCCGTCAGGCTGGTACCATGTGCCAGTGTCAAACTGCAGATGACTGCCGTAGTTAGCGCGCCGGCGGCGAGGAAGACCAGCCAAGGACGACATTTGACGATTGGTTCACCCGGTCGTGCACCGATGAGCACGGACAGCATGGACGTGCTAAAAATGAGGGCAAACAACCG
>CAIVSK010000002.1 GCA_903908495.1 Akkermansiaceae bacterium
CCTGGGCGGCTTATAGATGGCGCCCTTCCTGACCTCCCGGTCCGAGAACTCGTGGGTCTTCCCCAATAACAGATAACAAATAACTCTTCCCCCCCCCCATGCACCGCTTCCTCGATCCCGCCGACATCCGCCGACTCAAGAACTATGAGTTCGGCGCCAAGGCAATGGTCGAAGGGTATCTGGCAGGCCGCCACCGCTCGCACCAGCGCGGCTCGTCCATCGAGTTTCACGAATTCCGCCAGTACGTGCCCGGCGATGACCTCGCCCGCGTCGACTGGCGCGTGTTCGCCCGCAACGACAAGTTGTTTTTGCGCACTTTCGAGCAGGAAACCAACCTCGAATGCCATATCTTCCTCGATTGCTCGGCCTCCATGGGCTTCCCCGAAAATTCACCCCGCCTCTCCAAACTCGAGTACGCCTCGTTCTTCGCCGCCGCCCTCGCCTGGTGGGTCATCTCCAAAAACGACCGCGTCTCGCTCACCCTCTTCGACCACGGCATCCGCAAATTCCTACCGCCCGCCTCCACCCGCCAACACCTCCACGACCTGCTCCACACGCTGGAAACCAACCGACCGGGATCCCACACGTCCATCACCGAGACGCTGGCCCGCGCCCAACCGCTGCTCAAACGCAAGGGCACGCTGGTCATCCTATCGGATTTCTTCAGCGAGCCCGCCGCCCTCTTCCACGCGCTCAACCCGTACATCCACCGCGGCTTCCGCATCCACCTCTTCCACCTGCTCGATCCCGCTGAACTCAAGCTCGACGAGCGCGGCCTGTCGCGCTTTGTCGATATGGAAACCAACGACCAGCTCACCGTCCACCCGCACTCGCTGCGGGCCGCCTGGACCGAGGAACTCCTCAGCCACACCCGCGCCTTGCGCGCCCTCGCCTCCGCCCGCCACGCCGACTACGCCCTAACCTCCACCGCAGATCCGTATTTTTCTCTCTTTGATCGCTTAAGAGACTGAAGCACTAAATCTTAAATTCCATGTCTATCAACTACCTGCACCCGGCATTGCTTGGCTTGCTCGCGCTTGCCGGGCTGCCCGTGCTGGTGCATTTGTTGTCGCGAGCCCGGCCGCCGGTCTATCGATTTTCCAACACCGAGTTCCTGCGCCGCGTGCTGCGCAGCACCGCCCGCATCCGCCGACCCAAGGATTGGCTGCTGCTTGCCCTGCGCAGCCTCGCCCTGTTCGCGCTGGCCGCCGCGTTTGCCTGGCCGGTTGTCACGTCCAACTCCGCCTCCCTGCCCGGCGAAAAATCCACCGTCATCCTGCTGGTCGACCGCTCCGCCTCGATGGCCGCCCGCGAAGGTGCCGGCAGCCGGTTTGATTCCGCCTGCGCCCAAGCGACCCGCTTCCTCGATCAATCCAAGCCCGACAACGCCAACCTCATCTGGATCGACGCCGAACCCGACGCCGTCTTCCCGGAACCCGGGCCCAACCTGACGTTTCTAACGGATTTACTGAAACAAACCCAGCCCAAGCCGGAAGCCGGTGCTCAATCCGCCGCCTTCGATCTGGCGCTGCGCCAACTCGCCAAGGTCGGCGGCCACCGCGAACTGGTCATCATTTCCGACTTCCAAGCGACCGCCTGGCGTGACTTTGCACCGCAGCTTCCATCCAACATCGTCGTCCGCACCCAGCGCGTCGCCACCGCCAGCCCGCCCAACGTCGCCGTCAGCCGCCTCATTCCACAACCGGCCGAACCCGTCGCCGGCCAGGACCTGACCCTGCTCACCCGCATCCAAAATTTTTCCGCTGAGGCGGTCCGCACCCAGCTCACGCTTGATGCCGATGGGGCGCGCCAATCGCAGGCCATCGACCTACCGGCATGGGGCGAGGCGGAATCCGCGTTTGTCATCCGCCCCGCCAACCCCGGGCCGATGGCCATCAGTGCGTCCATCGAGGCCGACGGCTTCCCCGCCGATGACGCCCATTTCACCGTCGTCCAAGTCCGCGATTCGCTGCGCCTCGCGCTCACCGCCGCGCCCGACTCGGCCGATGGCAGGATTCTCGCCAAACTCGCCACCTCGCTCAAATGGTTGGAGATGGCCACCGACCCGAAAAATGTCAGAGCGGCGGATTTTCACTTCATTTCCGCTTGGTCCGGCGCGGCACCCGCGGATCTGCGCAAGTCCGCACAGGCCGGCACCACCCTCATCGTGCGGCCCGCGGCGGCCTGCCCGCTGGCGGCCATCCGCGACCTCCTGAAGCTTCCGGCCGATCCGCTCGACGGCCCGCTCGCACTGGACGCCTCACCCGCCGGCTGGGCAGCCATCCCCGACGAGACCCATCCCGCCAACCAACTTTTCCGCTCCGGGGATTTCGGCAACCCGTTCGCCGGCAATTTCCGCGAACGCGTCCACCTGCCCGCCGCCCTCGCGTCGCTGCCGGGCATCCGCCCGATCGCCACCTACACCGACGGCATCCCGGCCCTGCTCGAAGGCCCGACCGCCAACGCCTCCATCCTGCTGTGGAACCTCCCGCTCGACCCCGCCAAAACCGACTGGCCCACCCAAGGCTCGTTCCTGCCCGCCATCGCCGAAGTCCTCCTCCGCACCCGGCCGCGCAACACCACCGAGCCCGCCTACTCACTCCCCGGCAGCCTGCTCAGCTGGTCATCGAACGATCCCGCCCACGCCGGCGCCGTCACCCTGCTCGGACCAAGCTCCGAACCGCTGGCCCTCACCGAGTCCACCACCGCCAATGGCTCCCAGTGGCAATCCAAGGCCACCGCCGTCCCCGGCATTTACCGCTGGCAAATTTCCGGCCAGCCCATCGCCTTCACCGCCGTCAACTTTCCCGATTCCGAGAGCGACCTCCGCCCGCTCGAGACCACCCCCAGCTTTGGCAAGCTCGATGCCTCCAACGACTCCCTCGTCCGCCAAGCCGCCCTCGCCCAGGGCCTCCCGCTCTGGCCCTGGCTCGCCCTGGCAGGCATTCTCTTTCTCGTCCTCGAATCCCTAATCCACTCCCGAGCCCGCTAGAGACACAAGACTGCAAGACACAAGACGCAAGACAAGAAATCGCGATTCCTATTCTGTATCTTCCAGCCCCCCAATCTTCCTACCAATATTCTTCCTGCCCAAATCTGATTTCCATAATCTGAAATCCTAAATCTGAAATTCAAGATGCCCGCCAAGAAAGCACAAGCCGCCAAGCCGAAACCCGCCGACCCCGGGGCCTTGCTTGCGCCCGCGATGCTGGCCCCGCTCGTCCGCTACTTCCGCCACGAAAAGGTCATTCTCGACTCCGATCTGGCGGAGCTATACAGCGTCTCAACCAAACGACTGAACGAGGCGGTGAAGCGCAACCTGGACCGATTTCCTGACGACTTCATGTTCCAACTCACTGAAAATGAGGTGGAAATCTTGATATCACAAATTGCGATATCAAATTCCGGCCAATCCTCTTTAAGGTCGCAATCTGCGACCTTAAAGCGCGGGCAGCACCGCAAGTACCTCCCCTACGCATTCACCGAGCAAGGAGTCGCCATGCTCTCCAGCGTGCTGCGCTCGCCCCGCGCCGTGGCGGTGAACATTGCCATCATGCGCACCTTCGTCCAACTCCGGCGTTTGATGGATTCCAACGCCCTGCTCGCCGAAAAAATCGAAGCCCTCGAAGAAAAACACGCCGAACACGACCAGCACTTCCAAATCGTCTTCGATGCCATCAAGCAGCTCATTGCCACGCCGTCGGCACCGACCAAGGAACTCGGTTTTCACACCATCCCGTCCACCCGCACCCCCTAATAGCCGACCACCGACCACCGACCACCGACAACCGACAACCGCCCCCCCCCCCTTGCACCCGCCCTTTCCACTTCCCGTTCTCATCCCCCTCGCCATCCTGGCGTTGGGCATCGCCGCGTTCGGCGCGTGGCGGGGTTCGTCGGGCATCAGCCGGGGCTTGCGCTGGCTGCTCCTGTCCTTGCGGCTGCTCGCCATCGCCGCCGCCCTCGCCCTCTTGTTCAATCCGGGAAAATGGGCCTATCCCACCGAATCCCACCCCAGCCCGTGGATCATCCTCGACGACGTCTCCGCGTCGATGGCCCAGACCACCGCCGACGGCTCCTCCCGCGCTGCCGTGGCCACCTCGCTCGTGCGCCAAGCCACCGCCCACGCCAAATCGGCCGACCTCCCGCTGCGCGTTCACTCCTTCGCCGCCAAGCTCGACGTTGCCTCCAGCGCCGCGCCACCGCCGCCTGACGGCACCGCCTCCAACATCCTCCCCGCCGTTTCCCAAATCCTCCAGGACGCCGCCGCCGCCGGCGAAACCCTGGCCGGCATCATCGTCCTCAGCGACGGCCGCCAAACCCTCAATTCATCGCCCGCCGACTTCGACGCCCTCGGCCTGCGCGCCCGCAGCCGCAACACCGCCGTACACACCGTTGCCATCGGCACCGACTCCCCGCCACCCGACCTCGCCCTCATCCAACCCCGCGCCTCCATCACCGCCTTCGCCGGCCAACCGCTGCGCATCGGCTTCGCCCTCAAGTCCACCGGCCTCGACCCGCTCCGCCCCGTCGTCACCTTGCGCGATGCCGCCGGCATGTCCCTCACCAGCCTCACCCTCGAGGTGCCTCCCGGCAAGACCGTCGCCGCCACCTTTGAGATCAAAGCCCCGCCCACCTCCGCCCACTGGACCCTCGATACCCCCGTAATCACCGGCGAAGTCCGCTCGTCTAACAACCACGCGGCCCTCAATATCCGCATTCTCGAATCCAAAACCCGCGTGTTCCTCGTCGAGGGCGCTCCCTATTGGGATAGCAAGTTCCTCGCCCAACTCCTCCGCCAACAACCCCACATGGACGTCCACTCCGTCCACCGCCTGTCCGATGAACGCTACTTCCGCATCGATTCCGGCGACACCAAGAACCAAGAAACCAACCAACCGGTATTTCCCAACACGCTCGACGAACTCGCCCGCTACGACCTGATTGTTTTCGGCAAAAACATCGACCCGTTCCTCACCCCGGAGCGGGCCGAGATTTTGCGCAGCTATGTTCGTGAGCGCGGCGGAGCGGTGTTATTTTCGCGCGGCAAGGCATCGACAGCGTCGCTGGCCGCGCTGGAACCGTTGGAACCAGTGGTCTGGGGCAGCGCCACCACCGCGGATTTCCGCTTCACCCCGACCCGCGACGGCGAGGCCGCCGGGCTCTTCGGCCAGGCGCTGCCCGCCCCCGACGCATCGCTGTGGGCCGCGCTGCCGACGCTGCGGGATGGCCGCCAAATCGCCATGGTCAAGCCATTCACCCGCGTCCTCGCCGAGGGCATCCCCGAGCATGGGGCAGGATCGGGCACCCCGGGAAAATTCCCGCTGCTGATGGTCCGCCGCTATGGCCAGGGCGTCACCGGCTTGGTCAATGGTGACGGGCTGTGGAAATGGGACTTTTTTCCCGAAGCGCGGGAGCTGGGGAATTGTTACGAGGATTTCTGGACCCAATTGATTCAATGGATGGCGTCCTACTCGGAGTTTCTCCCCGGCCAGGATTTTTCGCTGAGGCTGCCCGCCACTCGCGGTGAGCTGGGCACGACCCTCGCCGCCACCCTCTCGTATCGCGGTGCCGATCCCGCCCCGCAACCGCTCATCCTCATCACGTCCCCTGCCGGCACCACCACCAAAATCAACCCCGCCGCCATCCCGGACCCCTCCGGCCGCCCGCTCTGGCGCGCCTCGTTCACTCCCGACCAACCCGGCCTCTGGACCCTCAAGCTCAGCGACCCGCGACCCGACGCCCCGCCCACTCCCGAAGTTCTCTTCAGCGTCCCCAACCCGCCCCAGGAATCCGACGACCTCTCGCCCGATCCCGGCTTGCTCGAGGCCCTCGCACAAGCCACCGGCGGCCAGGCGCTCCAGCCCGCCGCCTTCACCACCCTCCTCCGCAGCCAACTCGTCAAGCACCCGCCCGCCACCCGTGAGGCCGGTGCCATCTGGGCTCCCTCCTGGGACTTCACCCTCGTCGCCCTGGCCATCGCCGCCCTCTTCGCCATCGAGTGGTTCCTCCGCCGCCGCCACGGACTTTCTTGAACTCTCAATTCTTCGCTCTTATGTTCGCAATCCTCATGAGACACCAGCCGCCAGAGAAGAGATCCGTCGGATCGGTCAGATCCGACCGATCTCTTCCCTGATAACCCATAACCTCTAACCAATAACCGGCAACCTCCATGGGCCCCTTTTCGTCACAACTCCGCCGCATCCGCGTCCTGCTCCGCTGCACCCGGGTCGTCGGCGCGGGCCTCGGACTCTTGGCGCTGGGTGCCTGCCTGTGGCTCGCCTTCGGTCTGGCCGATGGGGCGGCCGCCTTTGAAGCGCCCGCACGCGTCGCCATCACCACCACCCTCATCGCCATCTGCGCCGTCGCCGGGCTCGTCGCCCTCATCCGCTCGCTGCGCGTGCCGGCCCACACTGCCGCCGCCCGCGCCGACGCCGCCTTGGGCGACCCGCGCGCCTCCACCGCCGCCGCGCTTTCCCTCGCCAAGGGGGGCACGGGCAGCCCGCCCGTGCCCGGCAGTTCAACGCCTTCTGCAGGGAAAACAGGCGTCCCGCCTGTGATGGAAGACAGCGCGTCCCGCCTGTCTGCCCATGAAACGACAGGCTGGAAGCCCGTCATCCAGGACAGGCAGGATGCCTATCCTCCCAACCCCTCCCCCCTCACCGAATATCTAACCACCCGCACGCTGACTGCCGCTGCCGCCGCCCTCGCCGCGCTGCCAGCCAACAAACTCATCCCGTGGCGGCCTCTCGGTCTTTGCCTGCTTGCGCTCACCGTTCCGCTGCTCACCATCGGCGGTCTGCGCCTCGCCCAACCGGCCGCTTTTGCCACCATCAGCGCACGCCTGCGCCACCCCGGTGCAGACATCCCGCCGTACAGCCGGCTCGTATTCATGCTCGATCCGGCCACGCCGGCCACCGTCTATGGCGGCGAACTGCTCATCACGGCGGAAATCACTGGAGCCGCCCTGACCCAGCCCGTCGAGTGCCTCATCCGCCAACCCGGCGGCGGCACCACCCTCCACCTCCAGGCGTTCCGCGAATCGCCCACCCGCTTCTCCCGCAAACTCGACGGCCTCACCGAGCCCATCGCCATCGCGTTCGCCTGCGGCAAGGCCCGCTCAACCTGGCACCCGGTGGAAATCCTGCTCGAACCGAACATCCTGAGCGGCCTGGTGCGCCTCACCCCGCCGCCCTACACCGGCTTGGCCGCCACCGAGTTTCCGCTCGATACCAATGAGATCGCCGCCATCGAAGGGTCCAGCGTCACTCTGGAGCTTACCAGCAACCGCCCGCTCGGCTCCGCCACCCTCGTTTTCACCCCCGCCACCGTCCCCGGCACCACTCCCGTCCCCCAAGCCAACCCGGCCACCCTCCCGGCCGCCCACACCGCCGCCTTCACTTGGATCGCCACCCAGTCCGGCCGCCTCTCCGCCACCCTCCGCGACCTCCGCGGCACGCCCAGCCCGCACCCGCTCGACCTCGCATTCCGCACCTTGCCAGACTTGCCGCCCAGCGTGGTGCTCACCTCGCCGCCGGCCATGATGTTGGCCACGCCCAAGTCGATCATCCCGGTCGTCGGCCGCGCACAGGACGACTTCGCCCTCTCCAAGGTCAACTTCGTGCGCACCCTGTCGGGCTTCCGCGACCGCGCCCGCGTCGTCGCCCCCGCCCTGCGCGATAAGTATTTTGATTTTTCCGACAAGCTCGACCTTGCAGAACTCGGCCTCGACGCCGGCCAAACCATTGAATTGATGCTTGAGGCCTCCGACCACAACCCGTCGTTGCTCGGCCAAGGCAGCTCGGAAATTTCCCGCATCCAAATCATTTCGGAGGACCAGTATGCCCAATACGTCCGCGCCAAAACCACGATCAACCAATTTGCCAACCGTTTCCAAGCCGCCAAGGATGCCATCGACCATGCCCGCAAAGCCCTCGAGGATCTCAAACAGGCCAGCGCGGCCGGCGACCCCGCCGCCATCCAACAAGCCGCCGATGCCGCCCAAAAAGCCCACCAACAGGCGGCCGATCTGCTGGATAAAATCGCCAAGGATTTCCCAGCCTTCGAACTCGAAAAGCGCCTCCAGGACCTCGCCCAAAAACAGGCCGACGACGTCCGCGAAAACATCAAACCCCTCGCGGACTTCGACCCGAAAGCCCCCAAGGCCGACCAGCAAGCCGCCATCGCCGAAATGCTCCAACGCCTCGGCCGCCAGCAACCCCGGGCCGATCAACTCGGCGACGACGTCCACAAGGTCAACCAAGCCGCCACCCTCCTCGAAATGGCCGCCAAGTTCCGCCAAATCTATGAGTCCCAGGCGAACCTCGCCAAACGCTTCGGCACCATCGTCGAGGAACTCCGCCACGGCGATGACCAAAACCGCCGCCTCCTGCCATCCCTCGCCGATACCCAACAAAAAAACCGCGCCGCCCTCGACGCATTCAAAACCGAGCTGCGCCGCCGCGCCGAAGCCCTGCCCAAGGACGATCCCGACCTCACCCCGATGATCGATTCCGCCCTCAAATTCCTCGACGATCTGGCCCAGGCCGCCCCCGAAACCCTCATGGATGCCGCCGCCCAACACGGCAAAGCCGGCGAGGCCGCCGACGCCTTCGCCAATGCCGAGCGCGCCCGCGCCCTGCTCGAACGTCTCCTCTCCGAGCCCGAGCCGTTCCCCCAGGCAGCCAAGGGCCAAGCCCCGCAATTCGATATCCCGCGCCTCGATGTGAACAAAAACCTCCAACAACTCCTCGATGCATTGCTCGGCCAAAACCCAGGCCAGGGCCAGGGCGACCAACCCGGCGGCCAGGGCCAGGGCCCCGCCGGCATGGGCCTGGCCGGTGCCCCGGGCGGCGGATTCCCCATGAACCTCCCGGTCGTCGGCCCCGAGCGCCTCCAATTCGACGACCCCGCCAGCGCCGCCGGCGGCGGCCGCAACGGCGACGGCAAAACCCCGCCCGTCCGCCCGCTGCCCGCCACCGCCGAAAACGGCACCTTCAAGCCCACCGAGACCCGCCAGGGCCAGTCCTCCACCACCACCCCCGATGCCATCCCCGAACCGTATCGCGAAGCCGTGAAACGCTTTCTGACTCCATGAAATACTTAACCATTATCTTCGCCCTCACCGCCCCGCTGCTCGCGAAGGAAGGTGCCGTCGAATGCGGCAACCTCATCTATGCCGGCACCAAGACGTCCAAGTGCTTCAGCGATGAATTCCTAACAACCGTGCAGCAGAAAACCTCGATCGCCACCGAGCGCCGCTTCAAGGCGGTCAAACTCGCCGATGACGAACTTTTCAAAATCCCCTTCGTCATCATGACCGGCGAGAGCGACTTCAACCTCACCGCCAAAGAGCGCGAAAACCTCAAAAAGTACCTCGAAAACGGCGGTTTTCTGCTAGCCTCGGCGTCCTGTTCCAACGAGGCCTGGAGCAAGTCGTTCGAGCGCGAGCTCAAGGCGATTTTCGGCAACGACTGTCTCAAGGACATCCCGCTGAGCCATGACATCTTCCGCACCGTCTTCACCGTCAAGGACCTCAAGCTATCCCACTCCGGCCCCGAAACCCTGCTCAAGGGATTCACCCGCAACGGCAAAATCGTCGTCGTCTATTCCGCCGAAGGCCTCAACGATAGCTCCCATGCCGAAGGCTGCTGCTGCTGTGGCGGCAACGAAATCCAAAACTCCATGGAAATCAACGCCAATATCCTCGCCTACGCACTGCTTCACTGAAGACGGAAGACGAAGAGGTTATTAGTTATTAGTTATTAGTCGCCGCCCACAAGAATCTTCCTGCCCTCAATCTTCCTGCTCATGAGCCTTATCCATTCCATCCCCCTGCGCCTGAGACTCAGGCCCAGGCATCCTGGCTGCGGCGGCGATGGAATGATCTCACACGCAGCTTGGCGGCGGGCAAGTTGCCCGCGCCACAGTGGACCGCGCATCCTGCCCGGATCCATATCGGCGCGCTCGGTGACCCCGGACAAGACATTTTCCCAGCGGGGGGCAGGACTCGTGCTCCTCGTCATTTCAGCATTTCAGGTTTTCTGTGTTGCAGCATTTCTATCCGCTCAAGACGCCGTACCGGACGATCCAACTCCTGCTGCCACTGCCCCCACGCCGGCCGACGAGGCGTTCGAGCGCTTCCGCCACGGCACCCTCGACGTCCCGACCTTGGCCGAGGTGTTGCCACAGCTATCCAACAAAGACCGCCGGCCGATCATCCGCGCCACCCTGCTGGACGCCAAAGCCCCACCCCGCGCCGACCTCGTCGCCCTCCTCGACCATCCCACCCTCGCCGTGCGCCTCGGCGCATTGGAACTCCTCGAGGAACTCGCCGGCGGCGACCTGTCGTACAACCCGTGGACCCCCGCCGGGTCGCCTGAAAACGCCGCCGCACTCGCCCGTTGGCACGCCTGGGCCGGGGCCACCGCCGACGCCCGCCGCGCCGGCAGCTTGTTTTCCGACGAGCAACGCCGCGGCTACCTGCGCGATTTGCTCGGCGACGATAGCGACAAAGCCACCCGCGCCCGTCACATGTTGGAAGCGGAGGGCCTCGCCGCCGTCGGATTCCTCGAGGCCTTTCTCAACGCCACTCCCACCCTGCCCGTTGGCAGCCGGGCCCGCATCCGCGAGGCCCAGTACCAAATCACCCTCGCCCGCCAACTCGGCGACCAAGCCGCCGATACCGCCCGCCAGCTCGCCTTTGGCAGCCGCGACCAATTGCTCTCGTCCCTCACCACGGTGCGCAGCGCCGGCAGTCTTGCACTGCCGATTCTGCGCGACTTCATCACCCATTCCGACCCCTTGGTTCGCGAATCCGCCATCGATGCCTTGCTCGTCTGCGGCGGCGAACCGGCCGTGGCCATCCTCGCCCCGCTGCTGGCCCAGGAGCCCGACGTCAACGTCATCCACGGTGCCCTGCGCCGCCTCAAGGACATTCCCGGCCCGGAATCCGAGAAACTCGTCGAATCCTTCCTCACCCACCCCGACGAGGACCTGCTCGTCTCCGCCATCCAAACCAGCCTCACCCTCAGCGGCGACAACAAACGCTACTCATCCGGCCCCAAGAAAAGCGCCGCCACCGCCGACGACGCGATTGTCCACGCCCTATCCGATACGCGGTGGCGGGTGCGTGCCTCCGCCCTCGAATACGTCACCAAACGCAAGCTCGCCAAAGCCAAGGATGCCTGCCTCGCCCTGCTCGAGGACCCGGACGAATTCGTCCGCTTTGCCGCCATCAATGCCATCGTCGCACTTGGTGCCAAGGATGCCCTGCCAAAACTCAAGGCGATGTTTCTGGCCAACCCCGCCATGGCCGGCCCCGTCCTCGAAGGCTACGGTGCCATGAAACAATCCCTCGACCCCGAAATCCTCGCCAAACTCGACGCCGCTCCGCCCGATGCCCGCCTCGCCGCCTTGCGCGCCGGCGGATCTGGCAAGTCCCTCACTTCCCTCGCCCTCCGCTTCGCCACCGACGACAACCTCGACGTCGCCTGCGCCGCCCTCCGCATGCTCGCCGCCGATGACGAGGCGCTCAAAAGCAACAAGGCCGCCAGTGTCATTGTGGCCGCCCTCCGCTCCAACAGCCAGGAAAAGACCACCGCCATTCTCGAGCGCCTCGATCTGCCCGCGTCGAGTTCCCGGCGCACCGATCCGCAGTTGCTCGAGGCACTCACCGCCGCCAGAGACCAGGGCGAACCCACCGCCCTCGACCCGCTTTACGATGCATTCCTCCTGCCAGGCAAGGACACCAAGGCGGCACCCGCCGAGCGGGACGTCCCCGCCCTTGCCGCCGCCCAAGCCGAACTTCTCCGCGAAATCGCCAAGCGCTGCACCCCGGAAACCCCGCCGGGCCTGCGCATCAACGCCGCCATCAACCTCGCCAAAGTCGGCAACAGCGATGGCTATGCCGCATTGATCCGCGACCTGTCCAGCCAGACGACTGCACAAAAAATCGCCATTTGCAGCCACCTCAACAACCCGTCCACCCGCGAAGCCATTCCGCTGCTCACCACATTGTTGCGCGATCCGGTCCCTGAGGTGCGCAGTGCCGCGGCCGAATGCGCCATGTCCAACGAAAAGGCCAAGGCCCTCATCAACCTGGTGCTCGAGGAATTGACCCGTCCGGGGAGCCTGCTGCAACCCCACGAGGCGTATGGCTACCGCTTTGAATACGCCACGCGCGAAAACAGCGCCATCTTCCGCCCCTGGTGCCTGACCCTCCTGCAAGCTCGCGACGCCTCCACCCCCCTGCGCATTCTCGCCACCATCGCCAGCCGCCACTTCACCACCACCAAAATCACCGACGCGCTCAGGCAACACACCACGGCCAAGGACCCGAACCTGCGGCGCGCAGCCTGGCAGGCGTTGCTCACCACCCGCCCCGCCGAACTCGGCCCCAATGCCGAGGCCATCGCCAAGGATCCGGAGGCCTTCGTCCGCGCCGTGCTGCCGGACCGCGCCAGCAAATCCGAAAACAACTGGACCCACCGCTTTTCCGACAGCCTGCTCACCCGCGACGATTATTCGAACTACAACGAGAAAAAACCGCGTCTGGACGCGCCGGTCCGCGCCATCCTGCAACGCCTCGCCGAGCGCGACCCGTCTCCACTCCTGCGCTTCGAAGCCGGCTTCGCCCTCATCGCCCAGGGCGTGCCAATCGATCTCGATGCCTTTGTGGCGCTGCTGCCCCGCCTCTCCAAGGAAACCAACGCGGTCTATCGAATCACCGAGTGGCTCGGCGAAAATGCCGCCCGCGCCACCCCGGCACTGCGGCCGCTGCTCGCCGTGGTCAACCCGTCCACCATCCAGCCCGACAAACTCAAACTCCTCAACGCCCGCATCAATCCGGTCCAAACCAAGGGCTTTGCCACCTTCGCCTCGCTGGCGGAGTCCGCCGCCAAACCCACCGCCAAGGACGCCCCGGTGCTAACCGACGCGCCCGCCGCAGCCCCCCCGCCAACGCGCGCCTCGCTCGACGTCGTGTTCTTCTACAAACCCGGCTGCCCGGAATGCATCAAAACCAAACAATTTATCACTTTGCTCCAAAAAGACTTTCCACTCGTTAAAGTCACTGAATTCAACATCCTGGAAGCCTCGGGCATCATCCTCAACCAGGCGCTCTGCGGCCGCTTCACCGTCCCCTCAATCAAACACTCGCTCACCCCGGCCGTCTTCACCCAGGCCGGCTTCCTCATCGGCACCGATATCGCCCCCGCCTCCCTCGGCAAACTCTTCACCCAAACCATGGCCGAAGCGCCGGACAACTCCTGGCGCCAACTCGACGAACCCGAGCAACTCGCCGCCGCCAAGGAAGTGGACCGCCGCTACCGGGAAATCACCCTGCCCATCGTGCTCGGCGGTGGCTTGTTAGACGGCATCAACCCCTGCGCCTTTGCCACCATCATCTTCTTCCTGTCCTACCTGCAAATCGCCCGCCGCTCGCCGCGCGAAATGCTCATGGTCGGCGCCGCCTTCATCAGCGCCGTGTTCATCGCCTACCTCGCCGCCGGCCTGGTCCTCTACGCAATGTTGGATCAACTCAACAACCGCTTCGCCGGCATCCAGTTCTGGCTCAACCTGTGCTTCGGCCTGCTCGCCTTGCTCGCCGCCTGGCTGTCGTTGCGCGACGCCCTGCGCGCCCGCGCCGGCCGCCTCGACGAGATGAGCCTGCAACTGCCCGGCTTCCTCAAGTCCCATATCCGCGGCGTCATCCGCAGCGGCGCCCGCGCCCGCAACTTCGTCATCGCCGCCTTTGTCTCCGGGCTGGTCGTCTCGCTATTGGAACTCGCCTGCACCGGCCAGGTCTATGCCCCCATCATCTATCAAATACAGAAGGGCAGGCTCGATGCCGTGCTGTGGCTGGTCATCTATAACCTCGCCTTCATCGCCCCACTGATCGTCATCTTCCTGCTAGCCTACGGCGGCCTGCGCAGCGAGACGCTCATCGCCTTGCAGAAAAGGCACACCTTCGCCGTCAAGCTCGGCCTCGCCTTGCTGTTCCTCTTCCTCGCGCTGTTCATCTTCTTCGGCAGCAACCTCTTACCGCATTGAGATGAAACGTGCGGGGTTTTGATGAACTTTTTGAGTGGTTCGATGCGGCTGCGCATCGTTCTGGTGCACCAGTTCTTCAAGGATTACATGCGCTGGACCGATCAGACGGCTGTGGTGGTTGCATCCAATCCCGGCAACCAACCCGCGAACATCACTCTTCTGATCGATCCGGCCGTCTGCGGATGGAATACCCGCGAACTTCACGTCACCGATCTTTGGGGCGGCACGGGAAAACGCGCACTGTCCGTGGACTCGAGTGGCAAAGTCAGTTTGACCGTAACCATCGCGCCGGACAAAACACCAGGCGGTGGTCTGGCGGTATTCCTTATCCGACCGGTTGCCTACGAACGATAATTGAAATCATGTTCCGTGCCTTCCCGAACCCGCAACGCCTCTGCAAACACACGACTGTTTCCATCCGCAGATTACGAACCCATCCGGGGCGGCGCGTCACGAACAACACGATCGGAAGAACACGATCAGCCCACATGGAACCCGGGGCGAGACGTGGCTCGGCCGGGCCGGGCCGCAGCCGCTTGCCTTCCCACACTGGGTCGGCATGGGCACCCCCTACGTGCGGCGAGCCCCGGAGCAGTCGGAGTGGCTGGCCATGGTTGAGCGCAACGCCCCCCCCGGCGACGCCGGTTCGGGTGCTAAGGGGTTGACGCAGCACGCCCGCCCGCCTAGGGTCGACGTCCAATGACACTCCGCACCCTGGGATGGAACCCCGAGTTTGCCAAAGCCTTCGCACCGTATCGGGAAAAAGGTTGGGTGCCCGCACGCCTGATCCGCGAAACACCGATCAACTTCGGCGCATTTCTGCAGGATGGCGAGGAGATCGATGTGATTTTGTGCGGCCGGATGTGGCACGCCGCAGCCTGTGATGCGGATCTGCCGGCGGTGGGCGATTGGGTGGCGGTGGAACTCGGCAACGCCAATCAGGACCACGTCATCCGCGCGATGCTGCCTCGGCGCAGTTGTTTCTCGCGAAAAATGCCCGGCAACAGCTCACAAGCTCAGGTCATCGGCGCCAACGTCGATCTGGTCGCCGTGGTCACCGACGCCGGCCCGGACTATAACCTGCGGCGCATGGAGCGATATTTCACGCTCATCGGCCGCAGCGGCGCCAAGGCGGTCGTGCTCGTCAACAAATCCGACCTCTATCCGCCCGAGCAAAGCCAGAAGGCCGCCGCGGAAATTGCCGCGCTGTGGGATGGGGCGACCGTCCACATCACCAGCGCGGTGAATGGCGACGGGCTGCGCGCTCTCAAGAAACATCTCAGGAAGGGCCTCACAATGTGCATCGTGGGATCCAGCGGCGTGGGCAAATCCACCCTCGTCAACCAGCTCTACGGCGAGGACTGGCAATGGACCGACGAGGTCAATGAAGTCACCGGCAAGGGCCGCCACACCACCACCACCCGCGAGCTGGTGCCGCTGCCCGGCAGCGGCATGCTCATCGACAACCCCGGCATGCGCGAAATCCAAATGTGGACCGATGAGGCCACCCTGCGCGACAGCTTTGCCGACGTGGAGGCGCTCACTTCGCAATGCCGGTTTGCCGATTGCGGGCACCGTCAGGATGCCGGCTGCGCACTGCGGGCGGCGGTCGAGGGCGGCCAGATGGACTCCAAGCGCCACGCGAGTTTTCTCAATTTGGAATCTGAAATTGCGGCGCTGAGGAAGCGAGCGGAGAAGCGCCAGATGTCGGTGGAGCGCTGGGCCAAGCGCAACAACCGAGTCCAGGCCCGCAACCTCAACGACCGCATCCAACTCGAGAAGGACGCCCGCGGCGAATTGTGATAGGACGCGCGGTGGCCTACTTTGCCGAGAGGCTGATGGTGGTGGCCCGCAGACCATCAGCACTGGCAGTGAGCTTGATTTCGCCGCTTTGGTGGGGCTTGGCGCGGACGATGACCAGCGCCATGCCGTTGAAGGCCCGGCGCTCCGGCGATTGAAACGACTCGAAGCTGGTGGCATCGCCGTTGTCGGTGGCGACAATCTCGCCAGGGCCTTCCACGCTGAAGTGGATGGGCTGAGCGGCCCGCGGCACGGTGCTGCCGTGCTTGTCGGTCACACGCGTGGTGATAAAGGCCAGGTCCTTACCGTCATTACTGATGACCTTGCGATCGACCGTTAGATCGAGTTGTGTGGCGGCACCGGTGGTTTTGACCGAGTCCTGCGCCCACGGCTTGCCTTGCTTGTAGGCCACCACTCGGACTTCACCGGGTTGGTAGATCACGTCATCCCAGCGCAGCCGGCATTCGCCCGGCGCGAGTTGTTTGCGGCCTTGGGAGGTGCCGTTGACAAACAACTCCGCCTCATCGCCGGAAGTGTAAACGTGCACCGGGGTGACCTGGCCGGTGCGTTCAGGCCAATTCCAGTGCGGCAGGATGTGGGCCATTGGCAGGTCCTGGCGCCACTGCCCCTGATAGAGATAATAGCGGTCCTTGGGGAAGCCGGCCAGATCGACCACGCCGAAGTAGCTGCTGCGCGACGGGACTTTGAGGGTGCCGAGTTCCTTGAGTTGCTTTTCCAGGGCGGCGCGCTTGACCGGATCGCCGGTGAAATTGAGGAGGTTGCTCGCATCGCCGTCATATGGGGTCGGCTCGCCGAGATAGTCGAAACCGGTCCAGATGAACTCGCCAAAGACTTCCGGATGGGCGTGCAGGGCGCGGAACTGCGTATCCGGATCGTAGGCCCAGCCCGGGGCATCCACATCATACGAGGAAACCTGGAAATTCACCTGTGAATCCCGCCCGCGTTTGACGGGGAAGAAATATTCGCCGCGCGAGCTGACGCATGACGAGGTCTCGCTGCCAAACACCGGGATGCGGGCGAAGCGCGGGTCTTTTAGAAACGGCGCATAGAAATTCAGGTGATAATTCACGCCCATGACATCAAGCTCCTGGATGAAATTGTGGGACGCTGCCTTCTCCGGATTGTGGCAACCGGCGGTCACCGGGCGGGTTGAATCATCTGATTTAACGATTGCGACGAGTTCGTGTGGGAATTGGGCCTTATCCTGCTCGACGATCTCGTTGCCGATGCTCCACATGAACACGCTCGGGTGATTGCGGTTCTGGCGGACCATGTCGCGCAGATCGGCGTCGTGCCACTGGTCCCACAGGCGGTTGTAATCCTTGGCAACCTTGCCGGCTTTCCAACAATCGAAGGCCTCCACCTGGACCAACAGACCCATCTTGTCGGCCAGGTCGAGAATCTCTGGCGGAGGAGGATTGTGGGTGGTCCGGAGCGCATTGACACCCATCTGTTGGAGAATTTGCAGCTTGCGCTCCAGCGCGCGGTTGTTGAGTGCGGAACCGAGCGCGCCAAAATCATGATGCTCGCAGACGCCGTGGATCTGCACGCGTTTGCCGTTGAGTTTGAAGCCATCGCGCGGGGTGAACTCCAGCGAGCGGATGCCGAAGGGGGTGTCAAAAACGTCCACCGGCTTGCCATCGATGCTAACAACCGCGCGGGCGAGGTAGCGGTTAGGTGACGACAAATCCCACAATTTCGGTTTGGGGACTTTGATCTCCAACGAGGCACCGCCGGTGGCGCTGGCGACCTGCGCAGCCACGGAGTCGTCGGCAGCCAGTTCGTGGATATCCACTTTCACGCTGACCTTTTGCCCTGCGGTGGTGTTGTCGATGCGGGTCACGACTTTAACGGTGGCGGAGTCCGCGGTAATCTCCGGCGTGGTCACGGTGCAGCCGTATTGCGCGATGTGGACGGGCTGGGTCTTCACCAGCCAGGTGTGGCGATAGATGCCCGCGCCGGGATACCAGCGGGAGTCCCAGCTTTCGGTATCGAGGCGCACGGAAATGAGGTTGTCGCCGCCGAATTTGAGATGGGGCGTGAGATCGACGCGGAAGGCGGAGTAGCCATAGGGCCGGGCTGGCAAGTCGGTGCCATTGATCCAAACTTTGGCGTAGGCCATGGCGCCATCGAAATCGAGATAGACCTGCTTACCCTTGTCCTGGGCCGGCAGAGTGAAGGATTTCTGATACCATCCGATGCCCTTCCACGGCAGCTTGGCGGTATTGCCTCCCAGTTCCTGGCGGAACGGGCCCTCGATGCCCCAGTCGTGCGGCAGGTCCAGTTTGCGCCAATCGTTGTGGGCAAGGGCTTGGGGCGGCGCTCCCGCCGTGGGAATCTGCCGCGGCTTCACCGGGTGGCCCTTGCCATCCGTTAGTATCACCTCGCGGATGCTTGCCCATTGATCTTTGGGCAGGCTGCTGGTGCGGATGCGCAAGTACCGCGCTTTCACGGGTGCCGCCGCCGTTGGCGCGACCTTGATCCAGGACTTGCCATCATTGGATCCTTCAAGCAACGGCACATAGCCGCCGGACTTCTCCCACGTCACTTGGACGTCGGAAACCCCGTCGATGTGGCTCAGGTCGAGCTGTAGCCACTGATTGACACCCGGGCCGTTGGCGCACCAGCGGGTCGCCGGGTCACCATCGAAGGCGTTCACGGCGGGGTTGCCCTTTTCCGATTCTTCACTGGATGCGGTCACTGCAATCTCCCAACTGGGAGCGCCGGGCTCGGCCAAGCGAGTGCCATCGGCTTGCAGGCCATAGCGCTTGAAACTCCAGCCGGAATCAAACAACTCACGAGTGCGCAGGTTGTCCAGGCCGGCGGGTGGCGGGAAATTCAGGTTGGAGGAGTGCGCGGTCATCGATGTGCATGCGATCAGCGCGCCGATGGAGACGGAGGAAAGGGAGAAGTGATTGCGGGTCATTGGGTTGCCGTGTGATGTTTGAATGGCTTTCATGAAGAATATGAGGGCAAGGCAGTTGGCTGATAGATAGGGGTTAAATCAATGAGGGATCACCGCTTCCCCGGTATTGACATCGAGCGTCCACTCCCGGGGCTCGGGCAGGTGGAGTTTGCCGCCGCCGATTTCCAGCGGCATCCACAGATAGCGTGAATCCCACTGGGTTCTGGGTTTCCAAATATCTCCCATGAAGATGACGGTTGTTTGTTTCGAGCCCACGACTTTGAGCATCATCGTGGATTGTGAGCCGTAAGTATTGGCTGCTGGCGGCGCGATGTCCTTAAACTCCGACCACGGCCCTTCGAGTTTGCTGGCGGTCGCGTATTGGTTCGGGTTCGGCTTCCAACCGCTCATGAACGATCCTATCACATAATAGAGACCATCATGGTGAACCAAGGCTCCTCCTTCGAGTGGTGATTTGATAAAACATACTTCCTTTTCGACATTGAGGTAGTCCTCCGATAGCTTTGCAATAAAGAAGCCCTTGGTCGGACGACTCTCGAAAATCAAATATGCGGACCCGTCGTCATCGATGAACTGGCCCATGTCGCGGCTTTCCTTGCCGAGGGGACGAAAACTGCGGACGTATTTGTAGTCGCCGTCCACGGTGTCGCAGGTGGCCACTCCCACACGGGCCAGCGCGTAGGAATTACTCATGTCGCCGGGGGTGGCCGGGCCATCGATATGCATGTACATCACGAACTTGTGGGTCATCGCGTTGTGAAACACTTTGGGTCTCTCCAGCACCCATCGCGGGCCGAAGTTCTCTGGATCGGCAAGCTTGAGGACTTGGTTGCGAAACGTCCAGTGAACGAGGTCGGTCGATGAATAACAGGCGACGTGGCGCTTGTTCCGTTCATTGTCCTTGGAACGATCCTCGCCGAACCAGAAGTAGGTTTCACGTTCCTTGATGATGCCGCCGCCGTGGGCCTGGACGTGCTGGCCGCGGTTATCAGGCCACACTTCGCCTGGCTTGACCGGCTCGGCGGCAGCGAGTCCGTCCAATGCAAACAGGGCTAGCGCGGCGATTACGAGATGGATTGGTTGATTCATGATGTTTTGTTTGGAGGAAATTGACGGATGGTACCGGCGCGCGCCGGCCAATCCATCCGCGACGCAAGAAGGAAATCACGGGTTTTTACCGGCGGCCTCCGGGTGGTACGACACGGGAGACACTTCATCGCGGTAAACGTCCCCAGCCGGGGTGAGTGAGCCGTCCTTGCGCTGGATATTGCGACAATCCTCGACCCAGTTGTAGAGCGCGTATCGCTCGACGAACGGGGTCTCGTCGAGCATCTTGACCATGGCCGCGATGGTGTCTTTCTGTTGTTCGATACTCGGCTTGCGATCCTTGGTCCAGTTCGCGCCGTTGTTCCACTCGGTGATCCATATCGGCCGGTGGGTGCGGTCGTGAATCTCCTTGATATATTGATAGAACTGTTTGGAGGCTCCCTTGGCGTTGCCAGGGTCTGAGTAGGAGCGATAGTAATGCACGACGATGAAATCGACGCGCAATTTGGCAGCGTCGGCCTTGTCGATAAACTCATAGAGCCAGCGCAGCCCGCCGTCCGAGACTGCCGGTGACCCCAGGCGCAGGCCAGACGCCAGCAGAGTGGGCCAGCCTTTGATGGCCTGGTCCACGCTGAGGTTGGATTGGTCCTTATGGTCCGGCTCGTTGTAGCCGAGCAGGTGGAGCGCGCCGCGCATTTTCCAATCCTGCTGGAGGTTGGGCCAGCCCACTTTCTGGGCGATGGGGACGTATTCCAAGCTTGGCGACGACTGGCTGCTGATATTCCAGTTGTAATACCAGCCGACGTTGAATTTCTCGTAAATATTCCCCGCGATGCCCTTTTTTGGGGTCCAGCGCCACGGGAAGACGCGGATGAAGCGGATACTGTTAGCCAGTTCGGTTGGCAACGATTTGACTTCGATATCCTGATCCTGAGCGACGTAGTTTTCGCTGGAGCCGGTACCGTCTCGTTGGGTGGCGAGGGTTGCCATGTAGCCGCGCTTGAGCCGGAATGAGCTGACGTTGGATTTGATTGGAGCCAGATTGGCGTCGCTGTATTCCTTGTAACAGGTGAGCGACTTCGATGCGCCCTCGAATGACAGGTTGGCAAAAACCGTCATGGCGGGATAGTCCGGTTCGTGGGGAATGATGACGGTGCCCGGGCCGTATTGGACGACGCGGACGTTCTTGCCAGCGATCGCATTGCCGCCGTTGACGCGCATCCGCTTGAGCAGTCCAGCCTCCACCGCCTGGGGCGAGATATGATCGAGGAACAGCCAAGCGTCCGCAGAGGTGAAATGGATGCTGCTTCCAGCCAGCGGATCGCCGCTATCGGTGACATGAAGCTCCTTGGCCCCATCAAGTGTCAGGGTGCGGTTGACTAGGTTGGCGACAGTTTCCGGCTTGGCGGGCGAGCCGGAGGCGGGGAATTGGCTGCCGGCCTGCGAGCGAACGAAATCCTGGTCTGCGGGACTGAAGCGGGCGAGTGGGAATCCGCGTTCTCTGCCATCCGGGCTTTTGAGCATCACCTTGCCATCAGTCATTCCTACATATTCGGCTTCGACGTGAGTCGGGTTGCCGACGAAAGTCCACGGCCGCGCGACCAGGGCTGATAGGGCGGCGATCCAGCACAGGAGCGCGGTGGGGAGGGTTCGAGAGGAGTTCATTTTCCAGGGGGCGGGATGCATCACGGGTGGCATATCCAGGGGGTGTTGTTCACGCTGAACGGGATATAGTGCTCGCCACCGGCAACTTGGATGGGTTTGGCGCGGACTTGAAATACTGGAAGCAGTGGCTTGCCTGCATTGGTCGGATAGGTGGCACCTTGTTTTTCGATCAACAACCAAGCGCCGAAGAGGTTGCCGGGAATTTCTCCGATCAGGATGTCGAGGTCGATGATCTGGTCCTTCTTGCAGGTGAACCAGTCGCCGCGTTTGAGGCCGCTGCGGATCCAGCACGGGATGGTCTCCTTGGGTGAGGGTTCCTTCCAACTGCTGAAATGACCGTCATAAAAGTCCTGGACCAGCACCGTCTTGCCATTGACACCCACGGCGATGACATCGTCGGCAGCACCGACAAACCGATAGGTGCCGTCTTCGGGTGGGGAAACCTGGGATTCATAGATCGCGACCCAATGTCCGGGTTTGACGATACCGGTGAGACCGAATGCCTGGGGAGCGCCGCCGGAATCCATGGATGGGATGAGTATCTCGGTGGCATAGAGCGGTTTGGTGGCCCGGAAAAAACGACTCAGCACACTTTCATCCCAGCCGCTGTCAATGAATGCAGCGAGCGCCTTGTAAGTATCGG
Organism: Akkermansiaceae bacterium; assembly: GCA_903908495.1. Lineage (GTDB taxonomy): Bacteria > Verrucomicrobiota > Verrucomicrobiia > Verrucomicrobiales > Akkermansiaceae > Luteolibacter. The sequence continues at coordinate 22,155 of CAIVSK010000002.1, forward strand.
CGGGTTGGGGATTGGGGAGTGGCTGGCGTTTGGGGTTTTGCTTGAGGTCGTAAAAAATGCCGAGCATCGTACCGACTGTCTTCTGTGACGATCCGAAGACGGAATCCTGCACGGCCTCTGGTTCCTGCGCCTGGCTGCGAGACACGGCGAGGACCAGGCACGTGATGGCGGCGAGAGCGAGTCGGTGATTCATGGTGGAGCTAGTTAGGGATTGGCGTCGGTCTCGGTCGCGAGATTCTTGATGTATTGATTCACCAATGGAGCGAATTCCGGCGCGGTTTTCTCCTGCTTGAGGAGAAGCAAGGCGTCCCGTTGGGCGTCGCTGGCATCGGCAAGGTTAGAATAGATCGGGCCGCCCCTCAAGGCGGTCGAAGTGTTGCCTCCGCCTTCTCCTGGTCCGTCTGCTGCTTGTGCCTGTTGCGCAGCGAGCTGCATGGCGGCTTCCTGCAGTCCGGCCAGGGCCTTGTTGATATTGGCGCGGGTGTGATAGAGGTTATGTCCGACCTGGGTCCCGTTGGCGGCGAGATCCGCCAACCGTTGGGCTTCAGCGATTGCCGCGTGGACATCTTCGCCGACGATCGGGCCAGCCGCCTTGGCTTGTTCGCTTCCGGCAGACATATTCTGCTGTGCTTGCCCGACGCGGGGCTTGAAATCCCCCTTGGTGTCATTCATGCGACCCGCGAGATCGACGTTGATCCTGGCATCCACGAGCTGTCTCATCGCATCCTGGATGGCGGCCGCCTCGGGACTCAATTTCGGTTCTTGTGGATCCGCGCCGCTTTGGGCGGCTGCCGCAGCGGCAATTTTCTCCGCTTTTTGTTGGAGTGTCCGGCTCATGGCCGAGAGGTCCCGGGCGAGCGAATTTTGCGAATCCACAGTGCGGGCGACGAGCGGGATATTGTCGCGGAAATTTTCGGGCCGGAGGGTATCGCCGATTTCGGCGGCCTGGGTGGTGGACTCGGCGGCTTTGGTGGAGGATTCGGCATCGAGGGATTTGATGCGGTTTTGCAGGACATCCATGCGATCGGCGATGCCGAGTTGATCCCGGGTGGCCCGGTTTTTTTGTTCACCCCACATGTTAGGCGTGAGGTTGGCGAGTCCGTCTTCCTTGAGGGATAAGTCGCCGAGTTGGTTGGCGATGTCGCGGAGGCGCTCCTCGTCGCTTTTAGCGGCGTCGAGGCTTGCAATGACGGTCTGGAGGGTATTGAAAACGCTCTCCTGTTCGGCGGCGGAGCGGGCGTAATCACGATCCATGGCGGTGGCTGCCGCTCGCGAATGTTCGTCGATCTTGCCCGCCTTGGCGACTTCCAGAGCCTGTTTGAAATGAGTGACGTCAGCGGCCAGCGGATCCTCCACGACTTTAGCCAGGGCTTCGACGGCGAGGCCGGTTTCCTTTACCAACGTCGATTGCTCCATTTGGCGACGGCTGTGTTCCCGCATGAGGTTTTGTTTTTTTTCTGCAAGTCGCAATGCTTTGATGGCCTCCAGATCATCCCGTTCCGGACGCGGCAGCTTGGCGGGCATGGCGGCCACATCGCTGGCGAGCTGAGCCGGGGTGATCCCGAGCTCCGTCAAGTTCTTGGTCAATTCGCGAGTGGCGCGGAGGTTGGCCGACTGCCGCACGGCGAGTTCCTCGATGCGTTTCTGCATTGCTGCCTGATTCGAATAGAGGGCGAGTTGGTCGGCCAGGGTGCGCAGGCGGGTTTGGATTAGTTTCTGTTGGCCGCTGGCTTGCGCGATATTGCCGTGGACGAGGGCGGCTTCGCCCGAGTGGCTGGCCACCAGCAACAAGCGCACGACGTCGGGCATGTTGCGCGCGGTGATGGTATCGAGCGAGCCCACGGATTCCTTCAACTTGGCGATTTCCACGGCGGCGATCTCGTAGTGCTCGTAGTCACGCATGATGGCGGCCAGATCGTTTTTCATCTGGTCGGTGGCGCTTTGCAGTTGGGTCTGCGAGACGCTGGCGCGGTAGGCGGTGGTATTCGCCTCGGATTGTTGAGCGCGCGCCGGAAGGCACAGGGCAACCACAACAGCAATGAGGAGAGTGATGGTTTTCATGGGTCGGGCGAAGGGGTTAGCATCAGGGTGTGGCGGTCTCCATGTGGCTGTTGATGGCGCGTTGCTGATCGTAGAGTTGCTCGATCTCCGCGGCTTTTCGGCCTAGCAGATCGAGCAATTCCAGGCGTTTTTCCTGCTCGGAAATGACCCGGATCGTTCGCTCTGCGCTGCGCCCGGTAGCTGGAGCGATGCCGTTGTTGTCGGTGGCTTCGATCCAAATGATGATATCGTATCCGGTAGTGACCGGCGGGACGAGCAGCGCGAGATTCCATGGAAATGCATGCTTCCACTCGCGTTGGCCAAGCGGGACTTTCAGCGCAATCCTCCCTGCGCCGCTCTCCTCGGTGCCGCCGTCCGGCAACAACCGGTACACGCGGTAAAACATGTTAGCCGAAACCAATTCAAAGTCGTCGTTCGCTTCAAAACCAATTTGGACGGTATCATTGGCGATCACGGTGACGATCTCATCCTTCGGCTGGGTGAGCGTCACGGTGGGCGGGCGGTCCCGCCGCAGTTCAATGGGATATTCCGGATCGCCGACAGAGCCATCACCATCGGCACCTTCAAGGTGCAATGAAAGGGATTTCCAACCGGAGCCGGGCACGGGAATATTCACTGAAAATTGTTTTTGATCGGAGAAATCGACCGTGAGTTGCACGGGATTTTCCACCCCATTGATTCGGACCTGGCCGCCGCGCAAATCCTTGGATGCAGTGCCGTCGATGTGCAGTGTGGAGCCCTCCAGCAATTTCAACGAGGTGGGAGACAACTCCAATCTCGGCAGTTTGGTATAGGCTGGTGGAACTTCGACGAAATGGAGGGTTTTGGGAGATGGTGGAAATCTGACCATCACGTTGTGTTCCAGACCCACGCCGTCGTTGAGCTCGAAATGGTAGGAAAAACTCTCGCGGATGTTTTTCACGGACTGCGTGAAATCAGCTGCTCCCGCAGTGGTCGGCGTCACCGGAATAATCTCGGGCGGGCGGCCCTGGTGAGTGACGACCAAGCGTCCGTCAGCGGGAATTTCTCCTGTCGCACGGGCAGCTAGAATTGCCTCACCGCCTTCGTCCACCCGGACGTCGCGGGTGATGTCCGCCACGGAGGTCTTGGCGGGAAACGCGTCGCGGGAAAGCAGAATTCTCCTAACCAAAAGCCCGGAGGTCGGCTGGCAAATACCGAACAACAATAGCGCGACGGCAACCGGCGCGGACATGCGGGCAACAAGTTTTTTAAAGCCATCCGTCCGGATCACGCGGGCGACCACATTCGATTGTGTGGCGAGGGCCGCGACCTCCGCCACCATGCGCTCGACCAAGTATCGGGATTGCGGGGGTGGTTCTGCGGTTGGAGCGGCGAGTTCGACCGCGGAAATCAACGCTGTGCGGAACTCAGGGATGCCGCGCTCGACGAGCAGGGCCGCGCCTATCCGGTCGAGTCGTTGTTGCCAGGGGCGCAGCACGAAGCGGGCGAGCAGCCACAGCACGCCGATGGAATCGATGACCAACAGGGCGCAACGGGCATTCCATGAGAGATCGAACACGCGGTCGGCGAGGGCTTGCGCCACCCAAGCGCTGGCGATGGCAGCCACGAGGATCACGGGAAACGCCGCGAGATTCATCAGGAGATGACGGCGCTTGACCTGATCGAGGATGTGCGTCAACGCGGGAGGCAGGCCGGCCTCGCGTGGATCGTGGGAAGGTGGTGATGGATGAGCACTCATGTCATTTCAAACGGGACAAGCGCCGCAGGAGCCATTCGGCGAAGAGCAGGGTGAGGAAACCGGAGAGAATCCACACGGAGTAATATAACTCCACTTTGCGGAAACTGGCCACCCGGATGCTGGTGGCGGAAATCCAGTCCGGGAGATGTTGGAGATCCTCCTCGCGCAGGAAGCGCCCGCCCGCGGTGGCGGCCATGTTTTTGAGAAGGCTTTCATCGAGGGCGGTCTGTATATCTTCGAGGTTGGGATCGACGACTTCGAATTTCAGGACACCATCTGGATCCTGGGCGGTGTGAAACGTGTAGCTGCCGGGTTCCGTGGCGATGAAATCGCAGCTGAAGAGATTCTTATCGGTCGCGGCGAGATTGATGTTGCGGGTGGACGCCGGGGTTGCCGCGCCGGATTTGACGAACGTCAGCACACCTTCCAATGAAGGCACGATGAGAGGCACGTAGTTTCCGGTGTAGACATGCCCGGCAATCACCACCCGCTCGCCGATATTGTATTGTTTCCGGTCGCTGCGCAACTGGGTGAGCGGGGATGCACTGTCTAGCAACTGTAGCGCGAGTGTCTGCATGATCTGCCCCCACAGGATCGAGTAATATTTTTCACCGGTCCGGCTGCGCCACCGGTACGTTTCATCGCTGCCGAAATAGACGCACTTGCCAGAGCCGTAGCCCTGCATCGCAAACACCGGCAGCTTGCCATAACGGCCCGCACTCGACGCCCGCGGATCAACCAGCAGGACCTCGGCCCCCGGTTTCACCCGTGCGATGGGAGCGACCCAGCGGACACCGGGGAATTGATCCCAAATCTGTTGGTTGGCGGTGGGATCACTATCCATCTGGAGATAGGCCGACCGACGGCCAACCGGAGTGAGCTCCAAGGGAAACGGCACGGGCTCGCGCTGAGATCTCATCGCCCGTGGCCGGCGGGTGTCGGGAACGACCGGAAGCAAGGCCTCCAACGGAGTGCCGATGTAGGAGGCCGGGTTGAAATTCGAGCCTGCGAGGAAAATGATACCGCCACCGGCTTCGACCCATTCGACGATCATGGCCATCCGTTCTTGGCCGAGGTCCTTGGGATTGACGTCGCCGAGGATGAGTACCTGCGAATTGAAAAACGCATCCCGCGTGCTCGGCAGCGCGGGGAGGAACGGCGAGTTCGGTTTGGCAAGGCCGGGTTCGCCATCGATCATGACGCTTTTGACGACGAGCCGCGGGTCGCGCTGCAAGTAGTCCAACAGGAAGCGGAAGTCCCAGCGAGGTTCCTGCTCGACGAGCAGAACGTTGAACTTCTTGTCCGTGATGCGCGTGGTGGCGGCGGCGGCATTGTTATCGCGGTTGACCTCCTCGTCGCGAACCGGCACCGAGACTTCCAGTTTCACCTCGCCTGGCTTCTTCGGAACAAAATTGAAGGTGACTTCCTGGGTCTTGTCGCCGCCGAGCGGAAGATCGATTTGGTTCACGACCTCGCCGTCGGCTTTGAGGATGGCGGTGGCCGGCTTTTCGTCCAAGCTGCGGGAGGCGATTTTGGCGTGGACGTCGAGGCGTTCGCCGACGAATGCGAGGCTCTGGGCGGTCACTTCCGAGACTGCGATGTCCGGTGGCGATGTCACTCCGACTCCATAGATGAACAATGGCACGTTTTGCTCGCGGGCGATTTGAGCGGCCTCCATGGGCGAGGGTCCATGGTTGTTGCCGCCGTCGGTGATGAGAACTATGCCGCCGAGCGCTTGGCTGCGCTGTTCCTGAATCACGTTGCGCAATGCCTCGCCGATGGCGGTGGCGGACTCGGTCGCATCGGTTTTTGGAAATCTAACGCTGGGCGGTTGGTTCTTGGCCTGCTTGTCTTCCACCATCTCGGGTGCGCCCAGCGGTTTGGTGCTGCCTCCGAATTGGTAGAAACGCAGCTCGGAGCGGGTGCCGAGGCGGGTCCACAGGTCGAGCTTCCGGTTTCTTCCCAACTGCTCAATGATATCATGGCGGGAAATATTGCGGACCTGCGCGATGATATTGGCTGCGGGCGCAGTGGCGAGACCGACGCTTGGCTCGACGAGGCCGGCAGCGATGGCGGCGCGGTTTTGATCGATTGGCAGATCCCTGCGGTCCGTGAGGGCCATGCTGCGCGAGGCATCCACGACCACGGCGAGCGGTTGTTTGACCGGGTGATACTCGGTGAAACGGATAACGGGTTTGGTGAGCAAGGCCGCCAAAACCGCGGCGGCAAGGAGGCGCAATGCCACCAATGCGATCCAACCCGGCTTTTTGACGCCGGGCGCGCATCGCAGGTAGGCGACAACGGTGAGGGCTGCGAGGGCCATGAAAATCAGGAACGCCGATGAGGGTTGAAGTCCTTCGTGATCGAGCTTCCATGTGCTCTGGACACCGGTGGCGTCTGCGAGGAAATTCATCGGTAATGAAAATAGGGTGTTCATTCTAACGGGCGTAGCTCATGCGATGGGCCATGGCTGCTTCGGCCACGAACAGGGCGACCACGCACCAGATGAGGGCGGGCCAGTATTCTTTCAGGACCACCATGCGTGCGTCACTGCCTGACGCGCTGCGTGGCACGTCGCTCAATTCCTTGAGCGCGGCGGGATCCACCGGCCTGAGATCGGACTCGGCGGGATCCATCTGTACGGCGATGGTGGCGATGGGCTCGGAGCCCATACTAATCCGATAGGCACCGAGATTTTCGGTGCCTGAATAGCGGAGGTAGGCTCCGGATTCGTCGGCGGCCACTTGTCCGGCGGTGCGGGCGGACCCTGCACCCGGTCGTTGGACGGTGAAGTCTTTGCCCACGAGGGATTCGTCGATGGTTTTGCGAAACGTCTCACCGGGCTGGAAGTTGAGTCTAACTTCATTCTTGGCGTGGAAAAACCCCATGAGCCGCTGAAGCAGTGGAACAAAGGACGGATGCAGCGGGAGATTCGTCCACTGACGGGTGGCGTTGGCGTTGAACATGACCACGCTGCCGCGGCCGTAGGTCCATTCGACCACTGCGGGTTGACCGTCGGAAAAGGCGCAGACGATGTTGGGAGTTGCCGCGGTGTTGAGCTTCATCGGGCAATAGCGGGTGAACTTCACCGATGCCAAGCTGCCGTTGGCGGGGTCGTTCCAGAAGCGGGTGATCTCATGGGTGAATCCATCGGCCTGCCATGTTTTCGGCAGTTCATTGCCGGCGATCTCCGCTGGTGCCGCGAGGGTGGCGGGTAGCAAGCGGGCGAGAGCGTCAGGGGTGTCCACGATGCCGAGCTGAGTGCTGGAACCCGGAAAGACCACCAGGTTGCCACCCGTTTTCACATAGATCTCAAGTGCGGCCGCAACGTCTGTGGAGAGATGCGCTGGATCGCAGAGAAAAGCCACCGCCGGGCGCTCCGGGCCGGTCTGCGCGATGGACCCGGGCAAGTCCGCGATGCGGACAGATTGGAGGGCGAGGTAGTAGTTGGCGGCTTGCTCGCGTGGAACCGGCACGAGGGCCCGGGAAATGAAGAAAGCACCCTGGCCGCCCGCGGAATCGGCAGACTCGGAATCCGCGATGACGACGTCAACCCGTTGCGTCACCTCCAGCGCGACGCTGCGCTGGTTGTCGGTGGCGAAGCTATCGGGCGGGATCGAGGCCATCACATGGTGCGCCCCCGCAGCTGGGAAAGTCACCATCACATTGACGCTTTGCGATTCACCCGGAGCGATGGCGGGAATGATCGCTGAGCCAGCCGGCAGATGATCGTTCAGCGTGAAATCCACCTTCACTCCGTTGGCCGTGGTGGGTCCGGAGTTCAGAACTTCAGCATGAAAACGGACCGCTTGCCCCACCGATGGAATACCGCCTTCCTGGCGCAATGCGACGATGCCGAGATTTTCAGCGGGTGGTCCACCGATGACGAGCGGGCGGATGACGATGTCCGGATGTTCCTGAGCGATGAGACGCAACTCCGCGCGATGGAGGAAGGCGCCCGCCTGCCCGTCGGTGTAGATGCGGATTTCCTTCGGGCGGCCCGTCACGGTTTTCAACGATTCCACCGCGAGGCGCAGCGATTGGGTGAAATCGCTGCCATAATCGCTCGGGGCCGCAGCATCGAGCGACTTGCGGAAGAGTGCGAAGTCATTGGCGGGCTTGCCTATCAACGGAATGGTGCGGGATCCAGCCAGATACAAGCCCACCAGCGATTGCGCGTCTTGCTTGTCGAGCCAGCTGCGGATCTCCGTCCTGGCAAGATCGAAACGGCTCGTCAAGCCGACGGTTTGCGCCATGCTGGCGGAGTGATCCAACAAAACAACAGCGGCCACCGGACCTTCTCCACCGAGGCCGAGACCTTTCAAAACCGGACGTGCAAACGCCAACACCGCCAGCGCGACGACAAGGCAACGGAGAATCAGCAGGATCAAATCGTCCATCTTCACCCGCTTTTGGTTCTTCTGGACAATATCTATCAGAAATCGCATCGCGCCCCAGTCAGTCGTTTTGACGCGGAATTTGTTCAGCAGATGGATGATGATGGGAACGCCGATCGCAGCCAACCCACCGAGGACAAAAGGAGATAGGAAGCTCATGTTTTATTTTTTCGCCCGTTGGCGAAACGCTAGGTATCCGCTGAGGGTTTCGGCCAGGCTCTTGCTGGTGTCTGCGAGCACGTAATGGGCGCGAAATTTCTCACACATCCTGCGGATGCGGGTTTGAAATTCGCCGAAGTTTGCAAGGTAGGCCTTGCGATAATCTTCCGGTGATATTTTCAGGCGATCCACGCCTTCCAAATTGCGGAATTCCCATGTTCCATCGAATGGGAAGGTGAGTTCGTGGGAGTCGAGGGTATGGAAAACGATGACCTCGTTGCCGCTGAAGGCGAAGCGCTCGAGCCCGCTTGCCAGACCGTCATCATCGTCGAAGAGATCGCTGATGATGATGACGATGCCGCGCCTGCTGGTTTGGCGGGCGACTTGTTGGAGGGAATTGCCCAAACGGGTGCCGCCCTTGCCTTGAAACGCCGCGAGGCGCTGCATGATGTGCTGGATGCGTTGCTGGTTATCGGTTCTGGGCAGATATTCCTGGATTTCCTCGCCAACCATGGCGAGCGCCACGGCATCGCGCTGGGTCAGAATGACGTGGGCGAGGCAGGCGGCGAGAACCTTGCCATATTGGAGTTTGGAAAGCTGGCCCGAGCCATAATTCATCGAGGCGCTGCCGTCCAATACGATGTTGGCGACAAAATTAGTATCCTGTTCGTATTGGCGGATATAGTAACGCTCGGAGCGGCCAAAAACCTTCCAATCGAGGTGTCGGGTATCATCACCCGGCGTATATTCGCGGTGTTGTGCGAACTCGATGGCGAAGCCCTGGAACGGGGACCGGTGTTCACCCACGCGGTAGCCTTCGACGATTTTGCGGGCCATGATTCCCAGAGCGTCACCTTTGGAAACCGCGTCCGGATCCAGCAGGTCAGCGTTCATGTTGAGGAACAGTGGCAAGCACTTTGGCAATCACATCGTCAGGGGTGATCCCTTCGCTCTGCGCGCTGAAATTCACCGCGATGCGATGCCGCATGATGGCCGGAGCGACCGCCACGATATTGGCACACCCGACATACATCTGTCCGTGGATCATCGCGTGGGCCTTCGCCGCCATGATGAGATTGAGGCTGGCACGCGGGCCGGCGCCGAAGCTGAGGTAACGCTGGCAGTACTCCATCGAGCCTTCTTCCTTGCCGCGGGTGGCCCGCACGATGTCGAGGGCGTAATTGTAAACATGATCGGCCACGGGCAGGGCTTTAACGGTATCCTGCATCCGCATGATCATATCACCATCGAGCACGGCTTGCGGTTTCTCGCAGATTTGGCCGGTGCCGCGTTTCATGATTTGGATTTCCTCGGCGCGAGCGGGGTAGCCCACATGGATGAGGAACATGAAGCGGTCGAGCTGGGCTTCGGGCAGCGGATAAGTGCCTTCCTGTTCGAGCGGGTTCTGGGTCGCAAGCACGAAAAACGGTTGCGGCAACTCCCGCGTCACGCCGCCGACTGTCACACGTTTTTCCTGCATCGCCTCCAGCATGGCGGCTTGGGTTTTCGGCGGAGTCCGGTTGATTTCGTCAGCGAGAACGATGTTGCAAAACAACGGGCCCGGGTGAAACTTGAATTCCTTGAGGCCGCTGACCGGATCCTGATGGATCACCTCCGTGCCGGTGATATCACTGGGCATCAGGTCGGGCGTGAACTGGATCCGCCGGAACGTCAGGTGCAGGGTGTCCGCCAGCGTGGAGATGATCAAGGTCTTGGCCAGGCCCGGCACGCCGACAAGCAGGGCATGACTCTTGGTTAGGATGGAGATCAGGATCTGTTCGATGACGTCGTTTTGACCGACGATGACCTTGGCCAGTTCATGTTGGACTGAAGCATAGATCCTCCGGCAGTCCTCCACCACCGAGGGCTCGATGACATAAGACGGGGCGGCGGCGGCAAGGGGCTCGGGAGCGATGGATGGGGTCATGGAATTGGGAGGCGGGAGAGCTGCTTCGAGGGCGGGTTGAGGCCGGCGGCGGCGCCTGGCAGGGGCGTCGGCGAGGCGTCCGCGGGCAGCGCCGCGCGACCGGTCCTGGCACCTGCGGGCAGTCCCTCGTGCCGACCGATGAACATGTTGTCAGTGAAGCGGGTGCCGCTGCTCACCGCCAGATCGTAGGTGGCCTTGCCGCCGTCCGAGACGATGAACATATTGTTAGAAAAAAGGGTGTTTTGGGCTTTACCGCCATCCCATTCATTGAACGCGATGAGCGGCAGGCTTTGCTGCGGGCCGATGACGATGGTATTGTTGTAAAAATGGGTGTTGGTCGGATTGCCGCCGATCTGGATGACCCTGCCGCTGTCGACGCCATCGTGGACACTGACGTTGTAGCGCACGATGGTGTCGAGGTTGTAGGAATTTCCGGGCGAACAAATCAAGATGAAGCCGCCCTCGTTCTGATAGCTATAGTTGTACTGGATGATCGTGCGCTTGCACTGGTAGTCCGAATCAAATGCCTGGCCGTCCTTGGTGCCCTTGGTGCCGGTCACCTCGTTGTATTGGACGAGGGTGTCGTCGCAGGCGAAGGGCCAGATGGCGGCCGCGTTGTCCGCGCAGCGGGCCCGGCAGTTGCGGACGAGGTTTTTCTCGATGAGGCCGCCGTTGGTACCCCACAGCTTGATGGCGTCGCCGCCGATATCGTCCAGAACGTTAGAGCGGATGATGACGTTTTTGCTGCGGGTGGCGCCGAGGCCGCGCTGGCAGATGCCGTTGCGGTCGGTGCGCTCCAAGCGGCAATTTTCTATCAAAATCCCGTCGAACGCGGCATTGGTCTTGGCGCTGGCCTCAAACAGGATGCCCTGGCCCTCGTGGCTCTTGCGGAGGTCGCCATTGACGTCGTGGACGTGGAGGCCGCGCAGGGTGATGCCGCGCATGAGGTGAAGGGCCTGGGCGTGGATGCGCACGCCGCTGCGGCCGGGGGCGGTGTCGGCTCCCTTGTTAGTGACAGCAAGGTCCGCGATGGTCCAATAGTCGACGTCCTCGATCAGGACGGTGTCGGGATAGCGGCCGGAGCCGTTGATTTCCGGCAGAGGGCCATCGCCGTAGCGGCCGATGGTGATGGGGAGCAAGTGACTGGCGGTGGCGCTGCCGGAGCCCTGGGGGCGCAATTGGCCGCTCCACTGCTGGCCGGACTTGAACAGGATGTGATCGTCCGGTTTGAACACCGTGGCATTGAATTTTTCCAACGACTTCCACGCCGTGGCAGGCGTCAGACCGTCCCGCAAGTCATCTTTGGCGGCGGCGTCGATGTGATAGGTCCGGGCACAGCACGAGGTGGCCAGGCCGAGTGCGAGCCAGAGGGGGCGGGAATGGGGGGATTTCATCGAAGTGGAGGTGGTGGCGGCGCGGCCATGGACGCGCCTGAGCCGTCGGCATTCAGCGTTTGGGGGCTTGCATGCTCATGAACTTGAGGGTGGCCTGGGTGCGGCCGTGGACATGGAGTTTTTCGTAGATTTGTTTGAGGTGCCAGCGCACGGTTTCAAGGGTGACGTTGAGGGCGTCGGCGATATCCTTGTTAGAAAGTCCCTTTGAGAGGCCCTTGAGGACTTCGGTTTCGCGGCGCGAGAGAGCGGGTTCATCGGGTTGGCGGGAGGCGACCTGACGGAACGACTCGACGACCTTGCGGGCGATGGTGCTGGTCATCGGCACGCCGCCGCCGAGCATGTCCTTGATGGCTTGGACCACCTCTGCGGCGCTGGCGCGTTTGAGGATGTAGCCGCTGGCACCGGCCTTGAAGGCCTCGAAGATTCTTTCCTCATCCTCGTAGACGGTGAGCATGAGGATCAACAGGGAGGGCAGGCATTCCTTGAGTTTGGCCGCGCACTCGATGCCGGAGAGGTTGGGCAATTGGATGTCCATCATGACCAGATCCGGGGCGAGGCGCGGCACCAAGCGGATGGCGTCTTCGGCATTGCCAAAAGTGGCCAGGCACTTGAAGCCGGCGATGGAATTAACCAACTCCTCCAGGCAACCCCGGACTACGTTGTTGTCCTCCACGATGACTACTGATGACGGCATGACGAAATGAATGAGGGCTTAGAATAGCGACTGGCGGAACAATGACCAGCCCCCCGAATGGGTAGAACGAAGCGGCGGGGCGGATTCATGGCAACGGCACGCGCAGGGAGACGACGGTGCCGAGCTGGGTGCTGGCGATATCCACCGAGCCGCCGGACGCCTCCATGCGGCGTTGCAGGTTGACCAGCCCGTTGCGACCCTCGAGGGCGCTGACCGGGATGAAGCCGCTGCCGTTGTCGGCGACGGACACCTGCAGCGCAGCCTGCTCGATGCGGATCGAGAGGGTGCATTCGGTGGCTTTGGAATGCTTGAGGACGTTGTGGACGGCCTCATTGACGGCCATGAGCAAGTTGTGGCGCAATTCCGAGTCCAGCGGGGTGTTGGGCAAATCGTCGGCGACGTCCAGGCGGCAGCGGATGCCAGCGGTCACAAGGCTTTCCTGGGCCCGCGAGCAGAGGTAATTGGCGGTGGACGTCAACGAGTCATTGGCCGGGTTGACCGCCCAGACGATCTCGTCGAGCGCCTTGGTCATGCGTTGGGCGCGTTCGACCATGCCCTCGATGCGCTGGCGCACGGTCGGATCGCTTACCGCATTGGCAGTGAGGGTGCCGAGAAAGTTGATCTCGGTGAGACTGGCACCGAGGTCGTCGTGGAGGTCGCGGGCGATGCGGGTGCGTTCCTTGTCGACGCGCAATTCGTTCATAACGACGGCCATGCGGCGGTGCAAACGGCGCAGTGAGCCGACCCTGATGAGCAGGCCGATGGCCGAAAGCACAACGATCGAGACGGTCACGCGGAAGCCGAGGGTCTGCCAGATGAACGGCTCGACGACGACGGTGACGCGGGCGGGACTGGGGTTCCAGGTGCCGTCGGAGCTGGCGCCGATCACCTCAAACTTATAGGTACCGGGCAGCAGCGAGGCGTAACTGGCGACCCGGGTTCCTTCCACCTCCTGCCATTCCTTTTCCACGCCGGTCATGCGGTATTGAAAGCGGCCGTGTTCGGGCGCGATGAAATTGGGCGAAGTGAAACGGATTTGGAGGGTGCCGGCCCCCGGTGCCAGCACGATGGAGTCACGCGCCTGCCGGCCTTCGAACGTCCAGATGGGGCCCTTGTCGGCGGCGGCGCTTTCGATGCGAACAAAGGGCGGGGCGCTGGATTTGGAAAACCGCCGGGGATCGACGCGGATGGCACCGGAGGCCAGCGAGAACCACAGCGAGCCATCCGCGGCGCGCTGCGCGAGGTTGCCGTGTTCGCCGCTGAACTGCGGGGTGGGCAGTCCGTCCTCGCGGCTGAAACGCATGCTTTCCACCGGCAAGGCATGACCGTCCTGGCCGTAGGCATCCAACTCGGCGCACGCCACCCGTTGCAGGCCGCGGTCTGAACCGAGCCACAGGTGCCCGCTGTCGTCCTCGAGGATCTGGCAAATGGTGTCGCTCACGATGCCGTCGCGCTGGCTCCATTGCGCCAGGTGCTGGTTATGGATGCGGGCCAGGCCCTGGCCGAGGGTGCCGATCCAGAGGTCGCCGTCGGGGGATTCGTGCAACACCGCGGCGAGCAGGCCGGGGGAGCCAAGCTTGGTCCGCATATCGCTCCAGACACCGTTTTCCAGCAACCAAAGTCCGGAACTGCCGGTAGCAACCCAAACCCTGTCCTGGCGATCCACCAGCATGTGATAGACCGCACTTTCGTCGCCGGGGGTCAGGCGGGGAAATGCTGGATCGATTTGCCCGTCCATCCACTTGCACACCCCGGAATTATGCGTGCCGATGAGCAGGCCGCCATCACGGGTGGTGGCAAGCGCGGAGATGGAATTGTTAATAAACTCACTGCCCAGCGGGATGTGCTCCACCTGCTGCCGGCGGATGTGGAACAGCCCGTCGCGGTGGGTGCCCACCCACAGGCTGGCGTCGGGCGACTCACACAACGACCAGATCAGGCCGTTATCGGGCAGGCCCAGATTGCGGAATTGGGCGGCGAACTTGCCGTCCTGTTTGATGAAAATACCGCCGCCGTCGGTGCCGGCAAACACGCGACCGCCGCGGCCGACCACCAAGGCGGAGGTGATGGTGCTGCCGAGGCCCTCGCCGGTGGAGTAGGTGTCGAACAAGCGCCGGCGCAGGAGGTTGATGCCGCCGCCATTGGTGCCGGCCAGGATCATGCCATCGGGATCGATCATGACGCTGCGCACGTCATTGAGGGAGAGGCCGGTGGCGGCGTCGACAGTGCCGGTTTCCGTGTCGCTGATGAAAATGAGGCCGTGGTTGCGGGTGGCCAGCCACAGGGTGTGGTCGGGGGCGACGGCGCAGGCGAGGTAGGCGTGTTGGTCGCCGCCGGGGATGCGGCGATTGAGGTCTTCCCAGTCGCTGTCCTGGCGGCGCAGCAGCAGGTCGGTGCCGCAGACGATCACGCGGCCGTCGTTGTCTCGAGCCAGGTCGCGCAAGTCCTTGTCGCTCCATGGGCCGGGAATGTCTTGCACTTCGTCGGGATGCTCCGCCGTCCAGCGGCAAAGGTTGTTTTGGGTGAGGATCCACATGCCGCTGGTGCCGTCGCTGAGGAACGAGCGCACGTCGGGGGTCGGGTTGCCTAGATTGATGCGGGCAAATCCGCCCCCGCTCCAGCGCCAGCATCCATTGTAGGTACCGACCCAAATCGCGCCGTCGGTCCCCTCCCCCAGCGAGAACACCGGTGCCGCCGGCAGCCCCGCTGGAATGATCCAAGCACCATTTTCGCGATAGGCGACACCTCGCCGGGTGCCGGCCCAGATCCGGTTGTGGCGATCCACATGAAGGCAGAAAATATACGTGTCAGGCAGCCCGTCCGCCGAATAAAACGTCTCAAAACGCAGTCCGTCGAAGCGCGCCACGCCCGCGCCGGTGGCGATCCACAGGAAACCGTCGCGATCCTTGGCGATGCGCGACACCGAATTACTCGGCATGCCGTCGCTGGTTTGCCAGCAGCGACTGAGGTACACCCGCGCCTCATCGGCGCGGCCGCGAGGCGGCAGCATCGCCGCACCGAGCATGAGAACGGCGAAGATGGCGGCAAACGCCGAATGGCACAAGCGGGCTGAACGGAACATGGCACGCACGGATGAATATACCCGGCTGAAACCGAGTTCACTCATGGATGCTTTAAAAATATCCAAGGCGGGTGAAATCCTTTTTCCCTGAACCACTCTTGCATGGCGGGCGCGACGTTCAGAACACCTGACCTCGACCGGGCTTTGGCCGTGTTTGAGGTGATGAGATGGCTCTGATCTATCAAGTCACAGGCTCACCCAATTGGTGAATGTCAGCAAATTCATAACTCTTTCTTCATCCGTGGATTCCTGAAATCCGTGGTTTCTATTTTCCGATCCAGGTCAAAATCTTTGACTTCACGGTCCTTAGCCGCTTTGGCTCTCGCACGAGCTCAGGTGTTCTGACGTTGCGCCACCCAGTCTCCTTTGCGGCTTTGCGGCTTTGCGCCAATTCTGCAAGTTGCTCGAGAGCGTCATTCACTTGCGGTGGCCGGGCAGGCCGCACAGGGGACTGTGCGGCCTTTCAACATCAGTCTCGCCTCAACCGCGGTTGCTGCGGTCTTCGGCGGCTTGGGAGGTGCCTTTGGCGGCGCGCTTGCGGGCGTTGGCGTCCAGCACCCGCTTGCGCAGCCGGATGTTCTTCGGCGTGGCTTCCACCAATTCGTCCGCATCAATGTATTCGATCGCCCGCTCCAGCGAAAACCGGATCGGCGGGGTGAGCTTGGACGTTTTGTCCTTGCCCGACGAGCGCATGTTATCGAGGTGCTTTTCCTTGACCGGATTGACCGGCAAATCCCCGACGCGCGGGTTCTCGCCGACGAGCATGCCGGCATAGACGGCATCGCCCGGTGCCACAAACAGCGCGCCGCGATCTTCCAGCGTTTGCAGCGAGTAGGGAGTGGCAGTCCCCGAGTCCATCGATACCAGCGTACCTGTGGTGCGGTTGGTGATCTCGCCCGCATGTTCGCCGTAGTGCTTGAACAAATGGCTCATGATCCCGTGTCCTGAGGTCAGGTTGACCAGCTCGGTCTCAAAGCCGATCAAGCCACGGGTCGGAATCACCGCCACAATGAAGGTGCGCCCGCTCGGCTCGGTATCCATGTGCTCCATCTGGCCCTTGCGGTTGGCCAGAATCTTGAGAATGCCCTGGGTGTAGTCGCCGGGTGCCTCGATGTAGAGGGTTTCGAAGGGTTCCAACAACTTACCCGCCTCATCGCGGCGGTAAATCACCATCGGCCGCGAGACGCACACCTCAAATCCCTCGCGGCGCATTTGTTCCACCAGCACGGCAATCTGCATCGCCCCGCGCGCCGACACATTGAAAATGCCCGATTGGTCGGTATCTTCCACTTGGATCGAGATATTGGTCTTCAACTCGCGCATCAGACGCTCACGGATGGCGCGCGACGTCACGTGCTTGCCCTCGCGGCCGGCCAGCGGACCGTCGTTGATCGAGAACTGCATCTGCACCGTGGGCGGGTCAATTGCCACGAACGGCAGCGGATCCATGTCCGGCGAGGCGGACAGGGTCTCGCCGATGTCGATGCTTTCAATGCCGGCGGCGATGCCGACGATGCCGCCAGCGCCGCAACCTTCGGAGTCGGTGGTGGCCAGGCCGGAGTAGGTGAAGGTTTTCATCACCTTCGACTGTTGCTTGGTGCCGTCCTTGCGCAGCAGCCAAATGGTGTCGCCTTTCTTGACGTCGCCACCGAGGACCTTGCCGATGGCCACGCGACCGACGTAATCGTCCCATTCGATGTTGGAAACGAGCATGGAGAATGGCGCGGCGGGATCAGCCTTGGGCGCGGGAATGCTTTCAATGATCTTTTTCAGCAGCGGGATGCAGTCGGTGCGCTCATCCTCCGGATGGTCCATGAAATAGCCGTCGCGGGCCGAGCCATACACGAACGGGGCGTTGAATTGGTCCTCATTGGCGTCCAGATCGAGAAACAACTCGAGCACCTGGTCGTGCACCTTGAGCGGCTCCGCCAGCGGGCGGTCAATCTTGTTGATCACCACGATGGGTTTGAGGCCTTCCTCCATCGCCTTGCGCAGCACGAAGCGCGTCTGCGCCTGTGGGCCGCCGAAGGCATCCACCACGAGCAACACGCCATCAACCATTTTCATCACGCGCTCGACCTCGGCCCCGAAGTCGGCATGGCCCGGGGTATCGACGATATTGATGGTGTATCCTTGCCAGTGAACGGATGTGTTCTTGGCCTTGATGGTGATGCCTTTTTCCCGCTCGAGGTCCATCGAGTCCATGGCGCGCTCGGTGACGGCTTGGTTTTCACGGTAGGTGCCGCCAGCTTGCAAGAGTTGGTCAACGAGAGTGGTCTTCCCATGGTCAACATGGGCGATAATGGCGAGATTTCTGATTTTCAGGGACATGCTGCGATGGGGGATGGAACCGGCGAGGTGTGCGGGGGACGGGTCTATGCACGCCTTTGCCGCAGGTTGCAAGACAGGATTCGGCAAATACCGAGAAATTCCGAGCCTAAATTTGCAAAATGAGCCGAATCCGGCCCAAATCATCGGTTTGATGGCCCCAGCCGGGGCCACGACATGAGAAGCGGCATCCAAGTGTCAGCCCACCCGGACCTCAATGGTCCGGTAGCTGTCCGGGCTCGCGCGGGCAATTCGGTGGGCGAGACCCAAGGTGACGACCAGACTTTCACCACCGCCGGCTCGCCCATGGAGGTGTGGAAATTTGCCCATTTCGGCGCGGCCTGGACCAGCGTGGATATGTCCGACTTTCTCGCCACCCCGGCGCTGGTCGGCAGTGAGTACCGCTTGATGGCCCAGACCGACACGCGGCTGGATAAAATGCACGCGTTTGTCAGCCGCATGATCCGTGATAACGGCGTCGATGCAACGGTGATGTCCACCAACGACCGTCGTGAGGCGCGGCGCGGCGCGGATTATGTGGTGGTGATGTTGCAGGCCGGCGGAGTCGGGGAATTCCGTCAGGATTACGAGATACCTGCCGCAATTTGCCGGCCCCTGCCTGCGTGCCGTGCCCGCCATCAGCGTGCCAGCGGACCTCCAACGCCAGGAGGTGCCACTCGACCCGGCGCTGGCCATTGCCAATCGCTTCGGCACCCTCGCCAACGCCTGATGCCTTCTCCGCCGCCTTAATCAAGGTGGGGAAATCTGGTGGATGGTGCCGTGAATCGAGCGCTCGACGGCGGTCCCGTCGGGCGAGCGCAGCTTCACGATGAGTTCGTAACATTGCGTGGTGACGAGCGTCGGAATGTTCACCGTGAGCGTGCGGCCATCCTGGCTGAGGCTCGCCCCGGTGATCGCCAGCGGATGTTCATCGATGTGATTGGAGCCGTAGTCCGCGCTGCGTTTGAGCGACCAGATTCTGAAGGCGCAGGCCGCCGGGCTGACGCTGGCCGGATCCAGCGCATCACTGAAAGTCACCTGCATGGCCCCTTGCACCGGGTGCATGGAGAGCGGGACATGGGCCGCCTGGGCACCCCGGCGGATCCGATAGAAACCACCGGGTGTGGTGGCATTGCCTGCCCAGGCGAACATGCCGCAGGTATAGAGCGCGCCATCGGCGGCGAAGCGGCCGCGCATGATGCCGGTGGCAAAGGCGGGCATCGGCAGTTCGCACACCGCGCCCTGCCAGATGCCGCCGGCCTGTTCGTGGGGCACGATGAAGGCGCGGCCGGTGCCGTAGCTGAGGTTGAGGAGCGAGCCGCCGAGCGTGCCCCAGGCGTTTTCAGGCACCCACAGCAATTCCGCCGGGCTGCGATCCTTGTTATTGGTGATCCACACCATCGGCTGCTCCATGGCCGAATCCGAGGGATCGGTCACGTCGGTGTAGCCGGTCATGTTGCCATAAAAGCCGCCGGGTTTGACCCGGTTGATCCGGTTTTTTGGTGTCCAGAACCCTTCCTGATCGGTGACAAAATACGTGCCGTCGTCGTTGAGGCAGACGCCGTTGGCGGCACGAAAACCCGTGGCCAGAATGTCGGTGTGCGTGCCATCGGCGCTGACCCGCAGCAACGTGCCGTGATGCGGCACCAGTGCCGGCAGCGCGTGGCGGGCGCTCTTCGCATAGTAGAAATTGCCTGCCGCGTCCGTCTGCAACCCCATCGCAAACTCATGAAAATGCTCGGTGACTTGATGGTCGTTGTTGAAGCACTCGATGAAGTCAATTTCCCCGTCGCCGTTGAGGTCGTGCAAGCAGGCGAGTTGGTCGCGACAAGTGATGAACAGGTCCTTGCCACGGAACTTCACGCCTAACGGTTGGAACAGGCCGCTGGCGATGCGCCGCCAGCGCAGGGTGGCCGGGGCCGGATCCATCACGCCCTCGACGCGCCACACGTCGCCATTCCACATGGCCACCACAGCGGCCTTGCCATCGGGGGTGAAATCAAATCCGCCGGGGCGCATCCAGCTTTGCCACGGGTTGTCCAGCGGCAGCGGGAAGGTGTCGGCGATGAACGAGGCGGCGGGGTTGCCGGCCTCGGACGTGGTGGTGAGTTCCAGCGGCCAGCGGCTGGGACCTCCGGCTGTCATCGGTTCGAGGGCCAGCGGCTTGCTGTCTGCTTTGGCCAAGGACGCGAGCGCCGCCGGGGCACTGCGCGAAATGAAAATGCGCGTCCGGGCCGCGCCGGGCAGCTCGGCCAGCCAGAAGCCGCCGTCCTTGCGCAGGGTGCCGTCGCCTGTCAGGACGACGTTGAGTGAATCCGGAGCCACCCGCAGCCGCAGCGGTTGGGTGGCGGCTGCAATGTTGAACGTCCTGATGAACACGGGAGTGGCATCGTTTTCCACCCAGCTGGGCGATTCGAGCACACTTGTGCCGCAGATGGTCGAGGCCATCACCGCCTGGTCGCCGTGCAGGTACAATCCGTCGTAGCGTGCCCACTCGCGGGGCAGCGGCCCGTACGGCAGATGGTCGCGTCCCAGCAATCGGGCGTCGTCCCAACTGCCATCCGGCGACGCCCAGCCGGGCCCGACCGGGTTGACCACGTGCTTGTCGCCGGTGAGACTCACGTGAGAACCGTGGCCGCCATCGAAGGCGATGTTGTGCCAATCGATGAAGCTGCCGGTGGTGGCGGCGGCCAGGCGCATCGTGTCGTGGTCATACACCATCCAGGCGCGGCCTTTGCTAACGCCTCCCGGGCCCTCGTCGAGGCGGATGGCGATGCCTTTTTGGGCGATGTTGCCCGGGGCCACCTGGTAGGTCCAAAACAGGGCCGGGCCGAGATCCATGCGCAGGTACGGGGGCTGGTCGCGATCGAGCTTCTCGGCCTCTCCGTGTGCCAGCGCCTTGGGCAGTGAGGCAAGGTATGGTGGGGTGATCTGGAACAATTGCCCGGGGTTGTGCGGACGCAGAAACGTCTCGCGAATGTAGTGGATGACCGCATATTTTTGCGCCGTGGTGAATTGCGGCTGTGCCATCATCTGGCCATAACCCTGGGTCAGCGTGCGATACATCGAGTACGGATCCGAGCCGTTCTTGAACTGGCCCTCCGCAAAGCGCAGGGCGGTGGGCAGCGTGCCCGGCTTGTCCGTGGTGCCGTGGCAAGCCACGCACAGCGAGTCATAGATTTGGCCCCCCTCGGCGAGCGCTTGCGGGTTCCATCCGGCCACGATTGCGCCGTGATCACTCCGCTCCAGTTCCTGCACCCAGGCGCTTTCCACCTTCGCTCCCCCCACCGCTTCCACCACCGGCCGGCTGAGGGGTTTGACCCCTTTGAGCTCCTCGGGACCGCGCAGCAACTTGCCGCCGGACCACACACGCAGCACCGCCTCGCCCTGGGCCGCTTGCTCCACCGCGATATCGTGCGAGCTACCCTCCGGCAATTCCATCTGCGGGCCGTCGGGCCAGTGCAGGCTGGCGCGGGTGGCCGTAGAAAACTCGACGTGCAGGCGGTAGTTTGCCGGCCACTTCGCGGCGTTCAGCGGCACGGCATCACGCGGCACCGCCGTAACTACAGGGGCCAAAAGAAACATCACGAGGGCGGCAATGGTTTTCATAGTGAGCAAAAAGGGGCGGCCGTCTGAAGTGGACCCCACCAGTCCGGCTCCACTAATCCACTAATATTGTAAAGTCAACTTGACATGGCAGAATGATAGACAAACTCGCCCATCAGGACATCGGCCAAATGGACAACCGACGGCACGCTGCGACTGCTGGCTCTGACGATCCCGGCCTATCTGCCGGAAATCGACGGGGTTTTCCTCATTGAGGAACCGGAGAATGGCATTCACCCGCGGGCCATCGGGACGGTGCTGCAATCGTCATCCTCGATTTACGATGGCCAGGTGCTGTTGGCGACTCACAGCCCGGTCGCCCTGAACATGCTGGATCCGAAGGAGGTGGTAAATCGTGGCGCGGGTTTCCCCATGGCGATCCACCCAGCCCACCTCGCGCAGGCGGTTCAACCGGTTCAAGGCGGTCCGCGGGGTGAAGGCCGCCTCGTATTCCAAGGCACCCAATTCCGCGCTGATGCGGAACGGCTCGAGCCATTTCTTCGGAATCGGGCGGTTCATGGCGAGAAAATGGCGCGATTGGGGGATTTTGTGGCGTGATGGTTCCGTAGAACCGAGATTGTCGAGAGACGGCCACTCGGGAAACCCGATTGGAATGCCCTATTGGGGAATCAATTGGCAAGAGTGGCAAATAACGGCATATTTTGGCCTGAATGGACAAATTTGCCACGAGCGTCAAAGTCTTGAAATTCGTCGGATACATCTGAATTCCAATGGTTTACGCTGGAGGCGGGGATGGGAATCGAACCCATTAATGGTGGTTTTGCAAACCACTGCCTTACCGGTTGGCTACCCCGCCGTTCGCACTGGCGCGTGGGCAGACGATTAGGGCGGAGGCGGGGAGGTGTCAAGCCTTGGATTTCGGAAATCCTCGAAAAAGCGTCCGCCGGGTGAAATCGCAGGGATCCGGGCGGAGGGGGATGCTCATGCCCCCCAGCCCAACGACGCGCAAGAGCAAGCCACCATGTGGCAACCCTGCGTTCCGCGTAGGCAGTGACGGCTGGCAACCGCCCCTGCTTGCCGCTCAGACCCGATCCAGCGCGGCATCCAGCGCGGCGAAGGCGTGGTCGAGTTCGGCGGGGCTGGCACACAGCGGGGGCAGCAGAACGAGGGTATCGAGAATCGGCCGGGTGAGCAAGCCGTGGGCGCGGGCGGCGAGGCAGACGGTCTCGCCGAGGCGCGCGGCGGGCGGGAAATCAGCGCCAGCGGGTTGGCGCAGTTCGATGCCGGCAATGAACCCGCACTGACGGATTTCGTGAATCACGGGATGGCGGGCTTGAAGGGCGGCCAAGCCGCGGCGCAGGTGCTCGATTTTGGCAGGCAGGGCCGCAAGCGTTTGCTCCTGTTGGAAAACCTCGAGGCTGGCCAACGCCGCGGCACAACCGAGCGGGTTGGCAGTGAAACTATGGCCATAGTAGAAAGCGTTTTCTGCGGCACCGAGAAATGCCGCGTAAACCGCCGCGGTGGTGAGGGTGGCAGCCAGCGGCAGGTATCCGCCGGTGAGGCCTTTGGCGAGGCAGAGAAAATCCGGGATGACTTGTTCGCGCTGGCAGGCAAACATGCTGCCACTGCGGCCAAAGCCCGTCATCACTTCGTCGAGAATGAGATGAATCCCCTGCGCGCTGCACCAGCCGCGCAACTCGGCGAGCATGCCCACCGGCCATGGCCGCATTTCATTGACCCCTTGGATGAGCGGCTCAATCACCACCCCGGCGGTAGCGGCGATCATTTCGTCGGGCAAGTCGCGCAAGGTGGCCATCGAGGCGACGTGCCGCACCGGATATCCAAGGCCGCGGAAGCGTTCGAAAAACCTGCCCACGCCCATCAGCGAGGCGGCACCAAGGGTATCGCCGTGGTAGCCGTTGGCAAATGCAATGAAGCCGTTGCGCTGCGGCGAGTGGGTCTGCTGGCGGTATTGAAGCGCCATTTTGAGGGCAACCTCGATGGCGGTCGAGCCGTCATCGGAGAAGAACACGCGTTCGAGCGTGTTTGGAGGGAAAAATGCCGTTAGACGCCGGGCCAACTCGGCGGCGGCGGGGTGGGTGAAGCCGAGAAACGAGGTGTGCGCCACCCGATCGAGCTGGGCCCGGATCGCGGCACCGATGTGTGGGTGGGCGTGGCCGTGAATGTTGGTCCAGATCGAGGAATTGCCATCGAAATAGCGCCGGCCCTCCGAGTCCCACAGCCACACGCCCTCCCCCCGCACCAACACCAGCGGCTCATGCCCGCGCTCACACCACTCGGCCTGGCGGGTGAACGGGTGCCAGCAATGAGCCTGATCGGCCTCTATCCATCGGCGGGTATCGTCGCGCATCGGCACCCAGCATGCGGCGGGCACCCAGCCCGGCGCAACCCTTAAACCCGAACTCACTTGCAGATTTGCTGACCAATGTTGGGTCATGGATTCAGTAATAACACCCCCATGAACCGATTCCTGCCAATTTTTGCTATCGCGCTGGCGGCCCGCGCGCTGGCGGCCCCCCTGCCCTGCGACGTGGTCATCTACGGCGGCACCGCCGCCGGTATCGCCGCCGCCCTGCAGACGAAGCACATGGGCAAATCCGTTGTCGTCGTCGCTCCGGAACAACACCTCGGAGGACTCATGGCCAGCGGCCTCGGCTGGACCGATTCCGGCAACAAGGCGGCCATCGGCGGCTTGGCACGCGAGTTTTTCCACCGCGTGTGGCTGGCCTATCAGCAACCGGCGGCCTGGCGCTGGCAACCGCGCGCCGCCTATGGCGCACGCGGCCAGGGCAGCCCCGCCATCGACGGGGACGAGCGCACGATGTGGACGTTCGAGCCGCAGGTGGCGGAACGCACCTTCGAGGCCTGGCTGCGCGAAAACGCCGTTCCGGTGCACCGCAACCAGTGGCTCGAACGCCAGCACGGCGTGCTCGTCAAGGACGGCCGCATCGTGTCCATCACCACCCTCGATGGCAACGTCTACGCCGGCAAGATGTTCATCGACGCCACCTACGAGGGCGATTTGTTAGCTGCGGCGGGCGTCAGCTTCGCGGTGGGCCGCGAAGCTAACAAGCAATACGGAGAATCCCTCAACGGCGTGCAGGTGCAACACGCCGTCAAACACCAGTTCGAAAAACCGGTGAGTGCCTACGTGGTGGCCGGCGACGCTGCCAGCGGGCTATTGGCCCGGGTGGCCGCGCAGCCGCCGGCAGCCGACGGCAGCGCCGACAACAAGGTGCAGGCCTATTGCTTCCGGACTTGCCTAACCGATCAACCGGACAACCGCGTCGCCTTTGCCAAACCCGCCGGGTACGACCCGCGCCAATACCAATTGCTCGCCCGCTACCTGCAAGCCGGATGGAGCGCGGTGGCGGGCAAGTTCGACCCCATCCCCAACCGCAAGACCGACACCAACAACCACGGCGCGTTCTCGTTCGATGACATCGGCATGAATTACGCCTACCCGGAAGCCTCGTACGCGCAGCGCCGGGAAATCCTCCGCGAGCACCAGGTCTATCAACAAGGACTGCTGTGGTTCGTGGCCAACGACGCGCAGGTGCCGGCGAAAGTGCGCGCCCAAATGTCGAAGTGGGGCCTGGCCAAGGACGAGTTTGCCGACAACGGCAACTGGCCCTATCAGATTTATGTGCGCGAGGCGCGCCGCATGGTGGGCGATTTCGTGGTGAGCGAGGGGCACTTGACAGGAGCCAAGCCCACACCGCGGCCGGTGGGAATGGGGTCCTACAACATGGACTCGCACCATGTGCAGCGCTACGCCGACGCCGAGGGCAACGCACGCAACGAGGGGGATGTCGAAGTCGCTTTGCGGCACCCCTATCCGGTGGATTATCTGGCCATCGTGCCCAAACGCGCCGAATGCCGGAATTTACTCGTCCCGGTGTGTGTGTCGGCCAGCCACATCGCCTATGGCTCGATCCGGATGGAGCCGGTGTTCATGATTCTGGGGCAAAGCGCCGCCACCGCCGCTGCCCTCGCGCTCGACGCCGGCTGCGCGCTGCAGGACCTGCCCTACCCCGCGCTGCGCAGCCGCTTGCTAACGGATGGCCAGGTGCTCGAGTACCCCTAACGAGTCGGCAGACGCGGTGCATGGCCCCGCCCTCACACTCGGGCAGGCTGGCCAATCCTGTCAGTTTAGTGCTCTCTGATCGGAAAACAGGCTTCCAGCCTGTCGTTTCATCCAGGAAAGGACAATGGAAATGGTTGCAGCGCCGTTTTTTTACCACAACCGAGCGCAGCGAGATGGCCTGACTGACTGCTTTTCAAATATTCAGGCAAATTTCACGGATTGAAGAGGATTACACGGAAAATAAGACCTCAATCCATCTACTCCTCGGCTCACCCTAAAGGTATCTGCCAAATAATTCATAACTCTTTCATTATCTGTGTAATCTGTGTAATCTGTGGTTCCTACTTTCCTTTCTAGGTTCATGCGCAGACAGGCTGGAAGCCCGTCGTGCATGACAGGCTGGAAGCCTATCCTCCTTCTGAACTAACTTGACCGTATCGGGCAGGGATGGATTTGCGCCAGGGTGGTTACCATGGATTCCTTGGCGAGTTGCTGGTCGTGGTGCGATTGGAGATTGAGCCACACTGTGGCAGGCCAGCCGAAGTAGCGTTCGAGACGCAGGGCGGTATCGACGGTGACCGCCCGCTGGCCCTTGACGATTTGATTGATGCGGATGGAGTGGTTGCCCTTGCGATTGCATGCAGTGGGCTCAGGGGGTCGTGATGACGGCGTTGGTCACTTTGCCTGAAAACGGATGCGGGGCGGTGTAATCGCCCACGGCTGACTGACCGTCACTGCCGACGGTGAGTCCTTCACCCGGCTTGCGCAGGATCAAACCGGGGAATTTCCCCTCCCCTACCTGCTTGCCGGCCGCCTTGAGGGTGACCTGGCCGTCGGCTGCCAAAGTGGAGCTAACAGTGACTTTACCGCTGGGCAGGGCGGTGTTGGCCACCACCGAGGACAGCTTGCCGTCGCGGCGCAAGGAGAGGGCGAGTTTGCCATCGACGGCGTAGAGTGAAAAGCCGTGGAGTTTTCCGCCAACGGCCACGATGACGCCGGCCGGAGCCTGCGGATCATCGAGGCCATCGATGTCATCGAGGTCGGCAGTCACGCTGAAGGCTTTGTTGGCGATGTCGGGCGAATCCGGACCGCTGAGCACATCGCCGGATTTCCAGGGACCGGTGAGCGCAGCATTGCTGGTGGTCGCTTTGCCTGCTGTGGCGTTGCCTGCTGCTGCCTTGGAGCGGCCAGCGCGGCGCGGGGTACCGGGAATCCATTTGGGATCAACGAGAGTGACGTTCCAAGTGTTCCAGAGGTCGGTGAGTTCCTTGAGCTTGGCGGGTTCCTTGGCGGCAAGATCGGATTTCTCGCCGATGTCGGCAGCCAGGTTATAGAGTTGGGCACCTGCGGTGGTGGCGGTTCCGGCGCCGCTGCGGGTCCCGTCGGCAGCGGATTTCACCAATTTCCAGTCACCCTTGCGGATGGCAATTTGTTGGCCGAAGCGCCAAAACAACGCATCATGCGGGTTGTCGGACTTTTCGCCCTTGAGATAGGGCAGCAGATTCACGCCATCGAGTTTCCATGCGGGATCGATGGTCACGCCGGCGGCGGCCAGGCTGGTGGGCAGCAGGTCGAGTTGGATGACCGGGCGATCATCGGTTTTACCGGCCGGGAGGGTGCCTTTCCACTGGATGGCGAAGGGCACCCGGATGCCACCCTCCGATGTCTGTGCCTTGTAGCCCTTGAGCGGGCCGTTGAACGAGGTGGTCGAGGGGGTGGGCCCTCCGTTGTCGCTGATGAAATAAATCAACGTGTCCTCTTCGAGTTTCAGCTCGCGCACCTTGGTCAGCACGGTGCCCACCGAGGCGTCAAGCGCGGCGAGCAACGCGGCGAATTTGCGCCGCTTCGGATCGCTGATGCCGGTGAATTGCTTGTCATATTTCGTCAGCGTCTCCAAGGGCGCGTGGACCGCGTTGAAGGGCAGATAGACGAACCACGGGATGTCCTTTTTCTTCTCGATGAACGCCGCCGCCTCGCGGGCGAAGGCTTCCGTGAGATAGCCGGGATCCTTCACCGGCTCGCTGCCGTGCAAGATGGCATTCTCCCCGTCGCCCGGATTAACATAACTGTGGGCACCGCCGAGGAAACCGAAAAATTCGTCGAAGCCGCGCTTCTGCGGGTGGAATTGCGGCGCGGACCCGAGGTGGGATTTGCCGAACCAACCGGTGGCGTAACCGGCGGCCCGCAGGCGGTCGCCGATGGTCGTTTCACTCAGCGCGAGTCCGATCGAATCGGTGCCGTTGACCGGCGAGCCGGGGTTGAATTCATGCCCGAAGCGCTGCTGGTAGCGGCCTGTCATGAGACCGGCGCGGGTGGGACTGCAATATGGCCCGCTGACGTAGCCGCTGGTGAAACGGGTGCCGTTGCTGAGGATGCTGTCGATATTGGGCGTCGGAATGTCCTTGCGGAACCCCTGACCGGTCAACTCGCCGTAGCCAAGGTCGTCGGCCACAATGAGCAGGATGTTAGGTTTGCGCCCGGCATGGGCGGTGGCGGCGAGGAGCCCCGCGAACAGGACTCCGATGAGATAGGATCGTTTCATGGTGGTATGAGTCGGTTGGTGTACGTTGGTTGTATGAGTCGATGGATGGAAAGCAAGCTGGCAATTCAGCGCGACGCGGTGGCGGCGGCGGGGTTATCGGTGGCAGTGGCGGTGTTGGCGGCGGCAACGGACGTGCGGTCGGGAATGCTGCGCAGGTTCATGCGACGGGTCGCCGGGTCTTGATAGACGCAGACCAGCCAGCGGCGGTCGCGGCGCACGGCGCAGCGGGTTTCGGTGAGGCGGTTCCACTTTCCGTCTGCCATGAACTCGAAGCGCACACCCTGGGTGGTGCCGGGTTCTCCTTGCAATTCGAGACCGGCGATGGCACCGGGCTTGACCTCGGCGAAACTGCGGCCGATGGCCCCGCGCACCGGGTGGGTCGAGACATTGACAAGTTGATAGGTCCCGAGCGGGAACCGGGCGTGACCAAAGTCGATCGCGAAGGCGCGGTACGGCTCACTGCTGCCCACAGCAGTTGGCATGAGCACGACGAGCGCCTTGTCGATATCATCATGGATTATTAGACTCGCGGCAGGGTTGGCCGGATCGCCAGAGCCGCGGAGGATCACGGCCTTGCCGGCGGTGACCGGCAACGAGACCGGTTGGGTGATGTTGGCGGTGGGAGTGGCGGTGGAAGAGTCGGTGGAGGAATCGATGAACTCGGGCACTCGCTGCACGACGGCCTCGCACCAGGCGCGGACCTTGGAAGCCGTGCCATCGGCGGCCTCGCCGTAGGCACGGATCCGGAAGGTATCGCCGCGCGCCACCAACTGCGGTGCCAGTGGCGTTAGAACATCCGCCTGATTGATCACCCCCGGTGCGCCATCGGCCGTGTTGCCGCCGCCGGGAAGCAGGTGCGAGGCGTCGAGCACGTTGTCATTGATGGCGGCGTTTTCGAGGGCGGCTTGCAGTGCTCCGTTGCGGGACAATTCGCCCCCACCCGGGCGGCGGTTCACAAACTCGGCGAGGGATTGGAACGGCCCGCGTTTTTTCACCTCCTCGACGATGGCGGCCGCGAGGCGGGCTAGCTGGTCTTGGTTGAGGCGGCGGTAGCCATTCCACTTGGCGTTGTCGGACGGCTGGGTCCCGCTGGCGGTTTCGAAATCGCCGGCGGTGACGTGCGAGTGGCGCAGCACCGGCAGATTCCGGCCGTTGTGGAGTTGGAGCGCTCCAGCGGCGATGAGCGGGGCTGGCGCGCCGAAGTTGGATGCGAGCAGCGCCTGCCAGGCTGCGACGCGGGTGGAGTTCACATTGAACGGAGCATCAATCATCATGTGGGCGGCGATCTCGCGGTAGCTATCTGCGGAGGACTTCAGGTGTGCCGCCAATCGCGCTGGGTTTTCACCTCCCGTGTGGGGACTGAAACGGCCGTTGGGCAACGCTTTGCCATCGACGAAAAAGCCGGCCAGCAGGTCCCCGGCGCTACGGGCAGCGGTGCCGGGCAGCGCCGGATGATCCGCGGCACTGGAAAGGAACCACGAGTCGAACAGCGCGTTGTTGGCGAGGTACGAGTGGTCGAGATAGGTGCGGCTTCCGGCCACCGCCCTCACCCGGTTCTCGCCGAGCAGCGGCGGCGCAAACGAGTTGGCTATGATCTGGGTGGTCAGCGGCAGCTGGCCGCCGACGTTCAGCGGCGCATGGCGCAGTTGCGCCAGCGAATGCGCGGGCCCTAATGGAAGACTGGCGAAGGTGGCGAATTCGGTGCCGCTCTGGGCATAGATTCCAGCCCCGCCGTAGCCGCGGTTACCCTCATTGCTGATTTCGATGGTCGGACTGTTAGGCGGCCAGTCGGTCATCGCTTCCCATTTGAATTCATACTGGTGGTTGGCGAAGTCTTCGTCCTGATCGATACCCTCCGAGGCATAGAATCCACCCGGCGAGTTATCGATCCACGAGCGGCTCGGGAAGCGCGAATCCCGCTCGGTCTTTTCCTGGAAGGTGGCTAACAAAAATGGTTCCTTCCAGCGCAGCGCCTGGCGGGCGGGGTTCAAGCCCGCGATGTCGCCCACAGGAATATCCGGGCTGACGACGATGGTTGGCAGATCATCCGGCGGAAAGTGCGGGAGCAGGTCTTTTTCCTTGGTGCCGTAGTCGAGCTCGATCCCACCCAGCAACCGCGCGACATTGCCGCCGCCGAGATAGTATTTGAGAAAACCAGTGACTTCCCGCCCACCGGTTTCGCTGAAGTTATCGATCCCCGCACGTTGGGGTGCCACCTCGACCTGGATGCGGTCGCCCGCCTTCACCGCCACGGTGCGCACGCTCTTGCCATAGTCGCGGCCCGATGAGATGCCGGTGGAATCGACGAAAATGTTCTGGGTGGTCACCCCGCCGACCTCGAGGCTGCTGGCATTTCCGGCCGGGGGATGGAAACCGGGGCGCAGGGTCACGCCGGTGATGCTCGAGTTGCCGAAGAGCAAGTTCCGCAGGTGCCCATCATTGCCATGACTTCCAATGTGAGACAAAGTGACCAGCATGATTGCCTGGTCGCCGGCATGAATGACTTTCATACCAAGCCCCTCAACCCGCATGTGCTCACAACCATGCTGGAAAAATGGCTGCCCCAAGCACCGGTTAGCCCATCCTGCCTGGCGTGACTTCGGCTCGGCAGAGTGCTCCTCCTCAATGCGGCGGCAGCTGGCGGCGGTAATCGTCCAGATAGAGGCCGATGCTGTGAAACGGGATGGGCTCAAACGAGGGGGCCTCGGTGAGCAAGCGCGAGTCCTTGCGCAGGGTGAAATCCCCAGCCGCTAGATCCGCGAACCCGAGCACCACCGGCTCGTCCTTGGTGCCCGCCACGCGGGCCCAGCCCTTGAGTTCATTGGCCGAGGCCTTTCCCGCCGGCACGCCGAGCGTGCTCACTATCAGATTGTCCGCCATCTCGAATTTATCTAGCAGTTTGATGACGTTGCCGTCGAAATCATAAACCTTTTGGGTGCAGTCCACAAACACGTTGCGCCGGATCGGGTTGTTGAGCGGCTGGCGCGGCTCCTCGTTCATGATCGCGGCCAGCCTGGGATACTTCACGCTCCATGGCGGCTGGGTATAATCGAGCGCCTTGGCCTTGTCTTCCAGGCACCAACTCGGCTCGTTCGTGTTGTTCCATTGCGGCCAGGTCATGCCGCGGGCATCGATGTGCAGGCCGATGGGGCAATCGATGATCAGGTTGTTGAGCACCGGGTTGTCGCGCCCGCCGCCGAGCATGATGGCGCGGCCCGCGCGGTAGAAGATGTTGCCCTCGATGGAGTCCCCGCAGTCGCAGTCGTCGAGATACACTCCCATGGTGTTGGCCTCCTTGGAGCCGCCACCTAGGTCGTGAATGAAATTGTGGCGCAGCACGTTGCCCTGGCTGGTCCAATCGCGCCCGGTGTAGAATGCGCCCGCGTCTCCCGTCTCCATCACTACCCGATAGATATCGTTTTCTTCAAACCGATTCTCGTTGCCACCATACAGCACCGCGTTGTGCGGCGCGTCATGGACCGAGTTGTTGCGCACGATCTGGCCACAGCCGCCCACGCCGATTCCCGGGGCATAGGTGCGCTGGAAAATCCCGTAGTGATGGATGTGGTTGTTGACCGCCAGATTGTGCGCCAAGGTTAGGGTTTTGCGGTCGCCGCCGTTGAGAGAAATCCCGCTTTTGCCGAGATTGAACAGGTCGCACGAGCGCACCGTGTTGCTGCTGCCGCTCACCGCGATGCCCTCGCCCGCCAGGTTCGCCACCTCGCAACCGGCGATCTCGACGTGCTCCGCGTTCTGAACCACCAGGCCATTGCCATGGCTATACTCAAATGCCAGGTTCACCAACTTGACATATTTCGCGCCGTCGATTTTCACCAGCGGCTGGGTCAGGGTAGCCAGCACGATCGTGGCGTTGGGCAGCGGTCGCGCCGGATAGAGATAGAGCAGCTTGCGGGACCGGTCGAGATACCACTCGCCAGGCGCGTCCAGCTCGTCTAACGAATTAAATGCGAAGAACCGGCGCCTGGCAGCTCCCCAGGTTTTGCCCATAATGCCATCGCCGTGCGCAGCCGCCAGGGTGATGACCTTCTTGTCCTTGTCATATGCCCCCACGCGGATCACCTCGTCGCTCCAATCGTGGGTCCAGTAACCCAGCAACCATACGCCCTCCTGGAGATTCCAGCGCGCCGGGCGCGGATCCTCGAACTCGAACGACCCGGGATGCAACTTGCGCAGCGCGGGATCCGGCGCATCCGCGACGGGCAGGCCGGTGTCCACCGCTTTGGTGAAGCCGGTCCACCCCGCGTCAGGCGCATCGATGTTAGGCCAGCGTGCCAGGGCCATGGGCTGACCGTTGAGGTAAAGCCACGGCCCGGTCGGCGCGCCGTGATACGCAGTCTTGAAGGGTTCCAAGGTGCCGGCCAGTTGTGTCGAGAGATCGCACACCAGCACTTTGCCGCGCGCCGCCGCATCCAAGCGCGCCAGCACCGCTGGCTCGGTCAGCGGTTTGAATGCGGTGGGGGCCAGGATGCGCCCGCCGCGGATCCGCGCCTGGCCGCGTTGCTGCGCGCGAAACACCACCTCCGCTCCGGTCGTGCCGCTGTCCTCGGATGTGAGTTCAAATGAGGCGTCCAGTGGATAGGCTCCGGGCCCGACTAGCACGGTCACAGCCACCCCGCTCTTGAGTGTGCCGGTTTTGCGTGCCGCGCGCAGCGCGTCGCGGGCCTGGGTGAGAGTCTGGTAGGGAGCGCGCTTGCTGCCGTCGCCGCCAGCGCCCGCATCAGCCCCTACAAACACCGTCAGTTCCGCGTTTGCGCTCGCAAGCATGCCTAACGCGAACCATAACGCGAACCATCGGCTGTTCTGCTGATTCATCCTGCGCAGATACCGAACTTTTGGCGGGGATCTTTCAGGAGGTTTCTCGGGTCACGCCGCTGACCGGCCTGCCGTCATAAAACCGAAGCGCCCCGGTGAAACCGAAAATCCGGAAAAGATTCTGATAAGCGTGCTGTGGGTTGCTGCCGAAATGATTGATGAATTCTCGGTCTCATGTCTGCTTGTGGTTCTGATTTCTTAATTGAGCAGCACCGGGCCAAAAACCGCCCCGGCGGGGCGGCCACGGGCGGGCTCGCGCCAATCCGGCGGACGCCGGTTAGACCGGTCCGAGGTTTAGCTTCCGGCGGAATCGCGGTGACTCAGGGTGGATCCGAGCGGAACTCCTTGCCGCTGCGGTTCCATGGTGCCAATGCCAGAAAGATGGCAAGTCCGCAAATATCGGTGACCCCGGCAAACACCAGACCAGCGCCGACAAAAGCAGCCAGGATGAAGAACCCGGGATGAAGGAACCAGCCGAGGCTCACACCCGTTAGAACCAGCAGGCCCGCCCCGATGCGCACCTGGCGCTCGATCGAAAGGGTCTTGCGCCCCCGCAGCACGGGCAGCCCGGCTGCGCTCCAGGCCTGGGTGCCGCCTTCGATCACCCGCAGATTGTCGAGTCCGGCACTTTGCAGTTGCGCGGCCGCCTTGACGGCCCGGATTCCCGAGGCGCACAACAAGTGGACCGGCCCTGGGTTGGAGCCGAGCGCGGCCTCGACCCGTTGCCGGCTCAGCACATCGAGCGGGATGAGGATGGCCCCAAGCGCATGAACCTCGCGGAACTCGCCGGGCGTGCGCACATCCAGCAGGATCCCCCGCCCGCTCTCAGCGGCGGCCAAGGCTTCGGCGGGGGCAATGGTTTGGTATGACATGGGAGTTACGGTGTTGGCATTCCGGCTTTTCGCAAGTCAGTTAGAATATCCACCCGACGCTGACGCCGACGGAGTCCTGATGCATAATCAGATCCGCCACATGTCATTGGCCGAGCGCGCCAAGGAAATGAAAAAGTTTGTGCCGGAGGTGATGGAGCCGGACTTCATGATCTGATTCCAGTGGCTGCCCATCTTGCAGGTTTCCCCGATGACCACACCGGTGACACCGGGGTCACATGACGTCCATAATGTCTGTCATCATGTGAGTGATGCCAGGCACACGCGCAAATCAGCCATTGGGCGCACTGGTCTCTGCCGTTAGCGATGGGCCTTGAAGTGCTTCAAGATGGCGGCGGTGAGGCCGGGGATGTCGTGCTTGGCGGCTTCGAAGGCGGGCGGTTGGCCGTGCTTGCGGAGGACCTCGCTGGTGACCGGGCCGATGCTGCCGGCGACGCAAGCCTCAGGCCATGGGAGGCCGAGGTTGAAGAAATGCTCGACGGTGGAGCCGGAAGTGAAGGTGATGAGATCGGCGCCATTTTCGGCGAGGCTGGCGCGGGCGCCGGTGACGTCTTCGGTTTCGGGCACGGTGCGATAGGCGATGCACTCATCGACGATGGCACCGAGGGCGGCAAGGCCGTCGCCGATGATGTCGCGGGATTCCGCGGCCTTGACCCACAGCATGGTTAGATTCTCGACGTTTTGTTTTTTGAATGCCTCGATGAGGCCCTCGGCGACGAAGCGTTCGGGGATGAGATCCACGGCGAAGCGGTAGTCGCGGATTTTTTTGGCGGTGCCATTGCCGATGGCGGCGATGCGCGGATTGCCGAGGCTGCGGGCGTCGTCATAGGCGGCGTAGAAGGCATCGAAGAAGCGCTCGACGCCGTTGGGGCTGCTGAAGACGAGCCAGTCGTATTCATGGGCGGAGGTGACCATTTCAGCGAAGCCGAGGTGGTCTTCGGGCGGTTCGATGCGGATGGTGGGCAGTTCGACCACATCGGCACCGAGGTTGCGGAGGGCATTGCTGAGTTCACCGGCCTGCTCGCGGGTGCGGGTGACGACGATGCGCTTGCCAAACAGGGGCCGTTTTTCGAACCAGTTGATTTTTTTCCGTTCGGTGACGACGCCGCCGATGACGGCGACGGCCGGTGACGAGAAGTTCACCTTGTCGGCGATGTCGGCGATGGTGGCCAGGGTGCCTTCGATGGTGGACTGTCTGGAGGTGGTGGCCCAGCGGGTGAGGGCGATGGGGGTGTTCGGGTCGGCACCGTTGGCGACGAAGGCGGCGGTGATTTCGCGCAAGCGGGAGACGCCCATGAGAAACACCTTGGTGCCGGGAGTTTTGGCAAGCTGGGCGAAATCGATGGAACTGTAGCCTTTGGTGGGATCCTCGTGGCCGGTGAAAATGGTCAGCTGGGTGCAGTGGTCGCGATGAGTCACGGGAATACCCGCATACGCCGGTCCGGCAATCGAGGAGCTGATGCCCGGGACGATCTCAAAGCGCACGCCAGCGGCCGCCAACTCTGCGGCCTCCTCGCCGCCGCGCCCGAAAATCATCGGGTCGCCGCCTTTGAGACGCACGACGGATTTGCCCGCCTTGGTCTTCTCGACGATGAGGGCGTTGATCTGGTCCTGTGGCAGGGCATGGTCCTTGGCACGCTTGCCGACGTGGATTTTCTCACAGCCGGGTTTGGTCCAGCGCAGGAGTTCGGGACTGCTCAGCGCATCGTAGACGAGCACGTCGGCCAGTTCGATGCACTCTTTGGCGCGGAGGGTGACCAGACCCAGATCGCCGGGGCCGGCACCGACGAGATAACAAGTGCCTGAGTGACTCATGAGAGGGATTGGAAAAGGTTGAGGGCTACGAGGAGGGGGGCCGCGGACGGTCCGTGTGATTCGCCAGTACGCGGCGGGCCGCCGGCTTCCGGGAACACCCGGGCTTGCAGATGCAATTCGTCGCCGATGAGAGTGGAAAATACGCCGACCGGAGTGTGGCAGCCGGCATCTAACAACCTGAGGAATTCCCGCTCGGCGGTGACGCGCAACCAGGTGGGAGAATGGCCGATGGATTCCGCACAAGCCCGGCTAGCCACATCGTCGCTGCGGATCTCCAAGCCGATGGCACCTTGGCCGGCGGCTGGAAAAAACACGCTTTCGTCGAGGCGCTGGGCGTGCAGGGTTGGCATGCCGGTGATGGTTTCGGCGACCGCCGCGGCGGCGGGTGGCAGGAAACCCAGCCGCACCAAGCCGGCCTCGGCTAGCAGGATGGCGTCGTAGGCGTCCGATTCAGCGAGTTTGCGCAAGCGGGTGGGAACGTTGCCGCGGAGATCGACGACGGTTAGATCGGGTCGCAGCCATTCGATCTGGCGGGCGCGGCGCACGCTGCTGGTGCCGACGCGGGCACCGGGCGGCAGGGCGTCAAGGCCGCCGGGCAGGCGGCTGAGGAGGGCATCGCGGACGGGTGCGCGTTCGAGCACGGCGGCGAGGCTGAAGCGTTGGTCGAGCACGGTGGGCAAGTCTTTGAGGCTATGGACGGCGAGATCGATGGTGCCGCCATCGAGCGCCTCTTCGAGTTCCTTGATGAAGACCCCCTTGTCAAAAACCCCTTCCGCCTTGGCAACCTCGTTGAGGGCGACGTCGGTGCGGCGGTCGCCGGTGGTCTTGATGACGTTGCGCACGAGCGTTAGATCCGGATGCGCTTGGCTGAGCAGGTGTTCGGTGGCGGTGGCCTGCACCAAGGCGAGCTCGCTGCCGCGGGTGCCGATGACGAGAGTGGGACGGTCCGGGATTTCGGTTGGGGTACTCATATCAGGTGCCGGGGAGGTTGAGTTTGGCCAGTTCGGCATCGATGATGCGCTCGCAAATTTCGATTTGGAGTTGGCGGCGGGAGCGCGCCTCGCTGGCGAGGTTTTCCAAGGTATCGATGTCGTAGAGGTAGACTTCCTCGATTTCGGCGACGTCCGGGTGGATATCGCGGGGCACGGCGATATCGATGAAAAACAGGGGGCGGAATTTGCGTGCGCGGCGGACTTTTTCCACATCGGAGCGGTGGATCAAGGCATGCGGGGCGCCGGTGGAGGAAATGACCACATCCACGCGCTCCAGCACCCGTTGCCAGTCATCGAAGCGCACGGCGGTGCCGCCCATGTCGCGGGCCAATTCCTCGGCGCGGTCGAACGAGCGGTTGCTGACGAAAATCGAGCGGGCGCCGCGTGACACCAGGCTTTGGGCGGTGATGCGGCTCATTTCGCCGGCACCCAGGATCATCACCTCGCTGTCCTTGAGGTGACCGAAGATTTTTTCCGCCAAGTCCACCGCGACGTTGCCGACGGAGGTGGAGCCTTCCTGAATGGACGTCTCGGTGCGGACTTTCTTGCCGACGCCAAAGGCGCGCTGGAACAAGCGGTTGAGCACGCTGCCGGTGGTGCCGGCGGCCAGCGCCGCCTGATACGCCTGCTTGACCTGGCCGAAAATCTCGGTCTCGCCGAGCATCATGGAATCCAATCCGCTGACCACGCGGCAGAGGTGGACGGCCGCATCGGACTTCACCTTGCGGTAAAAGTGGACGGAGGCGCCGGCGTCGAGGTTTTCACGCAGGGTGAGGCGCGCTTCGAGCAGGACCAACGCTTGGTGGGCGTCGCTGGCAGCCAGGTAGAACTCGGTCCGGTTACAGGTGGAAATGACCACCCCTTCGGTGGCATCCGCGAGGTTGGCCAATTCGCCCGCGGCGGCGCCGAGCTGGGTTGAGCTCACCGCAAAGCGTTCGCGCACCTCCACAGGCGCGGTCCGATGATTCAATCCCAAGCAGAGCAACTCCATCAGACGCGGGCGAAGACTACCAGTGAAAGAATGAACATGGCCACGGTGGAAAGCGCAAACTTCCGCCCCGTTAGGCCCCGCACCGTTTTGACGGCGAGCAATCCCGCGTAGCCGACCCACACCGCCATTGCGACGATCAAATGGGAGTGCACCGGGGTGGTTCGTGGCATGAGAAAACCGGCGACGATGCCGAAGGTGAGCAGCCCGGTGCCAAGCCAGAGCAAGCGTTCGAGCGACACCAGCAATTGGTGAGCCGGGGGCAAATTGCGGAACAAGCCGCTTTTCAAGTGGTGGATCTTGAGTTGGCGGTCCAGTACCAGGAACATGATGCCTGCCACCCCCGCGAGGGCCAGTGCGCCGTAGGCCAGCACCGAGATGGCGGAGTGCAGGGAATGGAACACGTTGGGCGTGAGGTCCCGGTTGGGGCTGGTGGTGAGCATGCCGGAGACCAGTGCGGCCGCCTGCAACACGAACACCAACGGCGCCGAAAACACCCCCAGCAATGAAATCCGGTACGCCGTGCCGATCACCAGATAAAACAAGGTGAGAGACCAAGCCAGGAACACCAGCATCTCGCCGAGGTCCTGCAACGGGCAGGCCGCCCGCAATTGACCGCGGATGGAGAGAAAGCCCAACTGGCAGAGCAGCACGGCGACCATCCACACCACCGTCCAATGGCTGCGGGTGCCACGGTGCACGGAGATCATGCCCCAAGTCCCGCCGATGGCGGCGAGCAGGGTGGCAATGAGCAGAAACCAGCGGTCCATGCGCTCTTTTGACCCACACCCAGCCGACCCGCAAGGCGAACTTTGCGCGACGGGCGAAAAAAGCCGGATTTGCTACAGGATCCTTGGTTTGGGGTTGCCGGAGACAGCAGGATTTGCACAATCGGGGCAACCAAAACCCAACCCAGTGAGCATGACATCCCGCGAGCGCATCCTAGCCGCTATTGACCACCGCGAACCCGACCGCGTCCCGATCGATCTCGGTGCCACCCCGTCGTCCGGCATTTCGGCCATCGCCTACGGGCGCTTGAACCGGCATCTCGGGTTTGGGCACAGCCAGACCCGCATTTACGACGTGGTGCAACAATTGGCGCAACCCGAAGACGCGATTCTGGACCGTTTCAAGATTGATGCGGTGGACCTCGGCCGCACATTTAACACCCGCGACGAGGATTGGCGGCCGGTCACCTTGTTCGATGGCAGCACGGCAAATTACCCCAGCTGGTTCCAACCCGCGCCGCTGGCAGACGGCGGATGGCGCGCCTTGGCCGCCGATGGCACCGAAATCGCCGTCCAACTCAAGGATATGAATTTTTTCGACCAGACGTGTTTCCCCTGGCTCGACGATTACCCGGCGGATTTCTCGGGCCTACCGGCGGCGATGGGCAAGGTCCACTGGGCGGCCTTGGCGCATTCGCCGTGGGACCATGCCGCCACGCCCGGGTTTTGGCAGCAACTGCGCGCCAACGCCATCGCCCTGCGCGAGCAATCGGACCGGGCGATCATGGTCGTGGTCGGCTGCAATTTGTTCGAATGGGGGACGTTCCTGCGCCGCATGGACAATTTCCTGATGGATCTGCTCGCCGAACCGGAACACGTCGAACGCTTGCTCGAAGCGCTTATGGAAATCCACCTCGCCACCCTCGAAAACGTCTGCGCCGCAGTGGGCGACGTGGCCGACATCTGCCGCTTCGGCGACGATTTGGGCACCGACACCGGGCCGTTCATGGCACCGGCCACCTACCGGCGGTTTTTCAAGGCCCATCACGCACGGTTGTGCGACTTTGTCCACCGCCACTCCGGCATGAGAACGTTCCTGCATTCATGCGGGTCGATCCACGCGCTGCTGCCGGACTTGATCGAGGCCGGCTTCGATGTGGTCAATCCAGTGCAAACCGCCTGCCGCGACATGGATCCGGCACGCTTGAAAAACGAATTCGGCCGCGACATCGCGTTTTGGGGCGGCGGGGCGGACACCCGGGCCACTCTCAACCACGGTTCGGCGGCCGCGGTCCGGCACGACGTGCTGGAGCGGCTGAAAATCTTCGCGCCCGGCGGCGGGTTTGTTTTCAACACCATTCACAACATCCTGCCCGACGTGCCGCCAGCCAACATCGTGGCCATGTTTGATGCCATCGAGGAATATAACTCCGCCGGCTCCTGAGCGGGCCATCCATCCTTCCTCACCCGTCCCAACATCATGAAAATCCGATCGCTCCTGGCATGTGCCGTCGCTATCCTGCTTGCCAGTTGTGCCGCGCCACCGCCGCAACGTTTTGCCAGCGTCACCGGCCTCAAGCCGCAGAAAGAGGCGTATTACCGCCAGCTGCATGCCGCGCCGTGGCCGTCGATCCTTGCCAAGATCAAGGCCTGCAACATCCGCAACTACTCGATCTATCGGTCGGAAATCGGCGGCAAGGCCTATCTGTTTTCCTACTTTGAATATGTCGGCCACGACTTTGCCGCCGACATGAAGCGGATGGCCGCCGATCCGGAGACGCGCCGCTGGTGGAAGGAAACCGACCCCTGCCAAGTCCCCTTGCCCGCCGCCAGGAAAAAGGGCGGCATCTGGGCCGACGCCGAAGAAGTCTTCCACGCCGATTGAGGGCGTGGGGGCGCTCGCTGCGGTCAATTCAGCAGGAGGACAGGCGTCGCACCTGTCGTTGCATGGGCCGCCGGGCAGGATGCCCAGTCTACGGGGAGCGCCGACATCCTGCCGGCCGGTTTTGGCATCCTGCCGAACCCTCTGCGAGGAGCATGAGATCGTGACATCCAGCAGCACGGCGTCAGGCACGGCGGGCCAGCGCTCTGTGGAACCAGAGATAGGAGATGGAGGCCACTTGATCGAGTTTGCCGGGCTCTGCAAACAGATGATTGGTGCCGTGGATGACCTCCAGCATCGGTTTGCAGCGCATTTTGCCAATAGCATCACGGTTGCGGTCAATGGCAGCCTCGTCCTTGCTGCCCACCAGCATCAGGGTGGGCGCTTGCACCTCGGCCAGCAACTCGCCCGCCAAATCCGGTCGGCCGCCACGGCACACCACAGCATGCACCGTGGCCGGCCGCCGGGCGGCGGCAATCAGGGCGGCAGCCGCTCCCGTGCCCGCGCCAAACAGCCCGATGCGCAGGCCGCTGGTGGCCGGATTGACAGCGAGCCAATCGATGATGGCAACCAGTTGGTTGGCCGTGCGGAAAAGACGCTCCCGGTCGGGCTGTGCTGCGGGCACAGGGTGCTCGGCCGCCCCAGAGCTGAGATCGGGCAGCCAGATGGCAAATCCCCGGTGCAACAGCGAGCGGGCGACCAAGCGATTGCGCGGGCTGAGGTTGCTACTGGTCTGGCCGTGGGCGAAGACAATGATATTGCAGGCGTTGACGGGAATTTCCAGGGTTCCGTGCGCCACACCGGCACCCACCGGAGCATCAATCAAGACCGGCGATTCTATCAAAACGGAGGAATTTGGAGCATTCATTGAAGGCACCCTAACCGCATCGGCTCAGGCTGCCAATTGGGTGAATCGGAGAATCGATCCTCGGCGGCCCCACAGGGTCACATAGGGATTTCGCGCAGTGTGCGCTGAGTCGGCCCGCCGAGCGATAACTGGCAGGTGATGCGGCAACCGCCTTGGGCGGGGGTTTCCACCGCGATTTCCGCACCGATCACCCGGGCGCGGTAATGCATCAGATTGAGCCCCATGCCGGAGGGAACCGTCGCGTGGTCAAACCCGACGCCATCATCTGTGACGGCGAACAGATGCATGGCGGGGTGAGCTTCCGAGTCGATACTGATGCGCCGCGGCCTGCCGTGTTTGACGGCATTGCCGATGCATTCCTGGACGATTCGATAGACGTGAATCTCGGCCGATGGTTCCAAGCACGGGGCATCGCCGCTTTGCCGCAGCTCGCAATAAATGCCCAAGCGCTGGCTCGTCTGGACCGCCAGACCCTTCAGCGCGAGCAGCAACCCGTAGCGCTCCAGCTCTATCGGATAGAACCCCTTCGCCAAGCGCCGCGCTGAGTCGATGGTGGTGCGGGTATAGGTGGCTATTTTGGCGGCAGCAGCAGCCAGCGGGTGGGCCTCGGCCAGGAGTTTTTTGGCATGGACGTCGCCGAGCAGGGCGATGCCGGCCAATTCCTGGCCCAGGCCATCGTGCAAGTCCTGCCCGAGGCGGCACTGTTCGCGCTCGCTGATTTCAAGGATTTCGCGCTCCAGGCGCTGGCGTTGGGCCATTTCCGCTTCGAGCACTTGGACCGTCTGGTGCAATTCGGCGGTACGCTCCAGCACGCGCGATTCCAGATGTTGGTTGAGCCTGATGATCTTCTCCTCCGCATTCTTGCGGGCGCTGATTTCGTGCGCCTGCACGATCACATAAGCCAATGAGCCGTCCGCATGGGCCACCGACGAGACGATGGTGTCGCACCACACGTGATGGCCGCTCTTGTGCAGGTAGCGCTTATCGGCCCGCTGCGCCGTGATGTCGCCCGCCCCGAGCCGGCGCATGGCCGCCGCCGCGTGGCCGTCGCCCGGGTGGGCCAAATTCTCCACTGCAGTCCCCAACACCTCTGCCTCCGAGCAACCCAACATTTTGCAGTAGGCTTGGTTGACTTCGAGGAAGCGCCCGTCGGGCTGCTTCACCGCCATCGGCGTGGCGGAGTGGTGGAAGATGCCGCGAAACCGCGCTTCACTCTCGCGCAAGGCCACCTCGCAGTCATAGCTTGCGGCCTTGCGCCGGTTGTGCCGATAAGCCTCGGAGACCACGCTGATGAACACACCGATGGCGATGAACAGCAGCAACCCCACGCAGTCAATCGGCGAATCAATCATAAACGACCCAATCGGCGGAATCAACCAGTAGACGGTGACCAAGCCGGCCAAGACCGTCGCCAGCAAGCCCGGCCCGCAGCCGCAAAGCAACGCCACCGCCATCACTGCCGGATAGAACATGACGTCGGTGGGCAGTCCGGGGCCGACCCAGGCCTCCAGCAACAGGTGCAATGCCAACGCCGCCGCAACCGCCACCAGCGCCAGGCCGTAGCGCGCTACCAGCGGCAGCACGCCGGGCAACCAGGCCCGGCGGCCGCAGCCGGCCGGCTGCGGGCCCGGTGAAGTCATTGCGTCGCCCCTCCCGATGCTTAGCAGACCATTCGGCGGCGGGTCGGAGGCCGCAGCAGGGGGTGAGGCTTGGTGGATCATGGTGTTTTTGAAATATTGATAGATCTGGGACCTGGGTTACCACAAAATCCAATGGTATCCATCCGGCCGACGTCGTCAACCCGATTCCCCAGCACGCCCCAGCCTGGCGGTTTGAAAAGGGTCCCTGGCAGCTGATTCCACTTGCCTCATGAAATGGGTATTGGGGCTAAGGGCAACGGTATTGGCAGCGGCACCACCGCCAAATCGTTAGAAACTGCCGAACAAATCCATCTGCGCGACGTTGGCTTTGGGCAGGGTGTCCTGCACGGTGTTCTTGGCCTTGGGGCCCTGGGCCTTGGCCTCGGGTTTGATCGAATGGAGTTCGAGGTGAGAGAGAATTGATTTTGCCCTCTCGACCACCAGTTTGGGCAGGCCGGCGAGGCGGGCGACCTGGATGCCGTAGGACTTGTCGGCGGCACCGGGGAGGATTTTGTGGAGGAAGATGATTTCATCGTTCCACTCGCGCACCGCGACGTTGTAGTTGGCCACTGCGGCGCGGGTGTTCACCAGATCGGTTAGCTCGTGGTAGTGCGTGGCAAACAGCGTGCGGCAGCCAATCACGTCATGGATGTGCTCGGCCACCGCCCAGGCAATCGAGAGCCCGTCGAAGGTGGCCGTGCCGCGGCCGATTTCATCGAGGATGACCAGCGAGCGGTCACTGGCGTGATTGAGAATGAGAGCGGTCTCGCTCATCTCGACCATGAAAGTGGACTGGCCGCGCGAGAGATCATCGGAGGCACCCACCCGGCAGAAAATCCGGTCCACGATGCCGATGATGGCGGCATCAGCGGGCACGAAGGCACCGATCTGCGCCATCACGGCGATGAGCGCGATCTGCCGGATGTAGGTGGATTTGCCAGCCATGTTAGGACCCGTTAGGATTTGCAGGCGGGCGCTGTCGGGATCCAGCTCGGTGTCGTTGGGGACGAACTTAGCGTCGGTTAGTGTTTGTTCGAGCACCGGGTGGCGGCCGTTGGTGATGAACAGGCGGCGGGACTCCTCGAGCACGGGCCGGCAATGGCGGTGATATTGGGCGACCTCGGCCAGCGCGCAGAGGACGTCGGCCTCGGCGATGGAGGCGGCGGTTTGCTGCAAGGCAGGCAGGTGGGCGATGGTGCGGCTGCGAAGCTCGATGAACAATTCGCCCTCGAGTTGCTTGGAGCGTTCCTCGGCGCCGAGCACCTTGTTTTCCATTTCCTTGAGCGCCGGGGTGATGTAGCGCTCGGCGTTGGACATGGTTTGCTTGCGGGTGTAGTCATCAGGCACTTTTGCCAGATGCGACGAGGTGATTTCAATGAAGTAACCGAAGACGTTGTTGAACTTGATTTTGAGCGAGTCGATGCCGGTGCGCTGGCGCTCGTCGGCTTGCAGCCGCGCGATCCAGTCCTTGCCGCCGCTGGCGGCGCTGCGCAGTTCATCGAGTTCCGGCGACCACCCGTCGCGGATGATGCCGCCATCGCGCAGGTTGGCGGGCGGTTCATCGGCCAGCGCGGTCTCCAGCATTTTTGTCAGATCGGAGAAATCGTGGAGGCGAGAGGTCAGCGAACTGGCCAGGCAAGCGCGGGCGGTGCCGAGCGTGGCGAGGTCGGTCTTGAGCGCGGGGATGTGCGAGAGTGAGATGGCGAGGCTCTGCAGATCGCGGGCATTGCCACTGCCCTGCGACAAGCGGCCGGTGGTGCGCTCGATGTCGCGGATGCCCTTGAGCGCCTCCCGG
Source organism: Akkermansiaceae bacterium (assembly GCA_903908495.1). Lineage (GTDB taxonomy): Bacteria > Verrucomicrobiota > Verrucomicrobiia > Verrucomicrobiales > Akkermansiaceae > Luteolibacter. The sequence goes on from CAIVSK010000002.1 coordinate 66,565, forward strand.
CACTTTGCCAGCAGAAATGGCTCCGCCAGAAAATCGGCGATGAGGTCCTGCCTTGACGTCAGGGTGGCGATGTCCCGCAGCGGATGCAAAATCCAATCCCGCAACAAGCGCGCGCCCATCGGGGTGGCGCAGCGGTCGAGCACTCCTAACAACGTGTGGGCCTTGCCGGAGCGGCTTTCCACCAGATCGAGATTGCGCTGCGAGGCGGCATCGATGAGGACGTGGTCGGCGCTGGCGCGCACCTGCGGCGGGTGGAGGTGGCCGCAGGCGCGGCGCAGCTGATGGATGAGGTAATGCAGGACCGCGCCGGCGGCACCGCTGGCGGCGTGGAGTTGCGAGCAGCCGAAACCATCGAGCGAGTGGACGTTGAAATGGTCGCGCAGCAGTTGGGTGGCGTGCTCGGGCAGGAAGGCATAGCCCTCGTAGGCGAGGCTGTGGCGCAGCTTGCCGAATTCCGCCGACTGATGGTCCGGAACTAACAACTCCGACGGACTGATGCGCGACAATTCATCCTCGAGCTGCCCGAGATCGGCGAACTCGGCGATGGTGAACTCGCCGGTGGTGTGATCGACGCAGGCGAGGCCGACGGATTTGCCGTGGCGGCACACGGCGGCCAGATAGTTCGGGCGCTGGTCGTCGAGGAGGGTGAGGTCGTCGATCGATCCGGCCGTTAGAATGCGGGCGATTTCGCGTTCGACGAGTTTGCCGGGCTTGGGCTCGGACGTTTGTTCGGCGATGGCCACCCGTTTACCGGCCTTGAGCAGGCGGGCGAGATAGCCTTGAGCGGCATGATAGGGCACGCCGCACATCGGAATGCCGTTGCGGCGGGTCAGCGCCACATTGAGGATGGGCGAGGCGGTTTTGGCGTCCTCGAAGAACATTTCATAAAAATCCCCGAGCCGGTACATCAGCAGCACGTCCGCAGGCAGGGACTTCCGCATGGCTTGGTACTGGGCCATCATCGGGGTGAGTACGGGCTCGGACATGCCCGCAGCATGCGCATTTCCGCGCTCGATGAAAATCACGAAGTTGGGGAATTCCGCGTTTCCAGGGGGAGGCTCCCAGCCGCCACGGACCCTGAGGGCACAGTGAGAACCTCAATGCCCCCATTCATTGGCGGGTCATGGGCAACGGCGGCCGGAAGCCAGCACTCCTTGACGGCGACCGGCGGCGCTGCCACGCTCCGGGCATGACCGATGGGTTGGGGAGGAAATTCCGAGGGGTGCTGGCGCTGTGTTGCCACTGGCGGACAGTGGCGGTGTTTTCACTGCTAGGCGGCGCGGTATCCCTGTTGGGACTGGCCGGCGGGCGCTGGTGGATGTTTGACTTGTGCAATAACTTTCAGGCGCAATACGGCGGATTTCAAGCGCTGTGCCTGCTGGTATTGTTAGGAAAACGCCAGTTCCGCCGGGCCTTGCTGCCGGCGTTGTTTTTGGTTCTCCCCGGCTGGCAGTTGGCACCGTATTACCTGCCCCGCCACGCCGCCGGTCCGCCGCTCGCACGGCCCTTGCGCGTGGTCAGCTTCAACGTGCTTTTCACCAACACGCGTTATGCCGACACCGTGCACTGGGTGCAACAAACGGCTCCTGACATCGCGTTCTTTCCGGAAGTCACGCCGGCATGGGAAGCCGGCCTGGCACCGCTGAAAACGACCCTGCCCCACTGCATCAACCACTCCCAAACCCACAATTTCGGCTTTGCGCTGTTTTCAAAGTACCCCATCGTCGAGCAAATCCTGGTGCCAAGCCCGGTGCTCGGCGTGGCCATGGTGCAAGTGACGCTCGATATCGACGGCCAGCAGGTCATTTTCGTCGGAATGCACCCGCCCTCGCCGCTATCGGCGGCCTTGTCAGAGGCCCGCGACACGGCGTACGAGGAACTAGCCAAGCGCCTGCGCAACGAAACCCGACCGGTGATTGTGGCGGGCGATTTCAATGCCACGCCGTGGAGCCACGCGCTGCGCCCCCTGTTCGAGGCTGGCCTGCGCGACACCCGACTTGGCAGCGGCTTCAGCGCCACGTGGCAGCGCCGGATCCCCTTCGTCGCCATTCCCATCGACCTGATTCTGCTCAGTGGGCCGATCCACACTCACGCGTGCTGGACCGGGCCGGACCTCGGCTCCGACCACCGCCCGGTGGTCGCGGATTTGCAATGGTGAGAGCCCCGCCCCCCCGAATAAACGCCCGCCCGCTCTCCCGGCATCGAGCCAAAGCGGTGTGGCGCTTCGCTTCCCACCGCACTCCATGCTTGCGCGGCCAATGTGGAGTGCTCGCTCCGGACAGCGCGTAAATTGCCAATTGCCAAGGGCGGCTGAGTGGGCTAGTGTCCGCGCCGCGACCTGAGCGGCACCCGCCGGTCCGGCGCGAGCAACCGATCAAAACGCCGTGGGATTTCTGGATGCAATCAAACGCTGGCAGCTTGCTCGGCAAGGACTTTCGTCCGGGCGGAAACGCCGTGTGTACAGTGAAAATCCGGCCATCCAAGCGCTCGAGGAGAGCTTCGCAGTCAAATTCGCGTTGTATGCCACCTTTGCCGTGGCCACGGTGGTGATCATTCTCAAGGCCGACACCAGCGGGCCGGGCGATGAAACCCTCCACCGGGCGGTGTTCGAGGAATCGCTCCGGCGGGCGCTGCTGGGGTTCGTGTTGGCGCTCACCGCCGTAGCGATGCTACACGCCAACCGCCAGGTTCCCTGCCGCCGCAACAGCCGAGTCACCCTGGTGCTGGGGGGCAACCTCGCCCACCTGCTCATTGCGGGGCTGATCCTGCGCCTGACCAATTCACCGGACGTGCCCGAGGTATTCCGCTACCTGCTGGTGCCGTTTGCGTTGGCACCGATGCTCCACGGCATCCTGCTCGGGCGCAGCGTGGGGACGTTTTCAGCCATTTACGTCAGCCTCATCGGCAGCCTGCTGGTGCCGCCGGAAGACATGCTGGGCTTTCTCACGCTCAGTCTGGTGTCCGGTTTCACCGCAGTATTGCTCACCGGCAACGTCCGCAAGCGCGGCCAACTGCTGCGCGCCGGCATTCTCACTGGCGTGATGTCCCTGGTGGTGGCCATCGTGTGGGGCCGCCTGGACCTGATCGCCTGCTTTGGCAGCGGGGCGGTCGATCACCTCGAGATTTTCGGTTTGGGCAGCGGCGCGGTTCTCGGCACGGCGGTGTTTGCGGCGCTGTTCATCAGCGGCCTGCTGCCCGTTTTTGAGGGGATGTTTCAACTCACCACCGACATCAGTTGGTTGGAACTCAGCGACCTCAACCACACGCTGCTGCGGCAGATGCAGTTGGAGGCACCCGGCACGTTCCACCACAGCTTGGTCGTCGCATCGCTGGCCGAGGCCGCCGCCGAGAAAATCGGTGCCAACGCCCTGATGTGCCGCGTTTGCTCGTATTTCCACGATGTCGGCAAACTCAAAAAGCCGCTCTATTTCATTGAAAACCAGCAGGACGGCAGCGACAACCCGCACGACACGCTCACCCCCACCATGAGCGCGCTGATCATCATTGCCCACCTCAAGGACGGCGTGGATATCGCCGTCAAACACAAGCTCAACCCGCGCATCATCAACGTGATCCAAGAGCATCACGGCGACTCGCTGGTGTATTACTTTTACCGCCGCGCCCAGGAGCAGAAAAAGAGCGACTTGGAAAAAGTCGACCGCGGTCTGGAAAACCCGGAAGATCTGCCGCACGTCGACGAGAAAAATTTCCGTTATCCGGGCCTGCTGCCGAGCACCCGCGAGAGCGGCATCATTGCGCTGGCGGACATGGTGGAGAGCGCGTCGCGCACGCTGCGCAAGCCGACCCTGGCGAAGATCCGGGCGCTCATCGAAGACTTGGTGCGCGCCAAAATGACCGACGGCCAACTCGACGATTGCCCGCTGACCCTCAGGGAGTTGGCGGTGGTCAAAGACAGCTTTGCCGCCACCTTGCGCAGCATGTTGCATGCCCGCATCGACTATCCGAAAGATGACGAGCGCGGGCCGCAAACCCCCAAACGCACCGAGTTACAGCGCATCCCCGGCGATGCGGAAATCGCTGCCAAAGCACTCCCGCCGCCGCGGACCTCGTTGCCCGCCTGAGCCCCCCCCCGGCCACCCCACCCAGCCCATCCCCATGTCGCTCGAAATCATCATTGGCAATCATCAGCAACTCGTCGAGATCCCGGAGACCTGGCTCACGCTGTTGGAGCAAGTCGCCGCGCAAGCCGCCGACCTTGCCCTCCAGCACGCCGCCCTCGAGGATTCCCCGCTGTGCCATCTGGCCACCATCGAGGTGGCCCTGGTCGACGACGCCACCAGCGAGCGCGTGCATCGCGAGTTCATGGACATCGCCGGTGCCACCGATGTGATCACCTTCCATCACGGCGAAATTGTCATCGGCGCGGAAGTGGCCCAGCGCCAGGCCGCTGAATATGCCGAGCCGCTGCCCCGCGAAATCCTCCGCTACCTCGTCCACGGCCTGCTCCACCTAGCCAGCCACGAGGACGATCAACCCGCCGCGCGCGAGAAAATGGAGACCGCCCAGGAAACCATCGTCGCCACCCTGTGGACGCCCTATCTGGCGGAGCGGCTGGGCTGAAGAAATCAGACCTTCGGCAGGAAGTACCCGCGTTGCTTGTCGGAGATGGGCAAGCCCGTTAGCTCCATCACGGCCAACATGTCCTCCCACACCAGGCGCTTGGTCGCAATGTCGTCGGTGGAGCGCAACAAATGGCTCGGATGCCAGGTGACTCGCACCGGCACGCCGCCGAAGTCATGCCAAGAGCCGCGCAGGGCCGGAATATTGCCGCCGGCACCGAGCAGGCCCTCGGCCGCGCAGCCGCCCAAGGCGATGATGCACTGCGGGCGGACGATGTTGATTTCCTCACGCAGCAGGGGCAGGCAGGCGGCGATTTCCTCGGGGGTCGGCGGGCGGTTGTTGGTCGTCTGGCGGGCGGCGGCAGGGCGGAACTTGACGATGTTCGTAAGGTAGACCGCGGCACGCTCCAGACCCATGGCCTTGAGGATTTTGTCGAGTTGTTGGCCGGCGGGGCCGACGAAGGGCTCGCGTTTGCGCTCCTCCTCATAGCCCGGCGCTTCGCCGATAAGCATAAGCCGCGCCTCGGGATCGCCGGTGGCGAAAACCATCACCTCGCGCAAGGTGCCCAAGGCCTGGGCGGGTGCCCAGGTTTCCGCCTGGCGGCGCAGAGAGGCGAGCTTGTCGGCACGCGACGCGCCATCAATGACCAGACGCGGCGCGGGGGCCTGCGGGCGTGGCGCGACGAGCACCTCCTCCCGGTCCATCTCCTCCTCGGCGAGCATGACCGGGACCGGACGCGGTTTGGCGGCAGGCACCGCGGCGGGAGCCTCGACGTTGGTTTTTCCGCCCCGGATGCGTTCGCTCAGCCCGCGCAGACTGCTGCGGGCGTCAGAATCCAAATGCAAATGGGTCATGCCCCGCGCTTGTTGGGCGTGCAAATACTCAAGCAGGACATCGACCGGACGGATCACGCGCCAAGGCTAGCGAGGCACCCGCCCCAGCGCAACCGCCGTGTTTTGAAATCCGTGAAATCCTCTTCATCCGTGGTCATCCTGGTCCCGCCGTTTCCGCTTGCATCGGCAGGTTCCATTTTCATCGGCAGGTTCCACTTGCATCGGTAGCAAAAATTGGCTACAAACCGCCGTTGTAACGGCCATGTTCAATCGCATCTCAAATCTCATCCGGGGCTTTTTCGGCCTCTTCATCGGCGGGCTCGAGCGCAAAAACCCGGAGGCCCTGCTGGAGGTGGAAAAAGAAAACCTGCGCAAGCAGATCGGGGAATTCAACAACGGCTTGGCAGCCCACGCCGGCCTCGTCGAGCGACTCCTGTCCCAAGCCAGAAAACTCGAAATCGAGGAAAACGAACTGCGCGCCAAAACCAAGGCCATGCTCACCGCCGGCAACCGCGATGCCGCCGCCGAGTACGCCTTGCGCCTCCAAGGCGTCGACAAGCAGCACGATGAGGTGGCCACCCAGCTCGGCGATGCCGAAAAACGCTACAAGGAACTCATCCGCGCCCGCGACGTGTCCATCAAAAGCGCCCGCGACAAAATTGACAAACTGCGCCGTGACATCGATGATCTGAAACTTCAAAAAGCGATGGCAGAACTCAACGAAATGGCCGCCGGCATGATCACCACCGTCGGCGGCTCCGGCGACACCCTCGGCCGCCTCAGCGAAATCGTCGAAGACGAACGCAGCAAGGCCGCCGGCCGCGCCAGGGTATCCCGCGACAGCCTCGATTTCGGTGAAGTCCACCTCAAGGAATCCGAACAAAAGGCCATGGCCGACATGGCTCTGGCCGATTTTGCCGCCGCCGAAGGCATCGCCTTGGAGCCGAAGACACCCGCCACCGCCCCGGCCAGCGAAACCCCGCCAACCAGCGCGGCAGGCACCATGGGCCCCGCTGTCGGCCAGTAACCCCCCGCCCGTCGAGCCGCGCGATCGGCAGGCAACGCCTCGCTTCACCATGAACGTCCTCAGATTCTCCCTCATCGCCCTGCTCGCCTCGGCGCTGGCCACCCAAGCTGCCGTCTCCATCGACCAGCTGGCATTTGGCGCCAGCCTCGGCGGCTGGACCAAGCGCGGCAACGCCGCCGCCGAATACCCGCTGTCCGGTGCCAGCTACCGCACCTACAAGCCCGAGGTGACCCCCACCCCCGATGGCGGCCTGTTCGTCTCGCTGCGCATCGACAACGTGCGCGGCTGGCTAGCCTCCGACGATCACGCCGTGCTGGAAATCACCGTCAGCGCCAAGGGCAACATCGAATCCGCCCAGTCCACCATCGCCATCCAAGGCCGCGCCATCACCTCCGATCTCATCCGAACCAGCAACGAGGCCGGCCAGAAACTCGTCGGCATGGACCGCGCGGTGAAAATCGGCACCGACCTGGTGGCAGACCTCTCCGCCAAACTGCTGCTGGAAAAAATCGTTGAGCCGGGCCGCGTGTCCTACCCTGCGGTACTGCGCCACAACTACAACCTCCTGTTTCAAGCAATCCGCAGCGATGCGGGACCAGCGCCCGACAAACCCGCCAGCGGTGACAAACCCGCCGCCGCAGCCGACAAACCCGCCAGCGGTGACAAACCCGCCGCTGCGGCCGAAAAACCCGCCGATGGCGACAAGCCCGCCCCTGCCGGCGAAAAACTCACCAACGGTGACAAACCGGCACCGGCCGGCGATAAATCCAACGCCACCGACAAGCCAGCTCCAGTCCCGGTCGCCAGGCCCGTCGAACCGGCCAAAGCCCCCCCCCCCGCCGTCAAACTCGAGATCAAATTGCCCGGCGAGGGCAGCAAGAGCGAACTGCCGGCCAAGAAGTGACGCTGCCGCTAGCGCCGCGACTCGCCCCGCCCCCGGTCTAGCCGATGCATCAAGGCCGCAGCATCATGTTAGAACCAGGCCCATCCCGTGCATTTTTTCATCGCCGCCGTTTCCAGGTCACGACCGGACTGCTGGCGCTGTTGGCGGCATGTCCGTGGGCATCGGCGGCGACGCTGACCCTCGCGGCGGTGGCGGACACATCCATCTTCGAGGCGAAACCCGATGCGAACCTGGGCGCGACGACCCTTGTGGCGGGGACCAACCAAGCGTATTCGCGGTCGCGGGCGCTGTTCCGTTTTGACCTCGGCGCGCTGCCGTCCGGGGCTGTGGTCACGGATGTGCAAGTGGCGCTTTACGTCACCCGACAGCCCGACCCCGACCAGCACGCCGGGCCGGTGGGTTCCGATTTCAGCATCTACCGGATGTTTGTGAGCTGGGGTGAAGGCTCGGGCAGTGACACGACCGGATCCGCCGCCATGGCGGGCGATGCGACGTGGAACGAGCGCCACTTCGCCGCCAACTCGTGGGCCACGCCCGGCGGCTTGATCGGCACGGATTTCGCGGACGCTGCCAGCGCCACCACGGCCATCGCCGGGATCGGCGGCTATGTCTGGGGCTCGACCAGCGGGCTGGTCGATGATGTCACCTTCTGGCAGGCCAATCCGGCGGCCAACTTCGGCTTCATCCTCGCCAGTCAAAACGAATCTGCGCTGGGCAGCGGGCGGCGTTTCGGCTCCAAGGAGCAACCGGGCGGGGCGATTCAACCGGCACAGTTGGTGGTCACTTACACGCTGGCACCCGAGCCGGCGGCCGCCGGCCTGTGGCTGTTAGGCATGACCGGCCTGGCGCTGCGGCGCGGGCGGCGCACTTAGTCGCTCACCAGATCATCGTCGTTCCACATCCGGCGGTCAGGCCCGGCGGAGCGAATCTCCATCAAGTCCTTGCCGAGTTGGTGGAAAAAATAGGGTGTGCCCCAGCGATCGATGAGTTCGCCGCTGGCGTTGAGCTGCTGGCCCTCCGGCGGCCCGAGTTGCGCGCCCTTGGGATTGCCGCCCATGATGGCTTGCATGATCTCGGCGTTGGTGCCTACCGGGTTTTCGCCGGTTAGGCTGCGGTAATCGCGCAGCATCAGGCCGATCTTATCAAAAGCGGCGGCCACCTCCGGGTCGGCATTCGATGCGTGGTGCGGCGGTGGCGTGCCGGGCGGGTAGGAGACCACAAGGGGATCGGTGAAGTCCCGCCGGCTCGCCGCACGCGATGCCTCGGAGCGCGGCTGGGGCGCTGCACGCCCGATCGCCATAACCGGCGGCAA
>CAIVSK010000003.1 GCA_903908495.1 Akkermansiaceae bacterium
AATTGCTGGAAGCGTTCCTGCTGGCGCTCGGCCACCTCGATGATTTCATCAAGATCATCCGCGATTCCAAAAACCGCGATGAGGCCCGCGAACGCCTCGCCGCCTATCAATTCTCGGTCGCAACTGCCGAGTCCCTCGGCATCCTCATCCGCTCCCAGGCCGCCATCCAAGGCGAGCGCTACGTCTTCAGCGAACGCCAGGTCAACGCCATCCTCGAACTCCGGCTCTACCAGATCACCGGAATGGAGCGCGACAAGGTCAAGGGCGAGTATGATTCGATCCTCGTCGACATCAAGGACTTGATGGACATCCTCGCCCGCGAGGAACGCGTACTGACCATCATCAAGGACGAATTGCGCGCTATCAAGGACAAGCACGCCACGCCGCGCAAGTGCCCGATCCTCGCCGAAGCCGGCGAAGTGGCCATGGAAGATCTCATCGCCAACGATGCGATGATCGTCACCCTCTCACACCGCGGCTACGTCAAACGCACCCCGTCCAGCGAGTACCGCCTGCAAGGCCGCGGCGGCAAGGGCCTCAAGGGCATGGAGACCCGCGCCACCGGCAAGGACGAGGCGAATGATTTCATCGAGCATTTGTTCTCGGTGCAGGCCCACGATTACGTGATGTTCTTCACCAACACCGGCCGCGTGTATGTCGAGCGCGTCTACGAACTGCCCGAAGGGGCCCGCACATCGATGGGCCGCAGCATCCGCAATGTGCTCAATCTCAAGCCCGAGGAAAAAATCGCCGCACTGCTACGCCTCGAACGTGCGGTGGATGAGGATGGCAACGACGTGACGTTCCGCGAGGATGCCGGCTTCGTGTTTTTCGCCACGCGCTCCGGCAAGGTCAAGAAGACCGCCCTCAATGATTTCCGCAATTACCGCAAGGACGGCATCATCGCCATCATCCTCGAGGAAGCCAACGAGCTCATCGGCGTGCGCCTCACTTCCGGCTCCGACGACATCGTCCTCGTCACCCACGAAGGCATGAGCCTGCGCTTCCAAGAGGATGACACCCGCTCGATGGGCCGCGCCTCCGCCGGCGTGCGCGGCATCCGCCCAGACGAAGCCGACTTCGTCGTCGGTCTCGCTCTCGTCACCCAGGGATGCACGCTGCTGGTGGCCTCGGAAAATGGACTCGGCAAGCGCACCGCCTTCGAGGAATACCGCCGCCAATCCCGCGGCGGCAAGGGCATCATCACCATGAAGGTCACCGACAAAACCGGCCCGGTGGTCGGCGCCGTCACCGTGACCGACGAGGACGAGTTGATGCTGATGACCTCCACCGGCCAAAGCATCCGCATCCGGGTCGCTGAAATCCGCGAAACCGGCCGCAATGCCCAGGGCGTGAAACTACTCACCCTCAAGGAAGGCGAGAAACTCCAGGACATTTCCCGCTTCATCCCCGACGGTGAGGACGCAGAGGTCGCGCCCGACGGAGCTCCGGCTTGAGAGGCCGTCGGGACACTCCTGCCGTGTGATTTTCATTAGAAAAATACCAACTTCAGAACACCTGACCTCGTGGGAGTGCCAAAAAATTCACAACTCTTTCTTTATCCGAGTGTTCCGTGAAATCCGTGGTTTCTATTTTCCTATCTAGCACCGGAACCGCGCTACGCTGGGCGTGAAATCGGGAGTAGCTCTTGCTTGGAGGCTCCGGGCAGGATGCCCGAGCCTCGTGGCACGAGCATCCAGCCCGCCGCCTGTACAGCCAAGTGAGTCGGGAGCAGCCGCGGGCTCAGGGTGTCCCGCCCGCCCGGCCTGCCCCCAGGCGGGTCTCGGCCGCAGCACTAGGCGCTGCCACGTCCGGCTTGCGATTGCCAAATTTTTCCAGCAGGCCGCGGCTGCGCTCGCCGCTCGTTGTCCCGCCGCCGCCCATCATGGTGTGCATTTCCTTGTCGAAGTTCGGGTCTTTCTCCCCGTCCTGGTGCGATGAAACCCCCATCGACTCGGTGGCACCGTCAATTTGTCCCGAGTGGACCGCGACGCGATCCAGCGCGATGCGGTACTTGGCAACCAAACCCTGTATGTCGCCGAGGGAATGAATGTCCCGCATTGCCTCATGGAATGCCTGGACCCGCTCAGGCGAGTGGACGAACCACCCGAAACCGCCGCCTGTCAGCGCCAAGAACACGCCCAGGGTTGCCAGTGCCTCGAGGCGGCGCTTGCGCCTCTTGCGCTTGTGCTGCTCGTCGAGCAACGCGCCGAGTTCCGCCGAGGCCGCAGCATCGAGTCCGGCATTGGCGATGCCCGGGGCCGGGGACGGGGCGGCAGCCACTAATCCGCTGGATATTGGCACGGGTGGCGGCAGCACCTGGCTGGCTGGCTGAGGAATCCCTCCGGAAGCCGCCGTGCCCGCCGCTTGGTCCCCCGGTTGCAGTTGATCAGGCACCCGCAGCGCCGCTTGGAAAAGTTTCCTGAGTTTCTCGTTATCCGTCATGAGTGGGTTTGTTGAGCTTGGGTTTACACCCGAGAAATATACTGATCAATTCCGCGATGCCAAGTTTTTTTACTGACTAAAGCCAGCAAAAGCGCGCAGGGACAAGCTGTGAGCCATCCGTCCAATGCTTTCACGGGGGGACAAGAGTGTCCCCGCTCTGGTCCGCCGGGTGCCTTGACAGAGCGCTTGGCGCCACTTACAAGTCATAACCGTTAGCGGACGGTCGCAGAGATATGCCATCCCGGGCCGTTCCCATCCAGGGGACCACCCCACTCGCGGCACGGCCAGACAAGCCGCAACAAATCAATCATTATGGGAGGCAATCACCCGCAACGCAATTGGCCGACACCGACTGCAGAATCCCCACTCATGAGAACCCGTCTACTGGCCATCCACCTGCTGCGCTTCGCCAACCGGGTGCTGCATGATTTTTTCCTGCGCAATCACGGCCTGCTGCTCACCGGGGCGGTGGCCTATAACATGATGCTCTCGCTCATCCCCCTCTCGGCAGTGCTGATGGTGGCTTTCTCCCACCTCTTTGACCAGCGGATCCTGATGGAGTCGCTCACCAACGAGGTGTCCCTCATCGCACCAGGCTTCACGACCACTCTATCCGATGTGCTGGAGGGCTTCCTGCACAACCGCAAACTCGTCGGCGGGATTGGCGTGGGAGTCCTGCTGTTCTTCAGTTCAATGGCATTCCGCGTGCTTGAGGACGCCTTCGCCATCATCTTCCACCGGCCGCTGCCCACCCTCAAACGCAAGTTCTGGATCTCAGCGCTGATGCCCTTTGGATTCATTCTGATCATCGCGGCCGGCCTGATCGTCGTCACCTCCGCCAACGTGATCATCGACGCGCAAAGCCAGATTCACCACCCGTTGCCCGGGGTCGACGCGATCATGCACATTCACCTCGGCCTGATCCTCTATCTAACCGGCGTGCTCGGGCTCGTCCTGCTCTTCACCCTGTTCTACAAACTCATGCCGGTGGCCCGGGTATCGTTCCGCCGCGCCCTCGCCGGCGGTCTCACCGCGGCCATCCTGTGGGAAATCACCCGCCATCTGTTAGTCGCCTACTACACCAACATTTCGATGGTCAACGCGATTTACGGGTCGATGGCCACGGTCATCATCGTGTTGTTCACCCTGGAAGCCGTAGCGCTGATCCTGTTGCTCGGCGCGCAGGTCATCGCCGAACTCCAGCGCAATGCCAACGCCGGCCTGCTCTGGCACGAAAGCCCGCTCGACCCGTGAGGCCCCCGAGTGACTTGCAAGATTGCCCGCAAAGCCGCTAGCGTGGAGACCCGAAGTGGTGCTCAGAAGATATGGATAAAAAAAGGGTCCCGTCCAAGTGCTGGACGGGACCCTGAAGGGGTTCAAAGCTCATGCTGGAGGCACGCCAGGCGTGGACACCCGGCTTCCCTGACAGCCGAGGACGGCTGTCTTCCGGCGCTCACTTCTTGCTGCCGAAGCGGAAGACGGTGGTGCTTTTCAGCGCCTTGCCGGGCTTGAGGATGGTGCTGGGGAAGTTCGCCTGGTTAGGGGAATCCGGGTAATGCTGGGTTTCCAGGCAGAAGCCGTTGCGGAACTCATACTTCTTGCCGGACTTGCCGGTGAGCGTGCCATCCAGGAAATTGCCGCAATAAAACTGGATCCCCGGCTCGGTGGTCAGCACTTCCAGCGTGCGACCGGTGGTCGGTTCGTATACCTTCGCGGCCAATGCCAGCTCGCCGCCCTGGTTGTCGAGCACCCAGTTGTGGTCGTAACCGCCGCCGAATTTCAGTTGTTCGTCATCGGCTTTGACGCGGCCACCGATGGCGGTGGGCTTGGTGAAGTCAAACGGCGTGCCAGCCACCGGGGTGAGCTTGCCGGTAGGGATGAGGGCGGCAGTGACCGGAGTGTACTTCGACGCGGCGAGCATCAGTTCGTGGCTGAGGATGTCGCCGTTGCCTTCACCCTTGAGGTTGAAATAACTGTGCTGCGTGACGTTGACAGGGGTGGCCTTGTCGGTGGTGGCGGCATACTGGATCTTCCACTCATTTTTGTTACTGAGTGAATAGGTGACGCTCAAGCTGAGATTGCCGGGGTAGCCTTCCTCGCCGTCCTTGCTCAGATAGGTGAACTTCACACCCTGCGAGCCGTCCTTGTTGAGGAGGCCCTCACCTTTCCAGACGACCTTGTCGAAGCCCTTGAGGCCGCCGTGCAGCGCGGTCTTGATGCCGCCGTTCTCATTGTTGGTGGCGAGTGAGTAGGTCTTGCCACCGAGGCTGAACTTGCCGTCGGCAATCCGGTTGCCATAGCGGCCGACCACCGCGCCGAAATAGGGCGTGTCCTTGATATACTCGTCCACTGTGTTGAATCCGAGCACGATGTCGGCCAGCTTGCCGTCGCGATCGGGCGTCTCGATGCTCAACACGATGGCTCCGTAGGTCATGGCCCGGAGTTTGATGCCATTGGTGTTGGTGAGGGTGAACACCTCGACGGCGGTGCCGTCGGTGGTCTTGCCAAAGGCTTCGGCGGTGGGGGCTTTCGGGCCATCGGCAGCGATGGCACCGCTGCAGAGAGCAGCGACACAAAACAGGGAGTATGATTTCATGGTGGCTTGGATTGGATGGATCATTGGCTGGGCAGGCGCTAACAAACACCTGCCCCCAAATACTTCCAATTCCAGACCGGACTTTCAAGCCCGAACATCAATTTCGCTCACTGGGTAATCTTGACCCGCAGGAAGCCGCCGGCGGGCAATCCATTGGAGCCGCCCAGGCTGAAGGTGCGGTATTCGTAGCCGCCCGGCGGTGCCGCGTTAGGGGCCGGCGGTGCCACCAAGCTAACGGGTGTCACCGTGCCTGTGAAGGAACCCAGCGTGGTGCTGCCCTCGATGGTGTAGGTGACGCCGTCCTGGCTGGCGCTGGGCGAGGGACTGCCGGTGAAGGCCGGCGTGCCGCTGCGCACGGCGATGGTCATCAGCAATTCCTTAAGGGTATCGCCATTGCTGTCCGCCAGGATGGTGTAGATTCCCGGCCGGCTGCTGCCGCTGTCGGGAGCGCCACCCAATGCGAACTCCACCATATTCAAGCTGCCATCGTGATCTGGATCGGCAGCGGGACCCCGGTCTGCCGGAGCGATGGATGGGAAGCCGGCGATCCAGGTATCGTAGGCGGAAGCGGTGATGATCACCTGAAGTTTACCGGAGCCGGTGATCACCCCCGGATGCGTGGTGGCGTCATAAATGCCCACTGGCAGGGTGATGTTGCCAATCTTGAGGCCGCCAACCTGGTCGGTCAACCCATGCGTTAGATTGAGCACGGCTCCGCTTGCGATGGTGATGGTGGCCGCGTTGGCGAAATAGGCGCTGGACACCGAGAGCGTGCCGCCATTGACGGTGGTGGGGCCGGTATACGTATTGGTTCCTGATAGCGTCAGCACCCCTGCACCGGACTTGGTGAGCCCGCCGCTGCCGCTGAGATTCTGCGCGACGGCCAGACTCTGGCCGTTGGTGTCGATGACGGCACCGCCTGATAGAATATTCACGGAATCGAGGCCGCTCAGGAATGCGGGGTTGGCCCCCGCGGCGGCTTTGAGGATGCCGCCGTTGAAGTTGACGAGACTGTTACCGCCAGCATCGATGACTTGCTTGGTGATGAGGGTGCCGCCGTTGAGATTCAGCGTGCCGTTGCCGGTATTCGTGCCTGCGACGTAGGTGGCGGCGCCGTTGACGGTGACGATGGCGCTGCCGGAGATATTGAGTGTTCCAGTGCCTGCCTCGCCGACGGTCAGCGTGGTTGTGGCTGTGAGCGTGCCGGCGGATGCATTGACGGTGCCGGTCCCTCCCTGGTAGCGGCCGATTGAGATAAAGGTGCCACTTAAGAACACGCCGCCGGTCTGGTTCAGGGTGCCGTGGGTGTTGATGTTTTTGCCGATATAGGCATTGACGACGCTCACGGTGCCGGAATCCATCAGGTTGAGGGTGCCGGTGGAAGCGCCTACATCGCCGATGTTGAAGTCGTTGTTGGGAGCGTTGAAGCTCGCACTGTTCTGGACATTCATGACCGCTGTTCCTTCATTGCCAATCGAGCAATAACCCGCGGATTTCGTCACACTGCTCGTACCGGTTAGAGTAAGAACCGCCTGGGCGGTGCCGAAGCGGGCCACCAGGATGTTGTTATTGATGATATACTGGGAATTTCCGCTGAGCGTCATCGTGGCGGTCGATCCGGTGCTTTCTGCAAGATAGGTCAAGCCGTTGTTGGTCCAATTCGTGTTGTTAAGTGTCACATGGGTCTTGCTGGCATTGTTGGCGAGGCCGTTGTTGAAGCCGGCGCTGAAGTTGACGGTTTGGATCGTCGAGTTGGTGGCCGTCACGTTGCAGACCCCGGTATCGCCGTTGCCGCGGCCGATCGCCAACCAACTACTGGTGGTCAGCGAGGTGTTGTTGAGCACTAAATCGGCAGGAACATCAGGCAGATCGGCCACCCACAATTCACCGGCCACCGTATTGGACTGGGCCCCGGCACCGCTCAGGGTGAGGGTGCCGCCCTGCACCTGGATGCCTTGGCTGACGGTGCCAAAGACGTTGGCGCCGTTGTAGGACAATGTCAGGTTGCCCGCGCCCGACTTGATGAAATTTCCGTTAGGTGAGGCAATCTGCCCGCCCAAGGTGAGGTCGCTGGCCGTGGCAATCGCACTACCCGTGGCATTGATGGTGAAGCCGCGGTCAGAGGTGACCGCGGGCCCGGTATAATTGAGGGTGCCACCGTTGAAGACGAGATTGGATGCCGCCGGCGAAGAAGCACCAATGCAACTGGCGGAGCCACCGTTAGCCAGGCTGTTGACCGAGGTGATGCCGCCTGATAGTGTGGTGACACCGGTATAGGTATTGGCGGTGCTGAGTGTGAGCCCGGCGCTTCCGGTCTTGGTCAAACCGCCGGCCCCGGTGATATTGCCGGCTCCAGCGAGGCTATAGATGGCGGTGGAGTTGTTGAAAGTTACGCTGTCCGGAGCGACGGGGATATTGAGCGTGATTGCAGTGTTGGCGGCGGCGGAATCGTCAAACACCACCGGAACGGGATCGGCATACAGGCTCGGCAGCAACGTCAGGAGATCGGACCAGTTCTGCGTCGTGGTGTCCCACACGCCGTCAACGGCTCCCGTCCATTTTGGAAATGAAATATTGGTGACATCCAAGGTGACCAGCCCGCTGCCATTGTCAGTTAGAGTGGCGCTCACGCCTTCCGGCAGGTGACCCAGCACGAAACTGCCGGATCCGATTTTCGGAGAGACATAGGAAATCAACGGAAAGGACCCGGGTGCCGACTGCAGGTCGGCGATGTTGACCGTGACCGGCCCGTTGAGCGTCAAGACACCCGTGATGTTCAAGGTGGCCGCAATGGGATTGCCGGCGTAGTTTCCAAGGTCGATATCCAACGAAGAAGCCCCTGTGGAACCCAGGGTGACGTTGGCCAGCGTCAGGGTCAAGTCAGCGGTCTGGACCACACCCATGGTGGCCCCGTTGGCGACGATGAAGTCGCCGATGCCGGTGGACTGGGTGGCAACGGCCAGTTTTCCCGCATTGACGGCATGATTGCCGGTGTAGGTATTCGCGCCGGTCAGGGTCAGTGTTCCCGCGCCGGTCTTGATCACACCGCCGGTCCCCGCGAGCGCCTGTGGGGCGGTTAGATTGAAGCCTGCGGTATTCACCAGCAAGCCGCCGGCATTGATGTTAGCATTATTGAGCGTGCCGAGGAAATTGCTGCTACTGCCGCTCGCGATGATCTGTGAGCCATTGAAGTTTACCGTGCTGGTGCCTGCGCCGCCTGTGATTCCGAAGGTTTTGACGGTGCCGCCGTTCAAGTTGAGGGTGCCGTTGGTAGCGGCTTGCACCCCGAGTACGAAGCGGGGACTGCGAAACTCAGCGGTCCCCGAAATGGTCAGAGTACCAGTGCAACTGTTCCGATTGGCGATCCAGGTAATGCCCCGATCCGCCGTGGTGTGCGGTGTGACCACAACCAGGCCCCCGCTCATGTTCATGGTGCCCGCGCCGGTGTCGCCGACAATGAAATTACTCTCCCCGCTCTTGGTCCAGGTGCCGTTGGTCATGGTGACGCTGCCGACAGCTCCGACGCCGGTGTTGGCGTCGTCCTTGCGGCCGACGATCGACCAACTGTTAGCGGTGAGGGAGCCGCCGGTGAAATTCATGGTGCCGGTGGCCCCGGTGTTGTTGCCGACCCAGAACTCGCCGTTGACGGTGAGGTTGGTACCGCCGAGGTTGAGGGTGCCATTTGATGAGTGGAGGCTGCCGGTGATCAAGTCCTGGCCGATGCGGAAAACGCCTGCGGTGGTCAACGTTCCGCCGTTCAAGTTCGCTGTGCCTGTCCCGCCGTCGACACTCACGCCACCACCGATCGTCACGGCGGTGCTGGCACCCGATTTGGTGACAGTGCCGCCGGACATGCTGAAGGTGCCGGTGCTGCCGGTGCCGGTACTGCCAGCGCCGTTGCCGACCTCGATTTCATTCACCACCGTGAGGGTGCCGGAATCCATTTTCACCGTGCCGGTGCCGCCGAGATTTCCGACCAGCAGCTGGGTGCCGACGGCAAT
>CAIVSK010000004.1 GCA_903908495.1 Akkermansiaceae bacterium
ACCGCGGCCCACCGAGACCAGCGCGGACATCTTTGTGATGTCGATGTCGCCGGCTTCCGGCTCGATGAATTGTTGAAAGACGACCTTGGAGCCCGGCACGGGCACGGCCAGCTTCTCCACCGGCGGTGTCTTCTCGCTTTTGCCCAAGGCGGCCGGGAACGCCCCGGGATAGATGCTGATGATGCCCCGACCCTGGGCCAGCCTTACATCCGAGAGAATCTTTCCGCCGAACAATTGGCTGGTGAGTACCACCGCCTCACCTTCGACGCGGATGCCTTTGCAGAAATTCACGAAGGGCAGCTGGGTGCGGGCCGCCAGCCGCGCCCCCAGGCCAAAGGAAACATTGGTACCGCCCAGCAGCACCAGGGTCGCCTGCTTCTGCTCCATGATTTGTTGAAGCACGGCAATGGCCGCTTCGGCCGAGGGCTGCTCCAAAGCCAAGTCGTCCACCACCAGCACGCTGTCGGCGGCACCCAGGCGGGCGGCCAGACCAGCCCCGTCCTTGCCCAGCACCACCGCATGCACCGGGCTTTTCAGCGAGTCGGACATTTTGCGGGCGGCGCCCAACATCTCGAAAGTGATGTCGGCCACCGCGCCCTTGAGATGCTCCACCAAAACGAGAATTCCAGCGCTCATGTTGTTGCCCGTGGTTGAGGGTTAGATAATGCCGCGTTGGGCGAGCAGGGTGGCGATCTGGTCGGCGATCTCCTCCGGCGAGCCTTCCAGCATCTCGGCCCGGCCGGTGGTTTCAGGCTTATACATCCGCTCCATTTCGAGGATTCGGGCCGGCGCGGGCGGCGCGAGGGCCGCGGTTTCGATCTTGGCTGACTTCATCACGGCGCGCACTTTGGCCACCGGCACGTAGCGCGGCGGTTTTTCGGCGGATTGAATGCCGAGCACAGCGGGCAGCGGAACCTCGAACTTGCCGCGCAAGCCGCCCGAGAATTCCTTGAGGACAACCACCTTGCCGTCCCCGGGCGCGACGCCACAGACCACGCCCAAGTAGGGCAGTTTGAGCAACTCGGCCAGATATGCAGCCACTTCGCCTTCCAGATCATCAATCGCCTGAGAACCGGGCAGGATCAGAGTGTCCGCACCGGGTGGGCTGGACAGCGATGAGAAGAATGCCGCAAATGCTCTGGCCGTGGCGACGGTGCCTAGCGTGGTTTGATCCACCGGAATCTTCACCGCGTGGTCGGCACCCTTGGCCAACGCCGTGAACAGGGCGTCGTCCACCTCCGGCGCGTCCAAGGCGAGTACGGTGATCGTGCCGCCGCATTTTTCTTTTAACAGGATCGCCTGTTCCAGCGCATGCTCGTCAGGATCATCGAGCTTGAATCTGAGGAATTCGGCATCCAGTGATCGGTTGTCACTGGCAACGTTCAACTCCTCTACCGTGTCAGGTACCATCTTCAGCAGGACATATAGGTTCATATGCTGAAAAAATCGCTAGGGTTGACGGATCGTTATGCGATCCAAGCGACGCATAACGAGTTGGGGGCTGCCCGTTTATCTCGATTCGATGTCGGATAGTCAAATGTCTCCACGGGAACGCAGAGGGAAGAAGCCACGGATAGCCTCCCGAAACGTAAACTAATGCCTCTTGCCTCGACCTGCCTCCAAGGGCTTGGTTTTCCGGCCCTTGCTGTCCGGCCCCGGAAAGGCTAACTCACGAAACTGCGGCGCTGGTCCGTTCGAAGGCTGAGGTCAATTCCCTGGCTAGATCGGTGTCGCGATGGACGGCATATGTGACGGCCTGATGGTGGGCTTGGGTCAGGT
>CAIVSK010000005.1 GCA_903908495.1 Akkermansiaceae bacterium
AACGTCTACGGCCCGACTGAAACCACCATCTGGTCGACCGCTCACCCGCTCGTCCCCGGCAATCCCGTAAACATCGGCAAGCCGCTGGCCAACACCCGGATCTATGTGTTGGACGCCGCCGGCCAGCCCGCCCCCATCGGCGTGCCCGGCGATCTCCTCATCGGCGGCGATGGCCTGGCGCGCGGTTACAGCAACCAGCCCGGCCTAACAGCCGAGCGCTTCATCGCCGACCCGTTCAGCACGCAGCCCGCTGCACGTTGCTACAAAACGGGCGACCGCGCACGATGGCTCGCCGACGGCAGTCTCGAGTTTCTTGGCCGCAACGACTTGCAGGTGAAAATCCGCGGCTTTCGCATCGAACCGGGCGAAATCGAAGCGGTGCTGGCCGGCCATCCGGGCTTGGCGGCCTCCGCGGTGGTGGCGCAATGCCATAACGATGGGGACAAGGCGCTGGCGGCCTTTGTGGTCGGCAGCGGACAAGCCGTGCCAACCGTGGAATCGCTGCGCCAATGGTTGGCGACGAAGTTGCCGGACCACATGATTCCATCGCGCTTCTTCCCCCTGCCCGTCCTGCCGCTCACCCCTAACGGCAAGCTGGACCGCAAGGCGCTGGAACAAATGAACGGCGAGGCCTTGACCACCGACACACAGCATGTGGCCGCACGCAGCGAACTGGAGTGCGAGCTGGTGGCAATCTGGCAGTCAGTTCTGCGCCGCGAGCGGGTCGGCATCCACGACAATTTTTTCACTCTCGGCGGTCACTCTCTGGTGGCGGTGGCCATCTGCTCACAAATCATCCGCCAACTCGCACGCGAGGTGCCGCTGCGCTGGCTCTTCGAGCATCCAACCATTGCGCAACTCGCGGAGCAGATCCAATCCCTCGGCGCACATCCGCCGGACGCCGGCCCGATCATCCGGGCCGATCGCAGCCAGCCCTTGCCCATGTCGTTCGCTCAACAAGGGATGTGGCTGCTGCACCAAACGCTGGCGGATCCGGCCACCTACAACGAGTCGCTCGCCTGGCAATTTTCCGGCAAGGTGGACCGGCAATGCTGCCGCCGGGCCGTGCAGGTGATCCATGAGCGCCACGAGGTGCTGCGGACCGCCCTGCTGCAACAGGGCGAACAACTGGTGCAACAGGTGGGAACGACCGACGAGGTTCCCCTGCCATGGCACGAAGTGGACTTGCAGACGCAACCGCCAGAGAGCCAGCCGGAAGCGTTGACTGATCTGCTGTTAGATAACGCCCGGCGGCCGTTTGATTTGGCGCAGCCCCCGCTGTGGCGCGCCCTGTGGATTCAACTTTCCCCAGGCGAACAAGTGCTGCAACTCACCTTCCACCACAGCATCATCGACGAGTGGTCGATGCGCCGGCTCTGCGCCGAACTGGAACAGCTGTACGCGGCCGAGGGCCAGACAGAGCTTGCCGGACTGCCAGATTTACCATTGCAGTACGCCGATTATGCGGCGTGGCAAAGGCAACGGTTGTGCGGAGACCTGCTAGAACAACAGCGGCAGTATTGGGACGGGCAATTGCGGGACTTACCGCCGGCCTTGGAACTGCCCGGCGATTTTCCGCGACCGGCGCGCCCGAGTGGCCGCGGGGCGATCCACGCATTTCAACTCACCACCCCGCTAGTGTCGCAGCTGCGGGATCTGGCGCGCGCTGAAGGCTGCACCTTGTTCGCACTCGTGCTGGCGGCGTTTCACGTGTGGCTGCACCGCTACACCGGCGAGGCCGACGTGGTGGTCTGCACGCCGGTGGCCAACCGGCTGCGGCCCGAGATCGATTCGCTGCTGGGGCTTTTCATCAACACCCTGCCCATCCGCTTGCGCATGGATGGCAACCCCGCATTCCGCGAGGTACTCGGCCAGGCCCGCCACTCGCTGATGGAGGCCTTCAGCCACGCCGAGCTGCCGTTCGAGCAAATGGCCGCCATGGCCACCGCCGGGCGCGACCCGGGGCAACTAACACTCTATCAGGTGATGTTCGTCCTGTTGGAGGAGGGCCTGACGGAACTTATGATTGCCGGCGCCCAAGCCCGCCAACTGCCGGTGACCACCCGCACCAGCAAGAACGACCTGACCCTTTTCATCGCAGCGGAGGGAGACAGCTGGGAGTGTCACTTCGAGTATGCGCTGGACTTGTTCACCGCCGACACGGCGGCCAGAATGGGCCGGCATTTTTCTGAATTGTTGAACTCGATCGCCGCAGATCCCAGCTTATCTATCAGCCAGCTCAACCTGATGCCCGCAGCGGAACGCCACCAGATCCAGGTCGAGTGGAATCAAACCCAGCGGGATTACCCGCGTGACAAATGCGTGCACCACTTGTTCGAGGAACAGGTGGCGCGCAACCCCGAGGCAGTGGCCGTCGTGTTCGAGGACACGTCCCTCACCTACAGCGAGCTCAACGCGCGGGCCAACCAGCTCGCCCACCACCTGCGCGCCCTCGGCGTCGGACCGGAGGTGCTGGTCGGCTTGTGCGTGGAGCGTTCGCTGGAGATGATGGTGGCAGTTCTGGGTATACTCAAGTCCGGCGGTGCCTATGTACCGATCGACCCTGACTATCCGGCCGAGCGGGTGGCATTCATGATCGCTGACGCTGCCGCGCCGGTATTAGTAACGCAAAGTCACTTAGTGGCAAAACTGCCGCCACATTCGGCGCGCTTGCTCGTGATCGATAAGCATTGCGAAAATACTTCCCTCCCGAGCGATGATGGACTTCCCAATGACGTCACCTCCGCCAACCTCGCCTACCTGATCTATACGTCCGGCTCAACCGGCCACCCCAAGGGCGTGGCCATGGAGCATCGCCCGCTGGTCAACCTCATCAGCTGGCAACTGCGCCAGGCCAATGGAGACTGGAGGACCTTGCAGTTCGCCTCGCTCAATTTCGACGTCTCGTTTCAAGAGATATTCTCAACTTGGCTATCGGGCGGCGTGCTGGTATTGATCGATGGCCCCACCCGATTGAATCCGCCGGCCTTGTGGGAGTTCATCGCGAAACAGCAACTGGAGAGACTGTTTCTACCGGTGGTCATGCTGAACTTTCTGATCGAGGAGTCTTCAAACTCGCCACAGACAGCTCCCCATTTGCGCGAAATCATCACGGCCGGCGAACAATTGCGCATCACCCCGAACGTGCGAGCCTTTTTCGCCGCCCGGCCTGACCTTCGCCTGCACAATCACTATGGACCGAGTGAGTCGCACGTGGTGACCGCATTCACGCTCGGCCCTTCGGTCGCAACTTGGCGGGAGTTTCCGCCAATCGGAAGTCCCATTGCCAACACGACCATCCACCTTTTAGACCAGCACCGGAACCCTGCGCCGGTCGGAGTTCCTGGCGAACTCTATATTGGGGGGGATGCTCCGGCCCGCGGCTACCTGCGCCGCCCCGAACTCACCGCAGAACGCTTCATTGCCGACCCATTCACCCCCGAACCGGGTGCCCGGCTTTACAAAACCGGAGACCTGGCCCGCTATTTGCCCGACGGCAACATTGAATT
>CAIVSK010000006.1 GCA_903908495.1 Akkermansiaceae bacterium
CGCACCAGATGCCTTAGCGCAGCATGATTGTCACTGACCGCCACACGGGTACCGGTGGCCTTGGGGCTTGTGTCCAAGGATGAGCCGGGTGTTTTGAGCCGAGCGCCAAGTTCTCACGGAGTGGTGATTTTGGTATCCGTTGCGGACCCCGTGACTCCAATATCCGTGCTGCAAAAGCAGTTAAGACTGGAGGCGCGGGCCGGAATCGAACCGGCGCGAAGTGCCGCTACCTATGGTGAGGGTGCGCTTACCTATGAGAATGGCCACCGGGAAACACCGTTGACACAGGCGGACGTGTTATAGTATGTCATAGGGCTCAATCGGCCTTCTTCATTGCCGAATAGTTCAACCCTCAACGTCCAGGCGGAATCGAACCATCATGGCCTACGTCTACCGTCAGTCCGGCAGCCAGTATTTCACAGCCGCATTCAGAACTCCGGCGGGACAGTGGATGCGTCGAACCACCAAACTCACGAAGGAATCCGAGGCGTTGCGCCTCGCGTTTCTTTGGGAGGGTGCCGGTGCCACCCTGGCGCTTGAGACGCCGACCGGCGCACAGATTGACAAGGTTGTGCGCGAGGTGTGGGAGAGATGGAGTGGCAAGCGCCTCGAACTCACGCCGGTGCGCACCTTCATGGGAGACTGGATTGAACGCATGCGCACGTCGCGTGCGGCCAAGACCACAGAGCGTTACCGGAAGGTGATTGACGACTTTCTCGAACACCTCGGCGTGCGGGCCGACCTCGACATTCGCGCAATCTCGACCGCCGAGGCTCAGAAATTCATTGACGGCCAGACGGCCTCCGGCCTGAGCGGCACCACCATCGGCCTCAATGCGAAGATTCTGCGGGCTTGTTTCAACGCCGCCGTCCGCGCCGGGGCGATTGAGAAGAACCCCGCCGGCATGCTCGACACGCCCGAAGCGGTCCACGAGGAGCGCGAGCCCTTCGGCTTGGCGGAACTCAACGCATTGCTCGCCGCCGCCAAAGGCACGGATTGGGAGACGGCTGTTTTGCTCGGGGCGTTCGCCGGCCTGCGACTTGGTGATGCAGTCACCTTGAAATGGGACAGTGTGGACCTCGCCAGCAAGATGCTGGTCTTTGTTCCGCAGAAAACACGGCGGAAGAAACGGGAGTTGCGCGTGCCCATCCATCCGAGGCTCTATGCCCACCTCAACGCGCTCGCCAGCAAGGAGCGGGCGCAACGCTCGCCGCTGCTCTGTCCGTCCTTTGCTGGCCGCATCATTGGCGGGCGGGCCGGGCTCAGCGCAGAGTTTATGGGCATCATGGAAAAGGCCGGTGTCGACGCCAAGCGCACCGCCGAGCGGGCCGGCGTCGGCCATGCGTTCTCGAAAAAGAGCTTTCACAGCTTGCGCTACTTCTTCGTGAGTGGGATGGCGAACAAGGGCGTTGCCTCGGACGTGCGGCGCAAGCTCGCCGGCCATGCTGATGAGAAGATGACCGCGAGATATTCACACCTTGAAGACCGGACCTTGCGGGCAGCGGTTGCGAAGCTGCCGGGGGGGGGAAGAAGCAAGTGAGCACCACCAAGAAAACCGGCAGACAACACCGCAAGGGCGCGGGCCGACCCAAGGGAAGCCGAAAGGTCTTGGTGAAGCCGGAGCTTCCCCTTGTTGCCAATTTGGGTTTGGCCACGTTCGGGGATTTGCTCGGCAGCGCAGGCGCAATCTGTGGCGGGATTCTGTGGGATGCCGGGCACCCCGACCACATGATTGCGGCATTAAAGAAATTTGGCAGAGAAAACGGACTTCCCGAAAGAAGCCCGGAGGAATGGGCCGCACACGTAGAGAAGCGGGCGCAAGCCATGTTCAGCGGGTGCGAGGCGCAAGCCCTCGAACGGGCCAAGGCTGGTGACGCGCAGTTTTTCAGGGACTTGGGCGAAATGCTGGAGCGTCTAAAGTCGGGGCTCATTCCTGACGACAGATACCGCACCGCGCTCTTGTGGTTCGCCGACAAGCGCGAATCACCCGCCGTGCCGCTGGCGGTTGCTGAGTTGAAAGAGTTGCGGGATTATTTGAAAAAGGGAGGCGTCGCCAAGTCGGTGCGCGCCCTTCAGCGTGATCTAGGTTTGATGGGACTCCCCTTCCTGCGTGGCAAGCCGGGGCGACGGCCAGGGCCAAGGCGGGCACACAAGCACAAGCACAAGCATCAGCGAGTAATTTCCCTGTCGAAGTCGCTGCGAGACTTTAACGAGGCGTTCGCGGTGTTCTGTTCTTCGCGGCCCGAGATGGGGCGCAAAACCGCCCATCGGACACTTGATTAATTAATTGTCCGTAATTCCGCCGGGGAGGTGTGCGACAATGTTCCCTGCCATGGAACATTTATCGCTACTTTCACAGTCGCCCGCCACCGTCGCGCCAAGGTTCATTCGCCCGCCAAGACCAGGCCAGCTTTGCGGACATACGGGTCTGGGTCGGTCCGCCCTTTATGCCTTGGTCAAAGAGGGTAAGGTGCCCGCCATCAGTGTTCGCCGGCCCGGTGCAAAAAGGGGCGTCACCCTTATCGAATATGACCCGCTGATTTCATACCTTGAGGGGCTGAGGAAAGCGGAGGGATGCGCACCATGACCGCCACCAAAACCAAGCCCCGCCGCTGCCGCGCTCACCGTAAGGCCAGGGTGCGCACCACGAAGGTCTTCGACCCTCGACCGCGAGTCAAAAACAGGCGGCTCCAATCATGAATGCTACCCTCAACGCCGACGACCTGCGCCGGCGAATCACCCTGACGAGGGAGCAGGTGGACCTGATCGATGAAAAGTCCGGCCGACTGGCTGAAGCCCGCCGCGAACGTGTCGACGCGCTCCAGAAACTCCGCGAGCAGCTCGCCGCCGCCATCGAGGCGGGGCCGGCGCCCGCCGACTGCGATGAGGACTGACACCTCCAAGGAGCTTTGGCGGGTTGCCGTCCACGAAGCCGCCCACTGGATTTTCAGTGAGTGGGCCGGCGTGGGGAACGTCGAGCGCGTTACCATCGTCCCCTGCGCAGAAAAGAAAACCGCCGGCTGCTGTCACACGCCACTTCAAAACACCTACTCGCCAGAGGGGAAGCGCATGGCGATAATGATGCTCTGCGCTGGGCGGGCTGCGGAGAACGTGCTCACCGGCACCCGGCGTTATCTTGATGGGCCGGATTTTCTGCGGGCGCATGAGCTTGCTGGTGGCAATTGGTTTCATAAGCACCTCGTCGTGCAGGGGGCAAAGCGACAGGTGGAGGAATATATCCG
This sequence comes from Akkermansiaceae bacterium, assembly GCA_903908495.1. Taxonomy (GTDB): domain Bacteria; phylum Verrucomicrobiota; class Verrucomicrobiia; order Verrucomicrobiales; family Akkermansiaceae; genus Luteolibacter. The sequence continues at coordinate 3,243 of CAIVSK010000006.1, forward strand.
GGGCGTGCTGTGGGTGCCGATCCTGACCGCCGCATCGTTGCTCTACGAGGCCAAGACCATTGAACGCGAGGACGCTAGGGACATCTGGTACTGCGTCATGCCCGAAGAGCAGCCCTGGCTGCTACCGACGATGGACGTGGACGTGGAGGTCGTGCCATGAGCCGCATCACCTTGGCGCGGTGGTGCCGGATGCCGAAAAGTTCACTGCGCAAGGCTGAGAAGTGGACGCGCCCGACGGCGCAAAAGGCGCGGGCAATGGAATCACGTCGCAAGCTGCGAAAGCGCATAGTCACCGCAGTCCTGGGAGAGGTTCGAGGTTATGAGCGATGAACCTTACGGCGGTTTTTTCCAGTTTCCCCTGTGCCTCTTGGCCGCGCCTGGCGACTGGCAAGGGGAGATTATTCATCGCCTGTTCGCCTATGGCGTCGTTTCATTTCTGGATAAGACGGAGGAGGGCTGGCGACGCACCTTTGCCACCCGCGAAGACGGAATGAAGAAGGCGCAAAAGGTAATTAAATTCAGCGGTGGGGATATTGGCAAATTGATGGCGTTCCACTCTGCGGGCGAAAACTTCACCAACGTGTGGGAGCGGGCGGGCCGCAAGACCTGTGAGGTGCGCATGCGGAAGGATCTTTATTTCTCTGCCCGTGATCAAAACGAGCCGAGCGAACGGGAATTGCGCGTGTTGCTGGGAATTTACTCCGCCATTGGCGCAAAGTCCTACGTCAAGATTGGCTGGCAATCCATCCAATGCCGGACCGCCGGCTGGCTTACCACACCGCCACCAAAGACGCCGGACCTGCCCTGCGGGCCGATGTATTCACGCAGACAGATTGACTATACCATTGCCGGGCTGCTGGTGAGCAAGCTCGTGGCCAGCGTGACCTACCGGCGCGGCGAGCGCTACTGGTCGCATCGCCTTTCAGCGGATGAGCTTTTGCAGGCAGTAATAAACCGGAAGCAATACCGGCAACGAGTCCGCGCCGAACGTGCCGCCCGCGATGCCCAGGCGTCTGCGGCGATCAAACCGACCCTCCTGATACCATGACCATGCCCGCCCTTATTAACGTGTACACACCCCGCACGCCTTGTGCACCTCGTGTGCACGTTGTGTGCACCTCTGTGTGCACCTCTATGTGCACGTTAATAGAACCCTCTTAATAAAACCTCTGTTAATAGAAACATGCCAACTCAGCGCTTCGCCTACCGGCTCGCGCTGTGCGCTCTCTCCCTGAATCACCAACCCAATCCCAAACCCAATCCGCCATGAATCCCCATCCCCCAATCCCGGCCCCCGCCTGTCCGAGTCTGCCGACCTCCGGCGTTGTTCCGATAGGCCACCATGACCTAACCCAAACCGCCCGCTCCAGCGATCTCCTGCACCTACCCCCGCGAATGACCACAGCCGAACGCATTGAGTTTCGCGCCGCCCGGCGTGCGTGGGATGACGCGGCCAGCGCTGCCATCGTTGCCGCAGTCAAGGCCGTCAAGGAAACGTATCGACCTGGCGCACCCATATCACCGCCGGCCGATGGCAGACCGTCTCAAATGCTGCTCAGTGTTCATTAACCCAAACCCACATGAAAGACATGAAGACCACCACATGCCCCTTCCGGGGAACTACCCATAAGCAAGCCGCCATCAGCGCTGCCCTCAAGCGCGCCTTCAAAGCCACCGCCGCCCGCGACCGCCGGGCCAACGCTGCCGCGATCATCGAATACAATAACGCGGTCGAGGCATTGAGCCCGGAAGACTTGGCCCGCTACATCGCCGTCTTCCCTGCCCAGCAAGACCCTGCCGCTTTTATTAAAGCAGGAGACAAAGCGGCTCCATGAACACCGACACCGCACGCCACCGCCGAACGCGCCCGCTACCCACCCCTAGCAG
>CAIVSK010000007.1 GCA_903908495.1 Akkermansiaceae bacterium
GCCGGCACCAGCCATAACCAATGATCCAAGGGTGGGTAAAGCACTGTCCCGCCATTCAACCCGCCCGCACTCGAATGCCAAGCACAAAAATCCGCCTGCCGAACCCGGCAAACGGCACGGCCGCACAGGCGGCCCGCCCAACACAGTTCGATTGGGCAGAAAGAGAAGAAATCATAACCGCCGATGGCCGCAGATCGACGCAGATGAAGAAGGATTGTTGATTTCACCCGCGTCCATCGGCGGACGTCGGCGGTTCAAATTTCCTATTTGACCCGTATGGAGCGGCCCGCTCCACGACCGCCCCCCTCGCATCAATTTGCTGCCCATGCCGGGATTTCTTGCTACATTCCGCCCGCCGCTGCCCGCCGCTGCCCGCCGCTGCCCGCCGCCCCCCGCCATGCACCCGATCCGCCACTGCCGCTTCACCGCCATCGATTTTGAATCGGCCGGCGCATCCCGCGGCAAGACGGACAGCCCGGTCCAAGTCGGCCTCGCCTCGTGGTGCGCCGCCGACGGCCATGCCGACGCCTTCGTTTCCTATCTGCACACCGACCAGCCGATCCTCTGGTCCGCCCAAAAAGTCCACGGCATCAGCGCGCTGGATCTGGCCGACGCTCCGCCGCTGCTCACGCTCTGGCCCGAGGTGAAAAGCCGGTTGGCCGGTGCCGTCGTCGTCGCCCATGGGAAGGGCACCGAAAAGCGCTTCCTGCGCGCCTTCCCCGGCCACGGGTTCGGCCCCTGGATCGACACCCTGCTGCTGGCGCGCGCCGCCTGGCCCGACCTCCCCGACCACTCGCTGGGTGCCCTCTGCGCGGCGCATGATCTAACAGCAACCATCCGGGCGTTGGTGGCCTTGCGCTGGTGGCATGACGCGCTGTTCGATGCGGTGGCCTCGCTGGTGCTGCTCGCCCATGTCGTCGAATCCCACGCGCTGCTGGATGAGCCGCTGGAAGTCCTCCTCTATCCGGACACTTCCAGCTGGCACGCGCGGCGGCGCAGCTGAATTCACGCGCTGGCCAACACCCAGTGATACTCGCCGGCGATTTGTTCGGTTACCGGTCGCTGCAAGCCGCCGGGCAGCACTCCCCAGGTGTAGGTTTCAATTTCGTAATGCTGGCAGGCATCCGGGTGTGAGCGCCGCCAATCGAGCACCTTCAGGGTTTCCGCGCGGGTCGAGCGCAAGGGTGCGGCCGGCTCGGCATCCAGCGGGATGTGGAAATGCACGCGCGCTTCCGCAAAATCCGCAGGCTGGATGGTGCCCAGGTCGATGGCTTGGAAAAAATCCGGCAAGTCTTGGAACCGCCGGATCGTGGCGTCGGACTGGCGCAGCAGAACCTGATGGAAATACGTCGGCTCATTGAAGGCGCGGATGGCGGCGAGGGCCGCCGGATCGCCCGGATCAAACGCCAGCGCACTGGAAAGATGGATTTTTGAAATCCGGATGCCGGCAAAGCCGAAGAGCTTGAATGCCTCGTGGGCGTCGTTGTATTCCAGCGCGAAGTGGCAGGCGTCGTAGTTCACGCCGATGCGGCGGCGGATGGCGGAGGGATCCGGCGCGTGGTGGTGGAGGCGTTGGAAAAACGTCACCGTCTCGATCATGTCCTCGAAGTATCCCAGCGGTTCGGGTTCCAGGCCGAGGTGGAAATCGTGGCCGGTCTCGGCGGCCAGGTCGTCGAGAAAGCCGGCCAAGTCGATGAGGTGCTTGCGGATCGGGGCTTCCGCCGCACCGAACGACTTGAACGACCCCGGCAGGGTGGAAACCGAGGCGCTGATGTCGGTGCGGGCGATGGCGGCGAGGATGCGGAAGAGGTTTTTGGTATACTCGAGCCGGGCCGGGTCGCTCCAATCCGGGCGGAACACCTGTTCTTTCACCCGGGTGCCATGGAAGCTGCCGTACGGAAACCCGTTGATGGTGAAGACATAGGTGTGAGTCGCCGCCAGCCACTCGCGAAAACGCGCCAGATGGTCACCTTCCAGCAATTCCTTGGCAGCCACCGCCGAGAGCCGCAAGCCGATGGCAAACGGCCCGCCCGCAGCCAGCTCGCCGGACTCGCGCAAGCGGTCGCGCACCGCCAGCACGTGACTGGCGAGCATGATGCGGGTTTCCTCCCACGTCTCGGCGGGATGGATGTTGGTGCAATACGATAGGTGGGATGCGCCGAATTTCATGGTTTCAGATAGCCTCTAACCGACAAACCGCGGCGACTGGCTGAGAAACTTCCTGGGGTTGTGATAGACGATCTGCGCGATGGACTCGGCGCTGTGCTGGCGCTTTTTCATTTCCAAGATGCAGCGCGGCACGGCGAGGGGATCGGACACTCCCCAATCGCAGGCGGAATTCATCCACAGCCGCTCGGATCCATACACCTCCAACATGTCGATGGCACGGTTGGGCGAGCACTTGCTTTGCGGATAGAGCGTCATGCCCGCCCAGTACCCGGCATCCAGCACCTGGGCAATCGTGTGTTCCTCAACGTGATCGATGATGACCTTGGAGCGCTCGAGTTGGGAAAACGACGCCAGCAGGTCGAGGGTGAGGCGGGTGCCCTTGAGCTTGTCCTCAAGGTGCGGAGTGTGGATGAGGATGGGCAGATTGCGGTCCACGGCCAATTGGACGTGTTCCTCAAAGATGGCGAGTTCGTTGCGGGTGTTTTTGTTGAGGCCGATCTCGCCGATGCCCAGCACCGTCGGACCATCCAAGAACTGCGGGATGAGGGCCATCACTTCGCGGGCAAACACCGGGTCGTCCGCCTCCTTCGGGTTGATGCACAGCCAGCAGTAGTGCTTGATGCCATACTTGGCGGCGCGCTTCGGCTCGTAGTCGGTGAGCTGGCGGAAGTAGTCGAAAAATCCCGCCGGCGACGAGCGGTCGAAGCCCGCCCAGAAGGCCGGTTCACACAACACTTCGCAGCCGGCGATGGCAAGTTTCTCGTAGTCGTCGGTGGTCCGACTAACCATGTGGGCATGGGGCTCGATGTACATGGGGGGGCAACTGTTGAAATGCTGGCAGAAAGGAGGGTCAGGCGGGTTGGGCTGCGCCGAGAGCGCCTTGGAAGGTGGCTTTGGGGATTGGATCGGGGCTGTGATCTGACAAGGCGTCTAGCACAGCACGGGCGCGATCCGGGCGGGCGGCAAGCAGGATCGGGATGGCTGCTTGCAACGCGGCGTAGCGGAAATCCGCCGCGCCCGGGTGGCGGTCGATGCGATCCAGGAAGGCCGCAAGGTCGATGAGTTTGTGGCGCGCGTCGATGAATTGCAGGTCGAGGAGGTCCTGTTTGGTCGGCATGGGGTCACTCTACGGTAGAATCCGGCGAATTCCCACTGAAAAATGTCAGACTCCGCCTTAGCGCTTTCACTTGGCCTGCCTGGGCTTGACGGCAGGCGGCTTGGACCCCGGTTGTTCGTTGGCGAACTGGTCGTCGTCCTTGAGTTCCTTTTTCAGGCGGAACAGCTCGGTCTTCAACTTGGCGACGGTATCGGCCTGCGCGGGATCCTGATAGACGTTGTGCAACTCGGCGGGATCCTTGGCCAGATCGTACATCTCCCATTGGTCGATCTTCCAGAAATAGATCAACTTGTGGGTTTCGGTGCGCAAGCCGTAGTGGGCGCGGGTGTTGTGGTCGCCCGGGTCATGATAGTAGCGGTAATACCAACTCGTGCGCCAGTCGGCGGGCCGCTCGCCGTGGAGCAGCGGCAGCAGGCTGTGGCCTTGCATGTCGGCGGGCACTGGCAGGCCGGCTGCCTGCATGAAGGTGGGTGCGAAATCGACGTTGATGCCCATGGCGGGCTGCACCGAGCCGGGTTTGACCACGCCGGGCCAGCGCACGAGGAACGGCATTCTGATGGATTCCTCGTACATGAAACGCTTGTCGAAGAGGCCGTGGTCGCCGAGGAAAAACCCCTGGTCGCTGGTGTAGATGACGATCGTGTTCTCGGCCAGGCCCGACTTGTCGAGATATTCAAGAAGCCGGCCGACATTGTCGTCCACCGACTGGACGCAGGCGAGATAGTCCTGCATGTAGCGCTGGTATTTCCACTTCAGCAACGCGTCTCCGGTCAACCCGGCGGGCGGCGGCCCCTTGGTGTCGTTAGAAGATAGATTCTCCAGCACTTTCTGGGTGCACTCGTGGATGGCGTCGCCGCGGCTGCTGCCGTCGTCGCGCAAGGTGTCCGGCTCGGGGATGAGCTTGTCGGCAAACATCGCCTTGTGCTTGGCATCGGGCTGCCAGTTGCGGTGCGGTGCCTTGTGGTGGCACATCAGGAAAAACGGCTGGTCCCGCGGCCGGTTCTCGAGAAACTCGATGGACAAATCCGTGATGATATCCGTCACGTAGCCGGTGATGACGCGGCGGCCGCCGGCCTGCAGAAACGCCGGATTGAAATAATCGCCCTGGCCGGGCAGAATCGTCCACTTGTCGAAGCCGGTCGGATCGCTCTCGAGGTGCCACTTGCCAACCATGCCGGTGTAATAACCGGCGGCTTGCAGGTACTTCGCGACGGTCGGCTGGGACCCGTCAAAGCGGTTGAACACGGGCACCCCGTTGAGGTGGCTGTATTTTCCTGTTAGAATACTGGCCCGGCTCGGCGTGCAAATCGAGTTGACGGCAAACATCCGGTCGAAGCGCATGCCTTCGGTGGCGAGGCGGTCGATGTTAGGTGTGGAGTTGACCCGGCTGCCGTACGCGCTGATGGCGTGGGCGGCGTGGTCGTCGGCCATGATGAAAAGGATGTTAGGCGGCTTGGTGGCGGCGGCTTGGAGCGTGGCAGGGGCGGCCAGCAGCAGCGCGGCGAGGAGGGGGGACGGGAAATTCATGGATTGGGTGTGCTGGGCCTGATGGGCGCAGCATGACCGCCTCCGGCCTGCGGTCAAGGACAAGTTGCCAAACGCCAGGTGCTACACCAGATCCTTGGCGCGCCAGCCGGCGCGGGCTTCCGGGTTGATCCATTTAGCGGCTTCCGGGTTGCCGGTGATTTCCAACTTTGCCGCGTTCCACTTGACGGTCTTGCCGGTGCGGATGGCGAGGGTGCCCAGCAGGATCGCCTCGGTGAGCGCCGCGGAGTAGCTGAAGTCCGAGCACGACTTCTTGCCATTCTTGATGGACTCGAGCCAATCGCGGTGGATGCCGCCGGTGCGCGGAATGGTTTTGGGCACCTGCTTGTCGCCACTGGCCCGGTAGGCCTCCCATTTGGCTTTCGGATAGAGCACGGGGCTGTCCGGGCGCATGCCGGCGTGGAAGATTCCGCCGTTTTCGCCGACCATGATCATGCCACCTTCGCCACCCGGCGCGGGACCGTCGTAGCCGGCCGGGGCTGGCGGCAGACTGGGGCCCTCGTACCATTTCACCTTCACCGGCGGCTTGCTGCCGCGGGCGGGGAAGTTGAAGGTGACGACCGATCCGTTAGGCGTATGGATGGGATTGACGTCGCCGTGCATTTCCACTTCCACGCTATCGGGAGCGCCGAGGTCCATCGCCCAATACGGGGTGTCGATGGTGTGGCAGCCGATATCGCCGAGGCCGCCGCAGCCAAACTCCCACCACGGGCGCCAGGTGGTCGGGTGGAATGCCGGGCTGAAGCCGACGTTCAGGGTGGAGGGCCCAAGCCAGAGGTTCCAGTCCATGCCCTTTGGCGGGGTTTCGGCCTTGGGATAGGCGGTCATCACGTTGCCGTTGAACCCCCAACCGGCCTTCGGACGGTCGGTCCACACGATGACTTCCTTCACCTCGCCGATCAAGCCCGCCTGATACCACTCTTTGATGAGCAGGGCGCCTTCGAAGGCGTGGCCTTGGTTGCCCATCTGGGTGACGAGGCCCTTTTTTGCGGCGAGTTCGCGCAGGGTGCGGGCCTGCCAGAGGGTATGGACCAAGGGTTTTTCCACAAACACGTGCTTGCCGAGATTCATGGCCATGTAAGCGATGGCAAAGTGGGTGTGATCGGGGGTTCCGACGCCCACGCCGTCGATTTTATCGCCCATTTCCGCAAGCATCTTGCGGAAATCCGTGTAAAGTTTTGCGTTGGGAAAATTCTTCTTGCCACGGTCGAGGATGTTCTGGTCGCAATCGCAGAGGGCGACGATGTTATTGCCACCGGCGCAGGCACCCAGGTCACCGCCGCCCTGGTTGCCGAATCCGACCCAGGCGAGGTTGAGCTTGTCGTTGGCACCAGTGACGGACTTGGCCAGGATGAGCGGTGCGACCAACGGTGTGCCGAGCGCGGCGGCGGAGTACTTGAGGAAGGAGCGCCGTGACGGATGGTTCAATGGGGACGGTTGCATGATGGTTGCTAATGATGGTGGGCGGTTCATCGTGCGTTCTCATTCCACACTCCTGAACCCAACTGGGTACTAGTAAAACGGCGGAATCTTTCTTTTCCTGATAAATAGATGTCCATCCCCTCCCCCCCCGGGGCTGGGCCCAGCAATCATCGCGTCGTGGTCGCGGCCGAACCCGGCAGGGCACAGCCGTCGCGTTGGGATGCTTCACCCCGGCTCAACCCGATGCTGGGATCTGCCGCCATTTCCGCGCCGCAGCCACACCTCGCCGGTCATGCACCGAGGGTACCGGCGAAGATCAGGAGGCGCTCATCGGGGGTGAGTTCGCGCCACTCGCCTTCGGCCAAATCCGCCGGCAGGCGCAGGCCACCGATGGCGACGCGGCGCAGCGCGAGCACATGGTTGCCGGCGGCGGCGAACATCCGGCGGACCTGGTGGTAACGGCCTTCATGCAGGGTCACGAGGGCTTCCCGCTCGCCCAGCACTTCCAACCGCGCCGGCAGCAGCGGCTTGCTGTCGCTCTTGAGCGCCAGCTCGCCCGAGCCAAACAGCGCGGCCTCGTGGCCCTCCAGCGGCCGGTCCAGCTCGGCATGATAGATCTTCAGGCACGACGACTTCGGATGGATGATCTTGTGCAGCAACTGGCCGTCATCGGTTAGAAGCAGCAATCCGGTGGTGTCCTTGTCGAGGCGGCCGACCGGGCTGAGCACGGGATTGCGCAGGGCAAAGCGGGCGGGCAGCAAATCATAGACGGTGGCACCGGGATCGTCGGCGCTGCAGGTGTAGCCGTCCGGCTTGTTGAGCATCACCAGCAGCGGAAACGGCGGGTCGAGCGGCGCGCCGCGAAACCGGATGGCGGCGTGCGGCGGGCACTCGCCCTCGCCCAGCACGTTTCCCTGGTCGTCGCTGAGCGCGCCGGCACGGATCAGGCGTTGGACTTCCTTGCGCGATCCGTAGCCGAGGTTGGCGAGCAGTTTGATGAGTTTCATGGGCTTTTTCGTTAGATCCTAGCGCCGTTCCGCAAACAAAAGTTTGTAGGTCTTGTCCTCGCCGGCATTGTGCCAGACCAGGCCGCTGGCTTCCAACACCGCTTCATAGGCGAGTTGGCGGTTGGCCACCAGATATAATTTTCCACCGCGTTTGAGGGCGGCCACGGCGGCCTTGAGAAACGCCCGACCCAGATCGACGTTGGTGGCCTGGCCGGTGTGAAACGGCGGATTCATCACGATGGCGTCATAGCAGCCGGCCAGCCCCTCGCACACGTCGTGCCAGTGGAAATGGATGTCCTGCGGGTGACCGGCCAGATTGGCGCGGGCACAGGCGAGCGCCCGGGCGTCAGCCTCAAACAGGTCGATGCGGGCGACCTTGGGGCAGCGCCGCAGCACCGCATCGGCTAGAAACCCCCAGCCCGCGCCCAGATCCGCCACCTCGCCGCGCAGATTGGCCGGCAGATGGTCCGCCAGCAACGCCGAGCCGGGATCGATGTGATCGACGCTGAACATGCCCGCTTCGACCGCGAAATGCGTGTCGGGAATGACGCGCCGCGCGCCCAGCGTCCGCCACCCGGCGAAAACCTCCTCATTCCAGTGGCCGTCCTCGACTCCATGGAACGCGCGGCACTTGTGTTTTTGGATGGACGCCACGTGGCCGCAGGCGTTGGCCAGGGCTTTCTCGAAGCGGGCCGCGCCTGCGGTGTTAGGCATGGCCACCAGCAGGCGGCCGCCCGGTTCCAACAATTCCCGCGCCAGAGCGAACCACGCCAACGTCTCGTCCCGCGACTTACCAGGCAACACCAGCACGAGCGGATAGCGTCCTGCCGGCTGCTCCAAGCGTTCCAGGCCGGCACGGTCCCAGGCCGCCGCCAGCGGTCTGAGTGGCTGCCAGCCGCACACTTGCGGCCAGCGGGCGAGCGCCGGATGCGCCTGCGCCCCCAGAAACAAGGCTGTGGCGGGCACGGGCAGGGCACCGTCGCCGGCAAAGGCGAGCATCAGGGTTTCAAGGGCGGCGTTCACGGCCGCAGCATAAGCCCATTTGGGCCACTTGCGCCAAGGCAATCTCAGCGTCATCTGGTGCTTGGCACCCATGAGCCGGAGCCTTGTAGCGGCGTGTCTATGACCGCCGATGCCATGCGCGGCCCTCTTGGGCGACGACGCTCACAGAGCACCGCCACAAGGCTCCGCCGGCTGGAGCCAGCGCCGCGGGTTAGAGCAAAGGCACCATCATTCCAGCAACCGGAGACCCTTGTCCGAGAGGGAGATTTTACCCTTGCGCAACAAGGCGCCGGTGGCCTGCTTGAAGGTGCGCTTGCTGACGCCGAGTTCATCGTGGATTTCCGCGGCCGTGCTGCTGTCGCCGATCGCCCAGAACCCGCCGCGGGCGGCCAATTCGGCGAGAATCTGGCTTTCCAGGTCGCTGACCCGGCCGCGGCCCGGGGGCTGCAGGGTCAGGTCGATTTTGCCATCGGGGCGCAACCCGGCGATGTAGCCTTTGACCTGCTCGCCCTGCTGCATTTGTTGAAACACCTCGTTGGCAAACAACAGACCGCTATGGCTGCCATTGATGATGGCCTTGTAACCCAGCGGGGTTTTCCCGTAGAGGATCAAGTCCACCGCGTCGCCCTCGCGCCAATGGTGCGGGGTGAGGTCGAGATGCCGCCCGAGGCGGGTGGTGGCGACGATGCGGCCGCTGACCGGGTCGAGGCGCACATAAAACAGATAGAAGTTACCGACCTCGAGGCGGGTCGTTTGTTCACGGAAGGGCACCAGTAAGTCTTTGGGCAGCCCCCAATCCAGAAACGCCCCCACCGGGGTGAGTTCCACCACCCGCAAGCGGGCGAACTGGCCGGGCATGGCCTTGGGCTGTTGCATCGTGGCCACCGGGCGGTCTTCGGAATCGTGATAGATGAAAACATCCACGGCACCACCGATGTCCCAGGTGGCAGGCATTTCGCGCCGCGGCAGGAGCACCTCGCCGAGGGCTCCGCCATCCAGGTACAAACCGAAGGGTTTCTCCCGGACGATTCTCAAACTCGCGCGCTCGCCGATCATTGCCATGCCCGAGTCTGCATCCCAAAGCCGCCCGCGTCGATGCCGAAACGCGGACGCCAGGGCCAAGACTCCGTTGAGCGCCTTGCAATGGTAAAACAGGCATCCAGCCGGTGAGGGCTGACAGCGCGTCCCGCCTGTCTGCGCATGAAACGACAGGCTGGAAGCCCGTCGTCCATGACAGGCGGGATGCCTATCCTCCCGCTAAGTCAGCAGTATTGGGCGGGACGCCTGCCGTCCTGCGGATTTCACCGTGCGACGCGGCTGATGCGCAGTTCATCGATGGCACCCGTGAAATTCCCGATTTCCAACAGCCAATCGTCGGTGCGGCTGGTTTGGACGGTTGCGATCGAGGAAGCGAGCACGATCCCGTCGACGTTCAAGGTGACGAGGTTGTCTGCGGTGCGGGTGATTTTGAGGTTGTGCCAAACTCCGCTGGCGATACCGGTGTCCCATCCCGTGTTTGAAAAAACGGTACTGCTGCCGGCCATCAGGATGGGTTTTGCGGGTTTCAACCATTTGTCTTGGATGAATCCCAACGAACTGTCCCAGTGTTGGAACATGCGCAGGATGTTGTAGCTGTCATGTCCCCAGGCGAGGAATGCCGTGGGGAAAATCCGGGCCTCAATGCACAGGGTGTCCGGTTTGGTGGATGGGGAGACTTCCGCATTGGGAATCATGACGGTGAGTTTGTCGCCGAGGCTGGTAAAAGCCACGCAGCCGCCGTAAGGATGTTTCATCCAGGTGGGATCGGTCAGCAGCTTGGTGTTGCCGGAGGCCGTCAGATGGTGATTGTTGCCACTGCTGTCCTGGAAATCACCGTCGAAGTGATAAAGCGCGATGGTGTCGGCATCATTGCTGAAGCCCTCCGGGGCCGGGATGGGATTGGTGGTCCGGCTGATGCGAACCTCGTCGATGTCCGCATCAAGGTCCCCGATGCTGAATGTCCAATCGGTGGTCCGGCCGTAGTCA
>CAIVSK010000008.1 GCA_903908495.1 Akkermansiaceae bacterium
CGAAAAAGCTTTTTGCTCGCAAAAAGCCATACAGGCTCTTCAGGTAGGGGCCAAGGGGCAGTCAAGAGGCAAACGGAATAAGTGCCGCAGGCCGCGCGCAGCGCGTTATGCCGGATTGCTTCTTGACGGCACCGCAGCGCCCCGGCCTATCCCCTGCGGGAATTCGACTTTGCCCGTTCACAATGTGAGAAAACCCCGATGACGATAGTCCCGTAAAAAGCGCGTCACGCTACAGCAGTTCCCCGCCCGAAGCTCTTCCGGTTCTGTCAATTGACGTGTAAGTCAGATGATTGATAACAATGTGTTCGCGCATGGCAAACCCGCGCTTATCCATTTCCAAAGCGTGGCGTTGAGTTACCTGAATATCACGCCCGCTTGGGCTGGGGTCGCCACTTGGATGGTTATGCAACAGGTAGTATTCACTTGCCCCGCATTGGGTTAGAAACTCCGCGTGCGCATCACTTCCAGTCGCCCAATTCTGGCCGGTTTCATGAATCATCGCAGAGCACGGAATCCGCGAAGTGACGGCCATGGCTCCCTTGAGGGTACTGCCGTCCATTCCCAATAAATAAAACGTCTCGAACAACGGATTGCGCAGCGCCTGCGCCCGCATGACTAGCCCGGCGGTGTCGCCAATGGTGTCTCCGATGAATCTGACTTGCAAATCGGTGGCGAGCTTTTGCGCGAATTTCTGCGCGAGCACCGATAAGGCGCGAAGACGGGCAGTAGAATCGCTGGCAAGTCCTTTTTGCGCCGGACCGAGGATGGATTTCGAGAAGTCGAGGAGGAGCTGTCTTTTGTCTTCATATTTGGCACCGGGTTGTTCCACACGCAACGCCTCTTCGCCGATCCGGTCAAGCAGAATCGTCTGGAAACCTGCCGCGTCTTGCGGCCCCGTCAGGCTCATGGTTTCTCCGGAGGCGGCAGGTAAACTCTTACTTTCCTGCTTGACTCGCTCGCGGAGCGATGCTAAATATTGCCAGGAATCCTTACCTGCAAGAGTTTCTAGCGGGGGCTTCGGTCCAGTAATCCCCTGAGCGGTTCGGGCAGGTGCACTCACCGATTGTGCAAAGGCGGCTTTGCGACCGCCAAGGATTCTTACCCCTCGTGGCCTCCACGAGGGGTTTTTCTTTGGAAACGCTGTAACCACGGAATAGAATCCACCTTCATTTTTCCTGAGTTCCACCACCGCCACAGCGCTTGGGCGCGATGACAAAAGAGTGAGCCGATCCCCGTCTTGATACACTTCATTGAAGTCCAACAGGGTATGGTGAATAAACTCATCCACACTGATATTGAGCACGGCGATTTCTGCCGCGTGCTCCGCCTCAATATGGATTTTCCCGTAACCTTTGTGGGTCGCCCAGTGATCACCATGTAGCACGCGCAGTGGCGCAGCTTGGATTTTACCTTTTGAATTCTGCTCATCCCAAGCCGTGAAAACAGCCCAGTCCAAGTGCCCAGTCGGTGACAAAATCGAAACATTGGGAGACTGATGGCCCAAGCTGAACGTCTCCCCCGCGTGGCTGAGCATGCGCCGCCGCCATGCGCCGACGTCGCCCTGGAGCTTCACCTTGAGGCGGCAGTTAGATGTCATGAGCATGTTGAACTTCCCCTGGAACTGGAATGAGCCGGTGCCGCCTTTCTGCTCCGCATCGAACCAATCTCGGCACCATCTTCCCGCTCACCGGTCCCGCCCTCGCCAAGTGGCAACACGCCACCCTAGGCCATCCTGCCGCCCCTGCCGACTGAAGAGGGCGCGCGGGGCGCTGTGCTGGTTTCAGTCGTTTCTCAGCCACCTTCCCCAAAGGGCAGTGGACGACGCTACGGAATTTTGGTACGTCGATGGCGTTTGTGCTACGGCGTTACGCAACCGGTCGGGGCGCGGCGGCAATAGTCAATGCACGGTGCAACATGAAAGGAGCAAGAAATGAAAACGTATGGTGCTGAGTTTTTTGGAACATTCTGGTTGGTTCTGGGTGGCTGCGGAAGCGCCGTGCTCGCCGCCGCCTTCCCCAATGTCGGCATTGGATTACTGGGAGTGGCTTTGGCATTTGGGTTGACGGTGCTGACGATGGCGTACGCCATCGGGCATATTTCCGGGTGCCATCTCAATCCGGCCGTCTCGATTGGGCTGTGGGCCGGTGGTCGCTTCCCCGCGAGCAAGCTCGGGCCGTATATTCTCGCCCAAGTGCTCGGGGCCATTGCTGCCGGTGGCGTCCTCTACCTGATTGCCAGCGGTAAGAGCGGCTTTGCGGTGTCGGCAGGCTTTGCTTCCAATGGGTACGGTGCCCACTCCCCCGGCGGCTATTCCTTGCTGGCCTCCTTCGTCACCGAAGTGGTGATGACGATGATGTTTCTCGTCATTATTCTCGGCGCGACCGATAAACGCGCTCCGCAAGGATTTGCCCCGCTGGCCATCGGCCTGGGTTTGACCCTGATTCATCTCATCAGCATCCCGGTAACAAACACCTCGGTCAATCCCGCCCGTAGCACCGGCGTCGCGATCTTCGTGGGCGACTGGGCAGTAGCTCAGCTTTGGTTGTTCTGGCTCGCTCCGATCATTGGCGGTGTCATGGGGGCGGTCGTCTATCGATTCATTGGCAGGGAGGAGTCGTGACTTAGACGGCATGATCGAGCACGACGCGCTGGTCGGAAAGTCGCGGGAAATGATTCCCCCCGGCATGCGCGCTCGCCTTGGGCATGGTACTGCCGCTCGGGCTGCCCGCGCTCGCCGGATTGTTCCTGGTTTCCGTGGCACCGGGTGCGCCGCTGATGACGCGGGGCGCGGCCAAGCGTGGATTCAACATGCAGATGGCCGCCAGCTATCAGGTTTGGGGTGCCTTGCTCACCCCGCTGATGATCCCCACCATCGCTTCCTATGCGCTGGCCGCCGTGCTGGTGATGACCATGTTTGCCTGGATCGTCCGACGCGGCGGCGTGGCGGCAACCGGCAGTTCCAACGTCTCTCCATGATTCACATCTAACGTAACTTAACATGCTCGAAGAACTGCTCTCCAACATTTTCGTCAGCCAATGGGCGGTCTTCGGGATCGTGACTTTGTTGCTGCTCGCACTTGCCGAGGCGGGTTGCCGCTTCGGCCTGGTATACCGGCGGCACAACCCAGAAGCCGCCGCCGGCCATAGCGGCAGTGTGCAGGGGGCCGTGCTCGGCCTGTTAGGACTGTTGCTTGGCTTCAGCTTCGCCATGGCGGTGGGCCGCTACGACCTGCGCCGCTCGTTGGTGGTCGATGAGGCCAACGCCATCGGCACCACCTGGCTGCGTGCCGATTTCCTGCCGGTACCGCATCAACAGGAAGTCAAGGAGTTGCTCAAGCGCTACACCCGCATCAAACTGGACGACGACAAGGCGGTGACGACCCTGGAGGCGACCACGCGTTCGCGGGGGGAGATTGCGAGGATTCAAAACGCGTTGTGGTCCCACGCGGAAGCTGCGGCCCTTGAGAAACCCTCCCCCGTCACCGTCAGTTTCATCACCACGCTCAACGAAACCATTGACCTCGACGCCACCCGCAAGGCGGCGCTTCGCAACCATGTGCCCGGGGCGGTCTGGCTGCTGCTGCTGGTGGTTTCCGGTTGCGGCGCGTGGGCCAGCGGCTACGGCAGCGGCACCGGCGGCCTGCGTTCCGCCTTCAACCAGTGGGTCTTTCCGCTGCTCATCGGGGTGGTCATCACGCTCATCGCCGACGTTGACCGCCCGCACCAAGGGCTCATTGGCGTGAGCCAGCAACCGATGCTGGATCTGCTAGAAAGCATGCAACCGTGATGGGGTTCCGAAGCCACGAGGGAATTGCTTTTTTCGCTTTTTCCCCCTGCCTGCGGTGGGCGAAATGCTCAGCCTCTTGATGGTAAAAACATGATTACCCGACTCTTTTCAGCGGCGTTGCGCGGCGTGGATGCCCAGGAAGTGGAGGTGGAAGTCAACGCCCACGGGGCTGACAAACCGATCATCATCATTGTCGGCCTTCCCGACGCGGCGGTGCGCGAGTCGTCGCAGCGGGTGTGGCCCAATGACCCACCAACGGCACTTGCCGGATTCTCCATGATCGAAAGATCCGGAAACTTGTCCGCCTCAACAAAGATCTCGACATAATCCGCTCGAAATGCTACACGCCACCGCTGCTAAAGGCTGAGCTGTGACGCGGCGCCGCCTGAATCAAATCGCGCAGCGGACAGAACCACCAAACCACATGAAAACAAAACAACACCAAATCGGCTTGTCGCTGCTGACGGCTGGCGCGGCGCTCCTTGGCGCCATCGCCCCAGCCCAGGCCGCGGCTAAGAAACCCAACATCCTCGTCATCTGGGGTGACGACATCGGTTGGTTCAATCCCAGTTGCTACAACAGTGGCATGATGGGCTACAAGACACCCAACATTGACCGCCTCGCGAACGAAGGCGCACGCTTCACCGACTGGTATGGCCAGCAAAGCTGCACCGCCGGCCGCGCGTGCTTCATCACCGGCCAGTCCGGCTTCCGCACCGGCATGTTGAAAGTAGGACTGCCAGGCGCGAAGGAAGGTCTCAAGGCGCGGGATGTGACCATTGCCGAACTGCTCAAGGCGCAGGGCTACATGACGGCGCAGTTTGGTAAGAACCATCTTGGCGACGCCGACTCGACCCTGCCCACGGCGCACGGCTTCGACGAGT
Organism: Akkermansiaceae bacterium; assembly: GCA_903908495.1. Lineage (GTDB taxonomy): Bacteria > Verrucomicrobiota > Verrucomicrobiia > Verrucomicrobiales > Akkermansiaceae > Luteolibacter. Next base: position 4,672 of record CAIVSK010000008.1, read on the forward strand.
TCATGGGCTCGCTCTACCACCTCAACGCGGAGCAGGAGCCCGAGAACGAGGACTACTTCAAAGACCCGGCGCTGCAGAAGAAATATGGGACGCGAGGCGTGATCCACACTTGGGCCATGCCAGACGGCACACAGAAGATCGAGAGCACCGGTCCGCTCACCATCAAGCGCATGGAGACGATTGACGAGGAAGTCACCAAGGCTTCGCTCGACTATCTGGAAAAGGCGAAGAAAGCCGACAAGCCATTCTTCCTCTGGTGGAACTCGACCCGGATGCATATCTTCACGCACCTCAAGGCTGAGAGCAAAGGCAAGACCGGCCTCGGCGTCTATCCCGACGGCATGGTGGAGCACGACGCGATGGTCGGCCAACTCCTCGACAAACTCAAGGAACTCGGCCTCGATGAAAACACCATCGTCATGTATTCGACCGACAACGGTGCGGAGAAGTTTTCCTGGCCCGACGGTGGCACCTCACCCTTCCGCGGCGAGAAAAACGAGAACTGGGAAGGCGGCTACCGCGTCCCCTGCGTCATCAAATGGCCCGGCGTCATCAAGCCCGGCACCGTGGACAACAATATCTATTCCCACGAGGACATGCTCCCCACGCTCCTCGCTGCCGCCGGCGTGCCGGATGTGAAAGAGCAGCTCCTCAAAGGCATGAAAGTCGGCGACAAGACCTTCAAGGTCCATCTCGACGGCTATGATATCACCGGCTCGCTCGCTGGCAATGCCGCCAACCCGCGCCATGAATTCTTTTACTGGAATGACGACGGTTCCCTCGTGGCGCTGCGTTACGATCAATGGAAGTTGGTGTTCCAAGAGCAGCGCGGCAAGGGCTTTGACGCCTGGCAGGAGCCATTCGTGGCGCTTCGCATACCGAAACTCTTCAACCTCCGCACCGATCCGTTCGAAGAGGGCGACCAGCTCGCCATGGACTATAAGCACTGGCGGGTTGACCGGGTCTTCCTGCTGGTGCCGGCACAGGAATATGTCGGGAAATACATCGCCACCTTCAAGGAGTTCCCGCCGAGCCAGAAGGCCGGCAGCTTCTCGCTCGATCAAGTGCTGGATAAACTCACGGAGGCGGGCACCAGCGGCCAATAACCGCGCCGACCAACCAGCTAACTCAGTCCACCTGGCCGCACCTGTTCAATCCGGGTGCGGCGCACTTCTCTATTAAACAACCCCGACCATGAGAACACTCTCCCGCCGTGAATTTCTCGCCACCTCTGCCGTCGCCAGTGCCACGCTTTGCATGACGGGAAAAATCTCCGCCGCCGAGCCCGGCAAGCAGACGTTCACCATCCTGCACACCAACGATCTGCACTCGAATCTCATCGGCATGGCACCCGCCACCGATTACACGCCGTTCGAACTCAACAACGATACCACGCGTGGCGGCTATGCGCGGCTGGCTACTTTGATCAAGCAGCGGCAGGCGGTGGGCCAGCCCCTCGGCCCCGTGTTGATCCTCGACGGCGGGGATTACAGCATGGGAACCGCCTTCGCGGCGGCCATCCGCGAGACCGGCGGCGAATTGCAACTGCTCTCCCTGATGGGTTTCGACGCCACCACCTTTGGCAACCACGAGTTCGACCTCGGCCCGGACGGCACGGCCCAGGCCATCGCGGTGGCGGCCAAGGCGGGCCGGGTGCCGGCGGTGGTTGTGTCGAATACCACCTTCACGGACGATGACCCCAAGCTGGATGGTTTCAAGCGCTTGGAAAAAGACGGTGTGATCCGGCGCTACGTCGTCATCAAGCGCTGCGATTTGCGCTTCGGCATTTTCGGCGTGCTCGGCAAAGAGGCACAGTTCTATACGGGTGGCGCCGCGCCGGCCAAGTTCACCGATCCCGTTGAGACCGCGAAGGAGATGGTGAAGATTCTCCGCGACCAGGAGAAGGTGGATGTGGTCATTGCGTTAAGCCACGGTGGCATGACCAAGGGAGCGGACGGGCGCTACCAGGACGGCGAGGATGTGCAACTGGCAAAGGCAGTGCCAGGCATTGACGTGGTCATCGGTTCGCACAGCCACACCGAGCTGCATGAGCCGGTCATCGTCAATGGTCGCACGCCCGTGGTGCAAACAGGCAAGTATGGCCAGATCATGGACCACCTGCGCACCCTGCCCGCCAAGAATGGGGAATTGCCCGTCATCCCGGTGGATGAACGCGCCAACGAAGTCCGGGCGATCAAAGCTGGCTGAGCGGCAATGGGCGTGTCGAGGCACTTCAGGAAGAATCATAATCGGTGCCTTTGCAGAACAACCGGTGAGCATCGGCCTGATGGGCACCTGGTATGCCGAGCCCCGTCCGGCGCACCCGACTGGGGCATCCGCTTTGTCTTCACTTTCCTGTTTCCGAAAAGCTGGCCCTTGCCTGCGTGTTTTCGCGCACTTTCGGCTTGCCTGCGTTGGATGAAACAGGCAATGTTTTGCTGTTCCCATGATTACCCGTCTATTTTCAGCGGCGTTGCGCGGCGTGGATGCCCAGGAAGTGGAGGTGGAAGTCAACGCCCACGGGGCTGACAAACCGATCATCATCATTGTCGGCCTTCCCGATGCGGCGGTGCGCGAGTCGTCGCAGCGGGTGATCTCGGCCATCGGCGCGTCGGCGCTGGTGCTCGGCGATGGCATCAAAATCGTCAATCTCGCCCCGGCCGATTTGAAAAAAGAAGGCCCCTCGTTTGATCTGCCCATCGCCTTGGCGATGATCGCGGCCAGCGGCACCAAGGTGCTGCCGGTGGATGATTGCTGCATCGTCGGCGAACTCGGGCTCGATGGAGCGGTGCGCCCGGTCAAAGGCGTGCTGTCCATCGCGCTGGAAGCCAAACGCCGCGGCCGCAGCCGCTTGTTGGTGCCGGACGAAAACGCGGCGGAAGCCGCGGTGGTCGATGGCATCCGGGTGTTTCCCATCCGCAACCTGCGCGAGGCTTGGGATTTTCTAACGGACAAAGTGATCATCCCGTCATTCACGCTGGACCGGCGGGCGTTTTTCAATGCCCACCGGACGTATGAGGTCGATTGCGACGAGGTCAGGGGCCAGCACCACGTCAAGCGCGCCCTCGAAGTCGCTGCTGCGGGAAACCATAATCTCCTCATGGTCGGTCCGCCCGGCACCGGCAAGTCGATGCTCGCCAAGCGCATTCCGACCATCATGCCGGACATGACCGAAGAGGACGCGATCGAAACCACCAAGATCCATTCGGTCACCGGCATGTTGGATCCGCGGCGGGCGTTTCTCACGACCCGGCCGTTCCGCGCGCCGCACCACACCATTTCCGACGCCGGCCTGCTAGGCGGCGGCACCAATCCGGGCCCGGGCGAGGTTTCGCTCGCCCACAACGGCGTGTTGTTTCTCGATGAGTTGCCGGAATTCCGCCGCCAGACGTTGGAGGTGATGCGCCAGCCGATGGAGGATGGCTGCGTGACGATTTCCCGCGCCGCGGGCTCCCTGACGTTCCCGTCGCGCTTCATGTTAGTCGCCGCGATGAACCCTTGCCCCTGTGGCTACTACGGAGATCCGAAACGCAG
>CAIVSK010000009.1 GCA_903908495.1 Akkermansiaceae bacterium
AGGTTTTCAATTGGACGCCCTCGCTCATCGGCGAGTTCAAGCAACGGCGCGGCTATGACATGATTCCGTGGCTGCCGGCCTTGACCGGCAACGTGATTATCAGCCGCGACGCGAGCCAGCGCTTCCTCGCCGACTTCCGCAAAACCCTGGGTGACCTGGCCATCGACCACCATTACCGGCCGTTCCTCGAACGCGCCGCCAAACGCGGTCTCGGGATCCATCCTGAAGCCGGCGGCCCGCATTACACGACCATCGACGCCCAGCGGGCACTGGGTTTCACCACCATTCCCACCTCAGAGTTTTGGGCGGAAGCGGCCACCCACCGGGTGACCGACAGCACCCGGTTTTTCATCAAGCAACCGGCGTCGGCGGCACACACCTACGGCAAGCCCGTGGTCGCGGCGGAGGGCTTCACTTCCATCGGCCCGCAGTGGCAGGAAACGCTGTGGGACAACCTCAAGCCGAGCTTCGACATGGCCTGCACCGAGGGCGTCAACCGGCTCATTTGGCACGCCTTTGTCTGCTCGCCGGCAGCCATGGGCGTGCCCGGCCAGCAGTATTTTGCCGGCACCCACCTCAATCCCAACGTCACCTGGTGGGAACGCAGCCAGCCGTTTTTCACCTATCTGAACCGCTGCCAGTGGATGCTCCAGCAGGGGTTGTTCCGCGCCGACGCCCTCGCCTACTACGGCGATCACGTGCCGAATTTCGCCCAGTCCCGCAGTTCCGATCCCGCCAAACTCGGCCGCGGCTACGACTACGACGTGGCCACCGAGGAAGTCCTCCTCAACCGCCTCTCGGTCAAGGACGGCCGGCTGGTGCTGCCGGACGGCATGTCGTACCGGATTCTAACACTTCCCGACTACCCGTCGATATCGATGCCGGTATTGCGCAAGTTGAAACAACTCGTCGCCGCGGGCGCCACCATCGTCGGTGCCCGCCCGCAACGTCCCGCGAGCCTCGAGGGCTACCCCAAAACCGATGGGGAACTGCGGGACATCACCGAGGCGCTGTGGTCCGGCAACCTTGCAAATGGCCGCGTCATCGCCGATCGCAGCGCCCGCCAGGTGCTGGAAGCCGATGGCATCGGCCCGGATTTTTCCTGCAGCGGTGCGGCCGCGCCCGAGGCGATCCGCTACATCCACCGCGGCTCGGCCGATGCGGAAGTCTACTTCGTCGCCAACCGCGCGAAAACACCGGTGACCCTCAATGCCAGCTTCCGCATCACCGGCAGATCCCCCGAACTGTGGAATGCCGTCACCGGCGAACGCAGCCCCGCCGCCAACGCCGTTGAGTCCAACGGCACCACCAGCCTGCCTCTCGCGCTGCCCGCTTGCGGCTCGATCTTTGTCGTATTCGGCAAACCCACCGAGCACCAAGCGCCCGCCACCAAGCCGGCAACGCAAGTGGCTGAAACTGCAATCTCCACGCCGTGGTCAGTGACATTCAACCCCAAATCCGGCGGTCCCGACAGCGCCGTCACTTTCGATTCGCTCACCGATTGGTCACAGCACGCCGACCCGCGGATCAAGTACTACTCGGGCACGGCGATCTATCGAAACACCCTCCAGGCCACCGCCCCCGCCGCGGGTGAAAGCACGATCCTCGACCTCGGGCTGGCCCGCGAGATTGCCACCGTCAAACTCAACGGCAAGCCCCTCGGCACGCTGTGGGCCCCGCCGTTCCAACTCGACATCACCCGCGCCTTGGTCCCGGGTGCCAACCCGTTGGAAATCGAAATCGTCAACTTCTGGCCCAACCGCATCATCGGCGACGCCTCGCTGCCGGAAAACCAGCGCCACACCCGCACCAACATCCGCACGCTCACCACCAAGACCCCGTTGATGCCGTCAGGCTTGTTGGGCCCCGTGCGGATTCTCCGCATGCAAGCGGCCAACTAGTGCGGCCCGTCCCGCAGGATCTCTTTGGGTGATGACGTCGATGCCCATCGACATTTTGGATTTCACTTTGTGCCTTTGCCACTTTGTGTCTTTGTGCCTTCTTGGCTGTTGGGGACTGTGCCCTCGTTCTTCACGTCCGTGCAGGTCGGAGCCAAGCGCAGCGGCAGCGAGGCGTCGGTGGTTTTATTGTGGATGATGTGCAGGCCCTTGACGTGATGGGCGGAGATGCCGGCCCCTTCATCAAAGAGATTGTTCTCGATCCTGATGTTTTCGTGAACCGGTTCCTTGGGATCTTGCGATTTCGACGCCGGGTTGATCTCGATGCCGCAGAGGATGAATTTGTTGTTGCGGATGGTCAGGTCGCGGATCGGGCCCGACTCGAACCAGCCTTCGGCATCGTCCTCGATCAGGATGCCGGCCATGGCGCAGCGGTGGAAAGTATTGCCTTCGATCAGGGTCTTGCCGCGGGTGGTGATTAGGAAACCGCGGACGGGATCGACGCTGATGTGGTTGTTGCGGGCGGTGAGGTTGGGGTACCAGGTGATGTTGTCGAGCACGTCGTTTTGCTCAAAGGCCGGCACCGGCCCGTTCAGGGTGAGCAGCCATTCCTTGTCATTTTTCTTCTCGACGGCGGTCACCTTGCGGCGGGGATTGCCGGCCTTTTCGCGCAGGGTTGCATGGCCAATTACCGCTACCTCGTCGCCGGGGATGAAGGCGGCAAACCCGTAGGTCTGCGGATGCATGAAGCGCATTAGCAATTGGTTGTCGGCCGGTTTTCCGATGATCCGCAGGTGGGTGCCATGGCAGTTGATCGAATCATCCTGCATGCCGGAGAGCCGGCAGTTCTCGACCAGGACTTCGCCCTTGCAGTTGGAGAATTGGAAGATGTCGGCCCAGGCGGCGCAGGTACGAATGGTTCCGGCCGGTGGTGCCACGTTGACGCACTGGAACGTCATGTTCTCGGTGAACTGGCTGACCATGCCCATGTTGGTGAGGTTGTAGAAGTCGCAGTTGCGGAAGACGATGTCCTTGCTGCGGGTACTGTGGACTCCGACCGAATCGCGGGTGCCGGAACGGAAATGATACTGGTGGTTTTTGGTCAGGTCGCAACCGTCCTTGCCATAGGTCAGCTCGACCTTACGGTTGCCCAGATCCCGGGCGCTTGCCACGGATTGGCCCTGGTGGTTCCAGCCGCGCGGACAGTCGCGGCGCCAGCAGCGGCCGTCTTCCAGAACCACTTCCTGCGCCTGGCAGTTGTTCGGCCCCCAGTCGCCGGTCCAGGAGAATTTCCCGTTCTCGATCGCATAGTCGGAGGTCTCGGCGATCTGGATGATGGCGCTGCCCGGCGTGGTCTCGAGCACCCGGAATTCGGAGATGGTCGAGCGCTTGAGATCCATGGTGAAGTCGGCGTAGGTGATGTCTTCGGCATGATCGTTGACGATCTCGATCATCCGGCCCATCATGACGATGTCGGTTTTCTTATCGCCGGCAACGCCGCCGCCCTGAATCCGGCAATGCTTGACATTTTCCATCAGGATTCCGATCGGTTTGGGAACCTGCGGTGCATCGCAGGAATTAGAAACGTAGTAGGGCCGGGAGAGTGCCTCCTCAACCCCGAATTCATGGCGGCCGGGAGCAAAGGTGATGAGCACCGGCTTTGGGGCGGAGCCGGCACCGGAGGGTTTCAGGGTTTCGGCATGGAATCCGGCGGCGATCATCACGGTGTCGCCAGGCGCAAGCTTCATGGCGTTGACCTTGGCGATCGATTTCCAGGCATGGCTGGCATTCTTGCCCGAGTTGGCATCGTCACCCTTGACCGGATCGACAAAATAGGGGGTGTCGCCTGGCGAAGCGACCAGTTTGTCCGCCGGCGGATAGAGGTTGGCGGCCTCGAAGGCGGCATTCGGCGTTGCCCGGCTGGGGGCCTCCCCGGCATAGATGATCGCTGCCTCGGCCCAGTCGCCATGGTCGGAATTGAAACCGTCGCCGCCATCCGTCACCTCTAGCAGCAGGTTCTTGATGCCGGCCAGCGGGACGTCGACCGTCTTGGCGGCTTCGCCACCATGCATAACCCCGCTGCGCCACAGCACCTTGTTATCGCCAAAGACCACAAACTCAGCAGAGCCCGGCTCATTGTGGCCATCGGTGTTGATGCCGACCTTGGCGCGGAAGGTCCGCGCCCTGCCATCGAGCTTGAACACCGCCTGCGAGGGGGCATGGACGCCGATGCCCCGGGTAAAGGTCTCGGAACCGATCTTCAGCGGCTGCCCGGCCACCGACTTGTTCACCTGTGCGGTTTGCCATCCGGAGGTAAAGCAATCGGACCCCAGATCGCCCAGGTTGAGCTCAGCCGCCGGGGCATTGGCGCCCAGGCAGAGCAGGGTGGCGGTCAGCAGGGTGGTGGTGTTCATGGAAGGGTCTTTCAGGTTTGGGACGGTGTGGTCATATCGTTTTTGCTGCTTCCGGGATAGGGCCGCCCAGCCCGAAAGCCGGACGACGCCCCCACTGATCCGAACGAGCGCAATTAACGCATCCGGTTGCTCCGGGGTGGTGGTTTCATTGCATATCGGAGTGAACAATGCGAGCGGAAATCAAGGGAAACACACGCAACAGGCATTGGAGCGGTGTTCGGTGACTCTGCGTGAACGGCCGCCGGGAGCGCCAGCCTGAAATCGGATCCAGAAATCCGATCGCCACGTTGCTGGCGGCAAGAACCGCAGAGCTCCGTGGCAATCAAGCACTGTATTGTCGCCCATTGCGCGGGCAGGTGGTTCGGCGTGGATCTGAGGCCGCCGGCGAACCACAGCACCACGCCGTTGTCGGATGTGGATCAGGGTG
>CAIVSK010000010.1 GCA_903908495.1 Akkermansiaceae bacterium
GCATGACTGCGTCGGGTTTCGAGCCGCGCCATTCGTAAATCGTCTGGTCGAGGTCGCCGAAAAACGCGATGCCCGTGGCTTGCGTGGCTAACAGACGGATCACTTCGTATTCGGATAGATGCGTGTCCTGCACCTCGTCCATCTGGATCCACTCAAACCGGTTGGACCACTTTTCCCGCTTGTCGGGCAGGGTGGCAAGCATCGCCCGGGTTCGATATAGCAGATCGGGAAAATCGAGCGCGTTCCTTTCGGCGAGATGTTCGTGATAGATGCGCAGCGCCTTGCGATATGGCTCGGTTAGATCGGTCAGATTGAACGACGGGATTTCACCAACTGTCAGGCCGTCGGGTGGGCAGTCGGATTTGATTTGCGATAGTTGCCAGAACGCGGCGTCCGGGCTGACGCTGATACCGGTGAGGCAATCCCGGAGCAAGTCGATGCTGTCCTGTTCATCGTAGATCACGAAATCGGCAGGCAGCCCGAGATCACGGGCTTCCATGCGCAGCATCCATGCGCACAGGCTGTGAAACGTCTGGATGCGGCATTCCGCGGCGTCGGAACCACAGACATCCCTAACGGCTATGCGCATCTGCTCAGCGGCGCGATTGGTGAAGGTGACGCCAAGGGTACTGCCAGGTGGCATGCCATCGGCAATCACCGCCGCCAGACGGTTGGCCATAATCCGCGTCTTGCCGGTGCCGGCTGGAGCCAGCACCAACAGCGTGCCATAAAGCTGCCGGAGCACGGCTGTTTGTTCTTCGTTGGGATAGCTCATCGCGGTTGGGGTGGTCCATTCTTCGTTCTTGCGAGGAACCGGTGTAGCATGCCACAGGTTGAATCGAATGAACGCCTTTCGGCATCGTAATATAGGTGTCGGCAATCAGGACCTTCGCCCGAGCCGATGGATTCCAATAACTTGTCATATGGGGCGACGGTCGTGTATTCATCATGCACGCTCACGCTGCGGATCACCTCCCCGCCTAGCAACCAGAGGTTGCCCAGGTGCTTCCGAAGAGTGCGATCCGTGAGCGGACCTGCGATGAGGGACTCGATGAATGGCTTCATCGCCTCGACGATTCCCTGCCCGTATGGGACATCCTCGTCTGAGCCCAACCACTGCTCCGGCCACTCGTTGCAAGCCCTCAAGCTGCTGTTTTCGGTTTTTCTTGTCATGTTAGATTGTATGGGTTAACAGGGAAGACAGGGACTTGTGGAGGATGCGGGAAAGCATGAACTCAGGGGAGGCGGGAAGAAGATGACGGGCGGGCCGCCCGTGCCCCTCTGGAATGCTGCAGGACGCTGATTTTAGCAGGCCGCGGATGTCGAGGCCGGAGGATTCCCTGGTTTCGAGTTTGTCGCTGAGGGTGGGCAGGAGGTAAAAGCTGGAATTCTGAAAACTGAAACGCTGAAATGAAGAGGAAGAATGTGGGCGGGGCTCCCACACTCCTTGATTACGGATGTCATAAGAGTTCTCCGATGGGTTTCTGTGCGACGCCTCGTCCGGCAATTGGGGTTGGAGTCATGACCGAAACTGGCCACAGGGACGGGTCATAGGTAAGCCTTTTTCTGGCTTGGGGCCGGTTGTTTCTTGGTGCTCATTGGGTCAGCAGCTGCAATTTCAGCCCGTCTTTTTCGAATTTCTTGAAGTCGCGGTCCAGGGTCACGAACTCGACGTCATGGCGGATGGCGAAGGCGGCGAGGTAGGCGTCCATCCAGACTTTGGGAGAGGCGGAGGGGATGGCGGCGAGGCGCTGCCAGAGCGCTCGGACGCCTGAGGGTTCCACTTCGACCAAGCGGACATTTGGCAACTCAAGGGTATCTGAAAGCATGATCAGGGCATCTCGATTGGAGACCGGCAGGGAATCATAGCGGCGATGAAGCGCGGGGGTGGTCAGCAGGCGCAGCCAGGATTGCTCCGTAGCACGGCAAAGCAGTGCGGGACGAGACGGGGAGGTTGTGGCGAAGAAGCGTTTCGCCAGTACGTGGTGATCGTGTGCCTCGAAGGAAACGGCGATCCAGACGTTTGCGTCAATCAGACAGCCCTGCACGGCGGAGATCCTCCTGTTCGTTGGCTTGTTGAATCAGCGCAAGACTTTCCTCTAAGGTGGGCGGGACAAAGCCCGCGCTGCGCTGCGAGCGAATGACCGGGAGACCGGATATCGCATCCCTAACAATCATGGGTTTTTGTTTGCGGCTTGCGGGCGATTCGGGGCGACTCAATCCCCGCCGGAGGAGTTCCGCCGCCACGTCCTTGAGCTTGCGCCCCTCATGCACGGCCCGCAACTTTACATCGCGCACGAGGTCGGGTGGCAGGTCGAAAGTCGTTTTCATGCGGGAAGTTTGCTGGTTTTCTGGCTTTTGTCAATTTTCAAAAGAGGCGGGGGCTTTGTTGTCGATGAAGCTGGGGGTGGGCGTGAGGTAAGAGCTGAAATTCTGCAAGCTGAAACGCTGAAAAGAAGAGGAAGAATGTGGGCGAGACGCGCACACTCCTTGATGTCGATTGAGCAAGTTATCACGGTGGCAAAATGGTTCGTCGGTTCGGTCACCACCGCTAACTTTCCCGTCGGGCCCCGAGGCGGCACATTTTCCGACACCCTCAGCACGAACAGCGTGACGGTCTACACGACCTTTCAACTGGCTCCAGATGCCGCGGGGATCACCGCGGATGGTGCTTACCAGCCGCTCAGCCCCGCCCTGCCCATTGGGGCCAATGCCGTGATCTGGGATGACGCGAACCCGAATATCACTTGGACCGGAACCTGGGGCAGCAGCACAGCGGCAGGCAACTACAGCGCGACTCAAAAATACACCGATACTCCGGCCAGTCCACTCCGTCACTTCCTGGCCAGGAAATTGGCGTGTCAGGCCGGCTCTTGCCAGGGTGGGCGGACCGGGATGCCGCGGGTGGCGAAATGCCGCTTGGCATCGCCGACGGTGAACATGCCAAAGTGGAAAATACTTGCGGCGAGCACGGCGTCGGCCTTACCGGCTTGGAGGACGTCGACCATGTGGTCGAGGGTGCCGGCACCGCCGCTGGCGATGACGGGAATGCCGATGGCTGAAGAAATGGCGGCGGTCAGTTCGATGTCGTAGCCGGCCTGGGTGCCATCGGCGTCCATGCTGGTGAGGAGGATTTCGCCCGCGCCGCGGCGCCAGACTTGGGTGGCCCACTCGACGGCGTCGAGACCGGTGGGGGTGCGCCCGCCGTGGGTGTACACGCCCCACTTGCCGGGGCCTTCGCGCTTGGCATCGATGGCCACCACGATGCACTGGCTGCCAAACGCCTTGGCGCCGGCATCCACCAGCCCGGGCTGATTGACCGCGGCGGTGTTGATGCCGACCTTGTCGGCGCCAGCCAGCAGCATCTCGCGCATGTCGTCGACACTGCGAATGCCGCCGCCGACGGTCAATGGGATGAAGCAATGCTCGGCGGTGCGCCGGACCACGTCGACCATGGTGCGCCGGCGGTCGGACGAGGCGGTGATATCGAGAAACACCAACTCATCCGCCTGCTGGGCATTATATGCCAAGGCACATTCCACCGGGTCGCCGGCATCGATCAGATCGACGAAATTGACACCCTTGACGACACGGCCATCCGTGACGTCGAGGCAAGGGATGATGCGTTTGGCGAGCACGCGGTGGGCTCAGACGAGCTTGGGCTTGCCAATGCGGCGCACGGTGCCGAAGCGTTTTTGGAATTTGTCGATGCGGCCTTCGGTGTCCACAAACTGGTTTTGACCGGTGTAGAACGGATGGGAAGCGGAGGTGACGCCGATGGAGATGAGGCTGTGCTCGACGCCATCAATGACTTCCTTGCGGTCGGAGGTCTTGGTGGAGCGCGAGATGAAGCGGTGGCCGGTGCTCATGTCGACGAACACGACCGGATTGTATTTGGGATGAAGGTCTTTTTTCATGGGGGGTGGGGCTCTCGCCACGTTTCCGACGCGGCGGGCTGGCTAGAATGGACAGGAAATCGGGGCTGTCAAGCCAGCATCCCCACAAATTGCGCAAAAAAATGCTCTGGAAATTACCGTGGCCATCTTGGATTCGGGTCCCTGCGCGAGGAATCCAATTATTTGAGTCGCTTTTTCCTGGAACGGGTGCTATGCTCCCATCGTTATGGCAACCTCCACAAAACGTACTCGGTTCTCCCGGCGCCTCCCTGATCACGTCACCGATGAACTGGTGAACGTTTTGGCCGAAAAAAAGATCTTTGGTTTCAATGATTTATTTGAGCGGGTCTTCGCAAACCTGAAGCTGCGCAATGCGGTGAGCGGTGGCGAGGAAATGTTGCGGCTGCGGGCCTATGAGAAGTTGCAGAATTTGGTGACCCGCGGCTTGGTGGAGAAGATCGGCAAGGAATACAAGGGGACCTCGCGAGTGCATGAGGCGTCGAGCACGTACATGGCCGCGCAAGCTGAGGTGGATTGAGTTTTTTTAATTGAGCGAATCAGCAAAAGGCCGCGCCTGCGAGGGTTGCGGTTTTTTTGTTGGTCAAGAGCGGGTCTGCAAGCTAAGACAACGCCAGCCCCCTCCCGCCATGCTCTCCGATTACCTTCCCGTCTTGCTGCAAATCCTCATCGTCATCGGCTTTGCCGCGCTGGTACTGATATTGAGCGTCGTGTGCGGGCGCTCGGCCAAGCGGAATGCCACCAAGGACAGTCCGTATGAGTGCGGCATGTTGCCGGTGGGGGAAGGATCGCCGCGGTTTTCGGTGAAATTTTACCTGGTGGCGATGTTGTTTGTGATCTTCGACATCGAGGTGGTATTCATGTACCCGTGGGCGCTGCAATTGCGTGATTTGGCGATGCAAAGCCCGGTGGTGCTGGTGAGCATGGCCGGGTTTGCCGGCACCTTGGCCTTTGCCTACGTGTACGCCCTGAAAAAGGGAGCACTGAACTGGAAATAGGGAGGCGGGCCGCGCGGGTGCGGTGCATCTGCTGGAAAACAGGCATCCTGCCTGTAGTTGGGTGCATCGGGCTGGCCAAGGCCGCCATCAGCTCGCCCCAGCCGGACCGTCTGGAAAACGGTCCCCGTACATGGCGACAGATAAATTGTGAAGAATTGAAAACGGTCGCGGCCAAGCGGGAGCGCCGCGCTGGGCAGGGACGCACCCTCCGGGGCGGCCGGCGGGGGCGAGGCCGCAGCTCCCTGCCGCAGCTCACTCGCCGGATCCCGTCCGGCGTTGGCTTGGCCATTGGATTTTGGGGGCTTCCAGCCGGTTGTTGGGTGCATCGGGCTGGCCAAGCCGCCGTCAGCTCGCCCCAGCCGGACCGTTTGGAAAACGGTCCCTGCCGGCTCGATCCCTGCAGGCTCGGTCGCTGCCAGCTCGATCCCTGCCGGCTCGGTCGCTGCCTGCTGATTCGACCTGTCAAATGCGATGGCCCATGGGGCTAAGCCAACAGTATTGGGCAGGATGCCTGTCCTCCGGTCAAACTGCAAGGCTCGGGCGAGCCTCCACCAGCTCAGGGTGAGTTTGGCAGGCGGCGGGACTGCTCTTCGATGAAGGTTTCGGCGAGGCGGAAGCAGCGGCGGGCCAGTTCGCGGGCGTCCTGGTCGCTGATGAGGGCGACGCCTTCTTCACTGACTTCGGCGAGGAAGATTTTCCACGCTTTGCGGGCGAGGGTTTCCGGATCGACTTTGCCGCGAGGGGTCGGTTGGCGCTGCGGCAGCGGCGGCTGCGCTGCGGGGGCGGGCCTGGGCGCACCGCCTGTCGGCGCGGCGGCTAAGGCGGGCTCGGCAGCGTCATCGTGCGCCGGGCCTTCCTCGTTGGCGTTGGAGAGAGCGTGACTCTGGGGCGACTGGCCCTTGCCCTTGCGGCGGCGGCGCTTGCGCTTGTTATCCGGGGAACCGGTACCGCCGCTGCTGGCGGCGTCGGGCTCCGGCCATTCGCCGGAGGCTGCGACTGGCCCATCGCTTGGGGGCTGGGCCTCGTGCCTGGGCTCATGGCCGCCGGGTTGGCGGTCCGCACCACGGGTGGGAGCCGCACGGGCCTCAGGAGCGGGTTGGTGTGCGACCACAGCAGGAGCGACCACAGCAGCAACGACCACAGCAGGAGCGGTCACAGCAGGAGCGGTCACAGCAGGAGCGGTCACAGCAGGAGCGGTCACAGCAGGAGCGGTCACAGCAGGAGCGGCCTCGGCGGGAGTCGGTGCGGTTTTGACGGGGGCTTTTTTCAAGCGCGGCTGGGAGATGCGCCGTACGCTGGGGGTGGGAGAATCGCTGGTTGGCGGGTCTGAGGCTGGCTTCTTGTCTGTCATGTTAGGGGGGCTGCGGCAAGGCACGAGGCTGCTTGCCGACTGGCTGGGGTGAGACTGGGAGGTCCGAGCGAAGATGCTCAGAGATTGCGGATATCGTCGCGATTGACCTTGTCTTTGGGATTGTCGGGATTGGTCTTGCCATCCTTGCCGGCCGACCAGAGGTCAAAGTCGGGACTTTGGGCGTTGCTGCCCTTGCGGTAACGATATTCATTTTTCCAAGGATCGAGGATGCGGGCGGCCTGTCCTTTGCCATCGGTCCACCCCTGTTTGTTGTGCTCCGGATCGAGTTCGTTGATATAGATTTTTTGGGTGGAATCGTTCAAGGGGCCGGAGCCGTCGCGGTTGGAGTCCCAATACAGGTCGGAGAACAGTTCGTTGGACATGTTCTTGCCGTCGCTGTTGGTGTTGTCCGCCCGCCCCGGATAGAAGCCGTAATCGAGTTTGAACTCTTCGCAGGCATTAGCCAGCAACTTGATCTGCATCTCCGCGGTGGCACGTTTTTGCTTCTCTTTGACGTAGTCCATGCCCGCCACCACCAGACCCGCGAGGATCACGATGATGGTGATAGTGGTCAACATCTCAATGAGCGTGAAACCACGGCGGCGGTGAAGTGACGGCGAATGCATGATGGCGGTTGGGAATTGGAATCGCGGACGCTGCGGGCGGCTCTTAGGACGCCTGGCCCATCGTCGTGATGACCTTGATCAAGGGGAGGAACAACGCGAAGACCACGGATCCGACCACGAGTGCCAGCACCACGATCATGATCGGCTCGAGGATGGAGGTGAGGGCTGTGACGGCATTGTCCACTTCGTCGTCGTAGACATCAGCCACCTTAAGGAGCATTTCGGGAAGCTGGCCGGTTTCCTCGCCGACATCGACCATGGAGATGACCATGTTGGGGAAGACGCCGGAGGCTTGGAGGGGGGTGACGATGGATTCGCCTTCCTTGACGGCCTCATGGACTTTCTCGATGGCACCGGAGATGACGACGTTGCCGGCGGTGTCGCGGGTGATGTTGAGGGCTTGGAGGATGGGCACGCCGGAGGTGACGAGGGTGCCGAGGGTGCGGGAGAAGCGCGAAACGGCGCTTTTGCGCTGGATGTCGCCGAAGATTGGCAACTTGAGTTTGAGGGTATCGATGGCGTAGCGGCCTGCCTTGGTGCGGCCCCAGAGGTTGAAGAGGAACACGCCGACCGCGAAGACGATGAGCACGAAGACGGCGTTGGGCACGCCGAGGGGGGCGGAGATGAAGAATTTGGAGATGCCGAACACGACCCGGGAAATGCCGGGAAGTTCGGCGTTGCCCATTTCCTGGAACATCGATTCGAACTTGGGCACGATGAAGATCATCAGGAACACCAGGATGGCGACGGCGATGAACATCACGATGACCGGATAGACCATCGCCGAAACGATCTTGTTTTTGAGCTTCTGGGCCTTTTCCTGATACTCAGCGAGGCGGTTGAGGACCACTTCCAAGACGCCGCCGAGCTCGCCGGCCTTGACCATGTTGACGTAGAGTTTGTTGTAGATTTTGGGGTGCTGGGCGAGCGATTCGGAGAATGTGGCACCGCTCTGCACGGAATCGGCGAGGGCGGCGAGGGTGGAACGGAGGACCGGGTTGGGCTCCTGTTTGCCGAGCACCGTGAGGCTGCGCAGCAGGGGCAGGCCGGAATCGATGAGGGTGGCGAGCTGGCGGGTGAAGATCATCAGGCTCTTCGGCTTGATGCGGCCGCCGGTACTGTTTTTGGTGGCAGCGGCCTTGCCCTTGGCCTTGCCCTGCGACTTGACCTTGGCGGCGCCTTTGCCTTTGCCTTCCTCGACAATCTGCGTCGGGTAAAGACCTTGGACACGAAGCTTCTGAATGGCTTCCGCTTCGTTGCTAGCGGAAACTACGCCGGTGGTTTGCTCGCCTTTGGAGTCAAGTGCGGAATATTGGAAATTGGCCATGGCTGGGGGATGGTTGCGGTGGGGCTGGGTTGCTACTAATGAGATTTAAGCAGGAGACTGGGGGAATGCGAATGGAAAATACGAATGAGCAGGGAAATCAGGTGTATTTGAGAACTTCTTCGATGGTCGTGGTGCCGAGGTAAATGTTGCGCAGGCCGTCTTCGCGGAGCGTGTTCATGCCGAGTTCCATGGCTTTTTGCTTGATGACGACGGTGGGGGCGCGGCCGGTGATGAGGTCGCGCACGGGGTCAGTGATGTTAAGCAATTCATAGAGCCCGCGGCGGCCGCGGTAACCGGATTGGCCGCAGATATCGCAGCCGCCGCCGGTGAAGAATTGCTTGTCGCCAAGTTCGTGGGGCGAGATGCCAAGCTGGCTGAGGATGGCCTCGTTGGGCTCGTAGGGGGTGCGGCATTCTTTGCAGATGGTGCGCACCAAGCGCTGGGCGAGCACCCCTTCCAGCGACGCGGAGACCAGGAACGGCTCGCAGCCCATGTCGATGAGACGGGTGATGGCACCGGCGGAATCGTTGGTGTGGAGGGTGGAAAGGACCAAATGCCCGGTCAGCGCGGCTTGGATGGCGATGGTGGCGGTTTCCTTGTCGCGCATTTCCCCGATCATGATGCGATCGGGGTCCTGGCGCAGGAAGGCGCGCAACACGCGGGGGAAATCCAAGCCGATGGCTTCATTGATCGGGATTTGGATGATGCCATCGATGTCGTACTCGACGGGGTCCTCGGCGGTGAGGAGTTTGGAGTCGATGGTATTGATGCGGCGCAGCGCGGCGTACAAGGTGGTGGTTTTGCCGGCACCGGTCGGGCCGGTGACGATGAAAATCCCGTTGGGTTTCTCGATGGTCTCGGTGACGTAGTTGTAGATGGAGTCGGGCAGGCCGAGGTTTTCGAGGGTGAGGTTGACCGACGAGCGGTCCAGCACGCGCAGCACGACGGATTCGCCATGGTGGGTGGGCAGGGTGGACACGCGCATGTCGACCATTTTTTCGCCGACCTGTTTGACGATGCGGCCGTCCTGGGGGAGGCGGCGTTCGGCGATGTTCATGTTGGCCATGACCTTGACGCGGGAAATGATCGGCAAGGCGAGGTGGACCGGCGGCGGAGCCATCTCGTAGAGGGCACCATCGACGCGGTAGCGGATTTTGAAATCCTTTTCAAAGGGCTCGAAATGGATGTCGGAGGCCTTTTCCTTGATTGCCTGATAGAGGACCAGGTCGACGTAGCGGATGATCGGGGCGGAGTTGGCCTCGGCTTCGAGGTCGGCGGCGGTGACTGAATCGCCGCCGAGTTGGAGTTGGCTGAGGATGTCCTCCATCGCCTTGCCTTCGCCACCATAACAATCGTTGATTTTTTGTTCGACGAGGTAGTCGGGGGCGACGAGCAGGTGGATTTCGCGGCCGAGGGCGAAGCGGAGGTCTTCGAGGGTTTGCGGGTTGAGCGGGTCGACCAGCACGACGTAGAGGCCGGTCTCATCGAACTTGATGGGCAGTGCGCCGTGCAGGCGGGCGGTGCCGGCGGGCACCAGGGCGAGCAGGGCTTCGGGCGGGGTCCAGTTGCGGATATCGACCACCTCGGTGCCGAGTTCGGAGGCGACGATAGGCCAGACGTCGTCGCGGGAGTGGACGATTTGGAAGTCGGCGAGAATTTCAGCGACTTCCTTGCCGCTGTGTTCGATTTCGGAGAGGACGTCCTGAGCCAGAGAGCGGTCGATGAGGCCGCGCGATTGGAAAAGTTCGATGAGCTGATTGTGGTCCATGAGGGAGAAAGCGCTAAATCCTAAGGATGAAATTCTAAACGAAGTGAAGAAAGCCCGAAATTTTAAGTACGAAATTCTAAACGAAGAAAAGAAGAAGAGGTGAAGAGGGAGGGCGCATGTCTTAGATTTGTTTAGAAATTAGGATTTTGGATTTAGAATTTAGAATTTCAATCTGCGTCGGACATGGTGGCGTGGACCACTTCGCTGCCGGAGGTGATGCCGGCGAGCACTTTGCGGATGCCGTCCTCGCGCAGGGTGCGCATGCCCAGTTCGCGGGCGCGGCGGCGCAGTTGGGTGGTGGTCAGGCCGGTATTGACCATTTGGCGGACCTCGTCATCGATGAGGAACAACTCGAAGATGCCCATGCGGCCGCGGTAGCCGTTGCCGCGGCATTTTTCACAGCCCACGGGGCTGAAGATGGTGGCGTCGGTGACGCGGGCCAGGTCGAGTGAGAGGGCGCGCATTTCCTTTTCGGTGAGTTCGGCCGGGCCCTTGCAGATTGGGCAGAGTTTGCGGACGAGGCGTTGGGCGAGCACGGCGCGGACGGCCGAGGCGATGAGGAACGGTTTGACGCCGATATCGGCGAGACGGGCGATGGCCGATGGTGCGTCGTTGGTGTGCAGGGTGGAGAACACCAAATGGCCGGTGAGCGAGGCGTTGATGGCGATGTTGGCGGTTTCCGCGTCGCGAATTTCCCCGATCATGATGATGTTGGGGGCCTGCCGCAGCATGGCGCGCAGGGCGGCGGCGAAGGTCATGCCGATATCCGCCTTGACCATCACCTGGTTGATGCCGGGCAATTCATACTCGACCGGGTCTTCCACGGTGATGATTTTCTTATCGGGGCGGTTGATGACGTTGAGGCAGGCGTAGAGGGTGGTGGTCTTGCCGGAGCCGGTGGGGCCGGTGACCAGCAGGATCCCGTCGGGCAGGCCGAGGAGTTGCTCGAAAACCGCTTGGTCGTCGGAGAAAAAGCCCAGTTCAGGCAGTCCGAGCAGCAGGGCGGTCTTGTCGAGGATACGCATGACGATGGACTCGCCATGGTTGGAGGGCACCGAGGACACCCGGAGGTCGACCTCCTTTTCACCCATTTTGAGCTGAATGCGGCCGTCCTGCGGCAGGCGTTTTTCGGCGATGGACATGGTGCCGCTCATGACCTTCAAGCGTGCGATGATGGCCGGGAGCAGTTTTTTCGGGTGATTATCCACTTCGACGAGCTTGCCGTCGAGGCGGTAGCGGATGCGCACGGAGGTTTCCAGCGGCTCGATGTGAATGTCGGAGGCGCGCAGGCGGAACGCTTCGGTGAGGGTCTGGAACACCAGCCGGATGATGGGCGCGTCGTCCGCACCCGAGCCCGCTTCCGCATCGCCGGTGGTGATGGTCAGACCCAGTCCGTCGCCGGATTTACTCGCATCCACGCCGTAAATCTGGCTGAGGTGCTGCAGGATGTCCTTAGGCGTGGCGCAGGTGAGCAACACTTCCCGCCCGATGACGTGCGGCAGACTGTCGAGCATTTCAAAATCCAAGGGGTCGGCCACCGCCACCGTCAAGTAGACCCCGTCGTCGTGCACCGGGATGACCCGGTAGCGCTTGGCGACCTCGTCGGTGACGGTTTCGGTAATGCCCAGATCGTAGGTGAAATCGGCGAGCTTGACGAACTGGATGCCCGCGTTGGCGGCCAGGGTGCGGGCCACATCCTCCTGGGACAGGTTGGTGGTGGACAGGAGATGTTCGACGAGCGTTTCCCTGCCGGACAGGGAGGAGCGCGCGTAGGAAATCTGCTCGGCACTCACCAAGCCGGCTTCGGCAAGCAAGTCTGCAAGGTAATCTTCGTTGGAAAACACAGCGTTAGGAATCCGGATTGGGGGTTTGACACGACGCTGGCAAGTATTCACCGCGCCTCGCGTGTCACAGCTTTGTCAAGCTCACCCCGCCTTGTCAACCAGGCAGGCGCAAAGAAACCAACGAATTTTTTCAGCCGTCAAAAATCCGCTACGATGTAGGTATCATGCCTATGCAATGCCCGGCTCGCGGACGGCCGCGGGCTGCGGTTTGGCTCCAAATGGGCTCGCCCGGTTCGGCTAATACGGTTTGTTTTGCAGGAGGATAGGCTTCCAGCCTCTGTCATGCACGACGGGCTTCCAGCCTGTCGGGTCATGCGCAGACAGACTTGAAGCGCTGTCTTCCATCACGGGCGGGACACCTGTTTTCCGATCAGAGCGCGCTGGACTGTCAGTGTTGGGCGGTTCGCTCGAGCCAGCCAATTATAGTCGCAGTGGGCGGAGGGCAACAGCGGATTTCAGCGTGCGAGTGCCCGGCGCTGGCGCACGGCGTGGGCCAGTTCGTCGAGCACGGTGACGGTGGTGTCCCAGTTGATGCAGGCGTCGGTGACGGATTGGCCGCGCACCAGGCGCGACAGGTCGGCGCAAGGTGACTGGCTGCCCTCGATCAGGTTGGACTCGAGCATGACGGCGGTGATGGCGCGCGAGCCGGCCTCGAGTTGCTGGCAGAGGTCGTGGGCGACGCGGGGTTGGTTGCGGAAATCCTTGGAGGAATTGCCGTGCGAGCAATCGACCATCAGATAGGGCGGCAACTCGTGTTTGCGCAGCATCGCCTCCACTGCGTCGAGGCTGGCCTTGTCGAAGTTGGGCCCGGTTTTGCCGCCGCGCAAGATCAGGTGGCAGGTTTCATTGCCCGCGGTGGAAATGATGGCCGAGACCCCCTGTTTGGTGACCGAGAGGAAATGATGCGGGTGGGAGGCGGATTGGATGGCGTCGATGGCGATCTGGATCGAGCCGCCGGTGCCATTCTTGAAACCTACGGGCATCGACAGGCCGGAGGCCAGTTCGCGATGGATTTGGGACTCGGTGGTGCGTGCGCCGATGGCCCCCCAGGCGATCAGATCGGCGATGTATTGGGGGGAAATCGTGTCGAGGAACTCGGTGCCGGCGGGCAGCCCCATGGTGGCCAGATCCAACAACAGTTTGCGGGCAATCCGCAGGCCGTGGTTGATGTCAAACGAGTCATCCAGGTGGGGATCATTGATCAAGCCCTTCCAGCCGACGGTGGTGCGGGGCTTTTCGAAATACACCCGCATGATGATGAGAATGTCGTCCTGCAGCCGGTTGGCTTCCGCCAGCAGGCGGCTGCCGTATTCGATCGCGGCGTCCGGATCGTGGATCGAACAGGGGCCCACCACCGCCAGCAGGCGGTCATCCTTGCCGCGCAGAATCGCCTCCGCCTGCTCGCGGGTGGAGGCCAGCAATTCCGATGCTTGATCGGTCACGGGCAGATAATAGGCCAGCACCGCCGGGGAAATCAGCGGATTGAGGCCGGCAATGCGGAGGTCGTCGGTGCGGTGGCGGGTCACGCGCCGAGCCTAGCGCGCAATGGCCGCAGCGCAAGGCACAAGTGGCGTCTCACGGAGGGCGGGCATCCTGCCCACCTGCCCATGAGCCGCGAAAACCCAGGCGCGCCAAGCGCCACCCCCTGGTGCAGCCCGTCTTACAGCATCTGCAGCACCCGCGGCACCGTCTCGCACCAGGCACGGGCCACCGCGGCCTGGATCACCGCGTCCTCATCATCGCTGCGGATGAACGCGCGGGCCTCGCGCAGGGCCCGCGCGGCACGGCTGATGGCACGCAGTTCCTCGCCCAGCGAGAGCACCCCAAAGGCGGTGGCCAAGGCGGTGGCGGCAATGAAAATCGCGATGGCCCCGGACACTGGGATCTTGGCCACAATCACCGCGAACACCGCCACCACCCCGCTCAACGGCGGCACTGCCAGCCCGAACCGGCGGCCGGATTCACGCGCTGCGGCGCGTTTTGGGTCGCTGCGCTGCCACTCGGCCAGGGCTGCCAGCCGCAAGCGGTTGCCAAACTCGCCGGCCGGGGCGTCGTGGCCGGGGGTGGCCAGCGGGCCTGCGCCGAGGCCCCGGTCCCAGCGCGCCTGGTCACAGCGGCACGCCCGTCCGCCGAGTTGCAACAGCACCCGCGTGCCAAACCACCAGCGCATGAGCAACGCCGCGCCAATCGGCAGTAACGAAAAAATCAGAAGCAGTCGCCACATGGGGGGGGATTGGTTATTAGTTAGAGGTTATGACTTATCGGGAAAGAGACAGAAGACTTGAAGACGCAGGCAAAGACGAAGAGAAGAGCGGGCATCGCGTGGAGCATATTTCCAATAACCCATAACCGATAACCCATAACCCATAACCCATAACCCATAACTTGATTCATCTTGCGCCTTGGGTATTGCTGTCTTGTGCCTTCTCTTTCACCCACGCCTTCGGATCGTCGGGCCAGGGGTGGCGCGGGTAGCGGCCAGCCACTTCCTTTTTCATCCGGGCGTAGCCGGTTTGCCAGAATCCGCAGAGGTCCTTGGTCATTTGCCACGGCTTTTGTCCGGGGGTTAAAATGTGCACCAGCAGCGGGACGCGGCCGTTGGCGATGGTCGGGGTGGCCCAAATGCCAAACAAATGTGAGACCCGGATGGAGACGAACGGGTCGGTGCCTTCGGCGTAGGTGATTTTTGCGGACTGGCCGTTCGGCAGGGTGATGCGTTCCGGGCAATAGGCATCCAGGGCAGCACGCTGGGCGGCGCTGAGCCATTCGTGCAACACCCGCCAGACGTTGGCTTCCTTGATTTCCTTGTAACTCACCGCCCCGTGGCAGATCTGCGCGATGGCGGCGCAGCGGTCGTCGTCCGACCAACCGGGCATCCCGAGTTCCGGCATCCAGCGGCCCAGCGAGGCGAGCCGCGCGGTCCATTGCTCGACGCTGTGGTCCCAGTTCTTGAGCGTGAGTTCGCCCGCCAGCACGCGGGCGGCGAGCAGTTCCGCCGCCTGATCGAGGTTGACGCCGTGGTCGCTCTCCTTCGCTTCGATGACCAGATCGCGAAAGCGCGTCTCCTTGCGCGCCACCACCCGCTTGCGGGTCTCATCGTAGGCGGCACCGTTGATTGTCGTTAGATCAGTCGGGAACAACTCCGCGAGCCAGGCCGGATCGATGCCGGTGGCGCGGCGCAGATGCACGATGACGTCGCGGGCCTCCACCTCGGTGATTTCGGCGGCGACGAAGGCGGGGGCGTTTTTGACGCATGACTCCTCGTCGAGCTTGCCGCGGCGGTTGCCCACCAAGCGGCAGGCCAGCGTGCCCTGGCTCGAGCGGATGCCGAGGTGGTCGCTGAAGGCGGCCAGCATCGCCTTGCCGACGTTTTCACGGCGGGCCGGGAAATCGACGGCCTGGCAGTTCCAGCCGAAGCTGTTAGCCAGGGCGAGCAAGCGGTCAAACCCTTGGGCGGTCTCGCGGGCACCGCGGGCGAGGATGCCCAGCGGCGCGCAGCGCGAGGCATCGAAGTTGACGGCCTGCGCGGAGTCAAACGCGCGCCACTCGCCGGCAAAGTCCGAGCCATCATCCGGAAACAGAAAGTCCTTGCGGTCCACCGCGCCGCGCTTGCCGGAAAAAATCCCTTCGCCTTGCACCGCCGCAGCGATGAAGGCGGTCTCGCTGACGCAACCGTGCTCGTGGCCCGCGAGCATCAGGCGGGAAAACCGTGGCTCCAGCGGCAGCGCGGCCATCTGGTGGCCTTCGTCGGTGGGCTGTCCCGCCGCATCCAGCGCGCCCAGATCGTGGAGCAGGTGCTCGGCGCGGGCCAGCGCGGCTTCGCTCGGTGCATCGAGCCAGCGGAAGTCCCGCAGCTCCCTCACGCCCGCGGTTTTGAGCAACAACGCCGCCTCAGAGAGGTCGACGCGGTGGACTTCCGGGGCCTCGAACTCGGCGCGGCGCGCGTGCTCGGGTTGGCTCCACAAGCGGAAACAGCGGCCGGGGGCGGTGCGCCCGGCGCGCCCGGCGCGTTGCTCGGCGGCGGCGCGCGAGATTTTCTTGATCAGCAGCGTGTTGATGCCGCGCCGCGGCTCGAAGGAGGCGATGCGGGCCAAGCCGGAATCGATCACGGTGCGCACCCCATCGATGGTGATCGAGGTTTCGGCGACGTTGGTGGCTACGATGATTTTCGGCCGCGGGCCGGGCGCGATGGCCGCTTCCTGGGCGGCCGGCGGCAGCGTGCTGTGCAGCGGATAGACGTCCCAGCCGCGGGCGACGGAGCTATTTTCCAACAATTCGATGGTCTTGCGGATCTCGTGGGTGCCGGGCAGAAACATCAGGATGTTGCCCGCATCGGCCAGCGCCATCGCCTCCCGGCAAACCTCGACCATGCGCTCCCACACCGGCACTTCGCGCGGCGGACCACCGCGGCGGTCATGGGTGGGCGCGCGCTCCGGCCGGTATAGCAGGTCCACCGGATAAACCCGGCCGCCGGCTTCCAGCGCACACACCGGGGCGAGAAATCCGGCCAGCCCGGCGGTTTCCAGGGTGGCGGACATCACCACCACCCGCAGCCCGGGCCGCAACCCGTCCTGCAGGTCAAGGCAACGGGCGAGCGCGATGTCCACCGCCAGCCGCCGCTCGTGAAATTCATCGAAAATGACCGCGCCCACGCCATGGAGCTGTGGATCGTCCTGCAGCATGCGCTGGAACACCCCGTCGGTTAGGTAGAGGATGCGCGTGTCCGCCCGGTAGCGGCTGTCGAAGCGCACGGCGTAGCCCACCTCGTGGCCGAGCGGCGAGTTGCGTTGTTTGGCGACCCAGCCTGCCAGCAGGCGCGCGGCCATCCGGCGCGGCTCGACGACGAGGATGCGCCCGGCCAGCCCGGTGTCCAGCAACATACCGGGCACCGAGGTGCTCTTGCCCGAGCCGGTGGGTGCCTTGAGCAACACGCGCGGGCGCTCGCCGCCAGTCACGGCGGCGCGCAGGGCGTCGGCAATTTCAAAAACGGGCAGCATGGCCGGGGGATGAAGCGGTGAGCGGGGGATGGAGGCAGGGTCGCCGCGCTGCAAGACCGATGACAGAAGAACGCAGTGCTTGACAGGAAAATTGGCACTCGCCCGGAGCGGGGACGCTGGCACCGGCCCGGAACAAGCGCACGCGCAAGCCGTCAGGAGATGCGATCTCCGAATCGCCCCGGACCGTTAGGGGTCAATGGAAAGCGGCGAACCACCATGCATTGGCTCCCCATGGTCCACGGCGGCTCGGAGGCCGCCGCTCCAATGCGGACTCCCCTGTCCTCGCCCCGGCCAACGCATCTCAAACTTCGGACTTGGAAAATTTTCCGCGGGTGGCGATGCTCCGGGCATGCCCCAACCCCACATCGACGTGCGCTACGTCGCGAACCTCGCCCGCCTGGAACTCAGCGAAGCGGAAATCGCGACATTCCAAGTGCAGCTTGATGCCATCCTCGGCCACGTCGAGACACTCAACCAACTGGACGTCAGTGGCATCGAAGCGAGCGCCCACGCGGTGCAGGTATTCGGCCGGATGCGCAGCGACGAGCCCCACGCCAGCCTGCCGCAGAGTGCGGTACTGCAGAACGCGCCAGACCAATCCCAAGGGCAAATCCGGGTGCCCAAGGTGGTGGCCGACGCCTGATCCGATCCAACCCAATTTTCCGCATGACCCTCAGCTCACTCCGCCAGCAACTCCTCGCCGGGGAAACCACCCCAGCCGCCATTCTTACCCGGCTTGCCGGGGATATCGCCGCCCGTGACGGCCGTACCGGCGCCTACCTTTCCCATGACTTGGAGGCCGCCATGGCCGAGGCGGCGGTTGCCGACCTGTCGCTGCCGCTGGGCGGCATCCCGATCGCCATCAAGGACAACATCAACGTGCTCGGCCAGCCCTGCACCTGCGGCTCGCGCTTTCTGGCGGAAAATTATCGCTCGCCCTACGATGCCACCGTCATCCGCAAACTGCGCGCCGCCGGTGCCATTCCCTTCGGCCGCATGAACCTCGATGAATTCGCCATGGGGTCCTCGACGGAAAACTCCGCCTTGCAGACTACCCGCAACCCGCATGATGGCGAGCGGATCCCCGGCGGCTCGTCGGGCGGTTCCGCCGCCGCCGTGGCCGATCTCACCGCCATCGCCGCGCTCGGCTCGGATACCGGCGGCTCGATCCGCCAGCCCGCCTCGCATTGCGGCGTGGTCGGCTTGAAGCCGTCGTATGGCCGCGTGTCACGCTACGGCTTGGTCGCATTCGCCTCGTCGCTGGATCAGATCGGCCCACTGACCCGCAGCGTGGAAGACGCCGCGCGCATCCTGCAGGTCATTGCCGGGCCCGACCCGCTGGATTCCACCTGCCTTGAGGCGGCGGTTCCGGACTACCTTTGCGGCCTCAATGACGGCGTGAAAGGCCTCAAGCTCGGCCTGCCCAAGGAGTATTTTGGTGACGGCATCGATCCAGGCGTGCGCCGCCAGGTGCTGGCTGCCGTCGAGGCGCTCGCCGCGCAAGGTGCCGAGGTGGTGGACATTTCGCTGCCGCACACCGAGTATGCGGTGGCCACCTACTATGTGCTTGCCCCGGCCGAAGCGTCGTCGAACTTATCGCGCTTCGACGGCATCCGCTACGGTCATCGAGCCGCCGGCCCGGTGGATATTCTCGACCTTTACCAACGATCGCGGGAGGACGGGTTTGGCCCCGAAGTCAAACGCCGCATCATCCTCGGCACCTACGTGCTCTCGTCCGGCTATTATGACGCCTATTACAACCGGGCCCAGAAAGTCCGCAGCTTGATCCGCCGCGATTTCGAGGCAGCGTTTGCCCGGGTCGATGCCATCCTCTCTCCGGTGGCCCCGACTCCGGCGCGCAAACTCGGCGGCTCGGCGATCGACCCGCTGCACGAATATTTATCGGACATTTTCACGCTGGCCCCCAACCTGGCCGGCATTTGCGCCATTTCGGTGCCGTGCGGAATGACCGCGTTTGATGGTGCCGCAGCCCTGCCCGTGGGCTTGCAAATTTTTGGGCCGCAGCTGGGTGAGGCGATGTTGTTGCGGGTTGCCCGCGCCGCCGAGCGTCGCCCCTGAAACATTGTTCGTATAACCGCCACACTTGCCGCGTAGTGTCACCCCTGCGGGTTTCCAATCCGTCCAACGCCTGCCATTTTCCAGACCCGCCCATGAAGCCGCTCTTGCCTGCTGTCCTGCTCACTCTCGCCTGTCTTGCCAGCTCTTGCAGCAAGCACCCAACCCGCGCCCCGGCCACCGGCCCGGCCGCAGGGGAAACGCCCGCCGCAAGTTATTGCCTGCCGGCTTCCACGGCCTGGGCGGACGACGAATACACCCAGTGGATGACCCGCGCGGAGCTGCAGTATTTCCAGGACCAGGCACCGACGGGGCAGTACTTCGCGCACGTCGAAGGCCGCAACAACGCCGGCCTGTGCGAATTTCGCGCCGTGCGCAAGCCGCTGGTCGCCGAGCAATACGCCGCGGCCGAGGTGTGCTGGGGGCTGAGTGACAACGAAGTCTTCGACACCGAACTGCGGCTGCTGCGCGCCGGTTTCGTCCGCAAGAGCATGCAGGTATTCGTCAGCGCCTCAGGCGTCGCATTGCATCAACTCGTCTGGCTCAAACCCGTCGGCGCGCCGCCCGCCCCAGCCCCACAGACGGCGGCCTCCAGCCCGCCAGAGCCCCCGCCGCCGCCGTCAGTCGATGAAACCGCCGGCCTCGACCACCCCGCCACGCCGCCCGCCGCCGAACCCGAGGCCACCCCCGCCGCAGACACATCCCCACCCGAGGTGAAGCCGCCCGCCGCCCGCGTCGCTCCCCCGACCGAGTCCCGCAGCGGTGCTGAGCGGGCGGTGGCCGGCCCGAAGAAATTCACCACCTACACCGTCGTCCAAGGCGACGTCGTGGAAAAAATCGCCCGCCGCCAACACACCACGGTTGAGGCGATCCTGGCGGCCAACAACCTCAAGAACGACAGTCTTCAAATCGGCCAGAAACTCAAAATTCCAAAGAAGTAAGCCGCCTCGCACGTGGCTGCGGCTTCTCAGCGTGGCTGCGGTGTCCCTGCCGCGGGCCGTGATGGCGGCGTCTCGCCGCCAGTGTCTCTACGCCGTCAAGGCCGCCAGCAGCATCCTCGGAACCAAGGCCGATGGACCGCTGCCCGCCCGGTCTTTTTCTTCCTCTGTTTCATGATGGTACTCCTACTCATCTGGGTGAAGAATGAATCCATCCCGAATTATGAAACCACTGATACCAGCCATCCTGACGGCCTTTGTGGCTGCCGCTGCCCACGCCTCCGAGCCCATCATCCTCGCCGACTTCGAGGAGAAGAAAGCACCGCCTGCACCCACCATTACAGGGCACTGGTCGAAGTCAGACCCGGGTGAAGTTCCGGAACTGGTTTTGCAAACGGCTAGGCAGCTTCGCGAAAAGCATTTGGCCGATCCAACGCGTCCCGGCTACCACTTCGCCTGCGTCGACGGGTTCTCATGGCCGGGCGATCCTAACGGGGCGTTCTATGCGAAGGGGCGATAGGCGCGGCGGTGACAGCGCGTCCGCCATTGGCCCCTTCCCCGCCCACGCACCCGCAGAACGGGGTCAGCCGGATAATTCCGGAAATTTTCAGGCTGCTTTTCGCTTGCCAGCGCTGGGCGGATGCCCCACAAAAGCGGTCCGCCCGCACGAACATGCACACTTCAGGTGCAGCAACCGGCGCGGCGAACCACACCCTCACAAGCGCGCTCCCATGGAAAGCATCTCTTCACGCATCGCCAAGGTCAATCCGTCCCTCACCCTCGCCGTCACCAATCAGGCCAAGGCCATGATTGCCAAAGGCGAAGAAGTCTATGCCCTCGCCGGCGGCGAACCCGAGGTCGACACCCCGGACTACATCAAGGCCGCCGCGATTCAGGCAATCCACGAAGGGCGCACGAAATACACCCCAGCTGGCGGGATTCTCGAATTGCGGGAAGCCATCGCCGCAAAATTGCTGGTGGACAACAATCTGGAGTTCGACTCCAAGCAGATCTGCCTCACGGCGGGCGCAAAAATGGCGTGTTTCAATGCCATTCTCGCGGTGGTGGAGGACGGTGACGAGGTCATTATCCCGTCGCCCTACTGGGTGTCTTACCCGGAAATGGTGCGGCTGGCAGGCGGCGTCCCGGTCATCGTGGAGACCCAGGAGTCGACCGGATGGAAAATGACGGCCGAACAATTCGAGGATGCGATGACCCCGGCCACCAAGATGGTTATTCTCAATTCGCCGGGCAACCCGACCGGAGCGGTTTACACCGCCCAGGAGCTGCGCGAGATCGGCGAAATCGCCGTCGGCGAGGAGATTGTGATTCTGTCCGATGAAATTTACGAGAAACTCGTGTATGGCGATGCCAAGCACGTGTCGATCGCCAGCCTCAGCGATGCAATCCGCGACCTGACCATCACCGTCAACGGGTTTTCCAAGTGCTACTCGATGACCGGTTGGCGCTTGGGCTACACCGCTGCCCCCAAGGCGTTTGCCGATGCGATCGACAAGATCCAAAGCCACACGGTGTCCAACGCGACGACCTTTGCCCAATACGGGGCGCTGGCCGCGTTGCAGGGCGACGCGAGTTTCATCGATGACTTGCGCGGGGAATATGACGTGAAGCGTCAATTCATGTTCGCCCGGCTCAAGGCGATCCCCAACATCCGGGTGGTGGAGCCGCAGGGTGCGTTCTATTTCTTTGTCTACACCGGCAACACGGGCCTCAAATCCCTCAACCTGTGCGACAAACTGCTGTCGCGCTACAAGGTGGCCGCCGTACCGGGCGTGGCCTTCGGCTACGACGAGGGGATCCGCCTGAGCTATTGCACCACCTTGGACGTGCTCAACGAAGGCCTCACCCGCTTCGAGCAATTCTGCCGCGAGCATTGAGGCGAGCACGGCGGGCTGTGGAATTGACACGGCCCGCGTCGACCCTGCGCGTGGCGCGGTTCATCGAGCGCACGGTGGCCGCCGTGAACTTTTCCGGCTTGGCAACAATCGCCAGGTGACGCGGGCGGCTTTACGCACCTCCCCCACATTCAAGCCTGCGCCATCGCCGCAAGATGCGCCGGCGAGGTGCCGCAACAGCCGCCGACAATGGCAATGCCGAGCCCGCGCAAGGTGCGGGCCAACCCGGCCATTTCCTCCGGCGTGGCATTGTAGTGAATGTCCCCGTCCACTTGCTGCGGCGCACCGGCATTCGGTTGCAAAATCGTCGGCCGCCCACCTGCGGCGGCGACAATTTCCTTGGCCAGCTCGATGTAGTCGGCGAGCGACAGATCGGTGCCGCAATTGGCACCGACGATGGAGGCACCGGCGTCATAGGCGGCCTTGACGGCTTCGGCCACCTTGGTGCCCATCATGGTGCGGAATTCGCCGGCGCTTTTCTGGAAAGTATAGGTGGCGATGACCGGCAGGTCGGTGACGGCGCGTGCGGCGCGGATGCCCGCGCAGAGTTCGCCCGGATCACTCATGGTTTCGACCAGGATGGCGTCGGCGCCGCCCTCGACCAGCGCGCTGATTTGCTCACGGAAAATCCCCTCCAGCTCCTCCGCCGTGGTGTCGCCCATCGGTTCGAGAAAATCCCCGAACGGACCCACGTCGCCAATCACCCAGCCGTCCGGCCCGGCCACGTCCGCTGCCAGCTCCGCCGCGCGGCGGTTCCATTCCGCCACCTTGTCGCCGAGCCCGTGCCGCTCCAACATCGAGCGGCTGCCACCGAACGAGTTGGTCGTGATCAAGCGGCAGCCGGCGCTGCGGTACGCTTGATGCACCGACTTGATGTCCTCCGGCCGCTCGGCATTCCACAGCATGCCGCATTCGCCGATTTGCATGCCGCGTTCAATGAGTTGGGTGCCCATCGCCCCATCGCAGGTAAGGTCGGCACACTGACAGGCTTCGGCAAGGGAGGGCTTTTTCATGGGGAAACTGGGGTTGAAGGCATGAGCCAACCTGATTGCCGCCCGCCTGCCAAGTGCAAACCCGCCTCTCCAGCGCAGAAAATCACCCGCGCCGCAATCTTGGTTGTCGAAGCCGCCGTTTTAGCGTCAACTGCCGCCACCGCGCCACCAGGCGGCGGGCCCCCGCTCGATCACTCACACCTCTCAATGCCATGTGGAAAGGCCGCTTCTCCCAAGACACTTCGTCCCTCGTCCAACAATTCGGCGAGTCCATCTCGTATGACTGGCGGTTGTTTCCGCAAGACATCGCCGGCTCCATCGCCCATGCCCGCGGCCAGCTCACCGCCGGCTTGCTCAGCGCCGACGAGTTCGCCGCCATCGAGGGCGGCCTGCGCGACATCGAGGAGGACATCCGCGCCGGCAAGTTCGAGTTCAAGACATCGCTGGAGGATATCCACATGAACATCGAGGCGGAATTGACCCGCCGCATCGGCCCGCCCGGCGCCAAACTCCACACCGCCCGCTCCCGCAACGACCAGGTCGCCACCGATACCCGCCTGTATTGCCGCAGCCAAATCGACGCCCTGACCACCGCCGTCCGCGGGCTGCAACTCGCGCTGCTGGAGCGCGCCACACGCTACGCCGCCACCGTCATCCCCGGTTACACCCACCTCCAGCGCGGCCAACCGGTCACCGCCGGCCACCATTTCCTCGCCTACGTCGAGATGCTCGAGCGCGACCAGAGCCGCCTCACCGATTGCCGCAAGCGGCTCAATGTCTCCCCGCTCGGGTCCGGCGCACTGGCCGGCTCAACCATCAACCTCGACCGCCACGCCATCGCCGCCGAACTCGGCTTCGACTCCATCTCCCACAACTCGATGGACGCCATCGCCGACCGCGACTACATCGCCGAACTGCTTTTTGTCATGGCACTCTGCGGCGCTCACCTCTCCCGCCTCAGTGAAGACCTCATCCTCTGGTGCACCAGCGAATTCGCCTTCGCCGCCCTCTCCGACGCCCACACCACCGGCTCGTCCCTCATGCCCCAAAAGAAAAATCCGGATGTCTGCGAACTCACCCGCGGAAAAACCGGTCGGTTGGTAGGTAACCTCATGAACCTGCTGGTGGCGCTCAAGGGGCTACCGCTCACCTACAACCGCGATCTGCAGGAAGACAAGCCGCCGCTGTTTGATTCGGTCGACACCCTGCGGCTGATCCTCGCCGTCAACACCGAGTTGATCGGTGCCATGGAATTGCGCGAGGACAATTGCCGCCGCGCCGCCGCCGACCCGATGCTGCTGGCCACCGATCTGGCCGACCACCTCGTCATGGCGGGCATTCCGTTCCGCCATGCCCACGAATTGGTCGGCAAGGCGGTCGCCGAGGCCCTGCGCAGCGGTGTGGCGCTCGACCAACTGGATTTTCCGGCGCTGGATCCGGCGTTTGGCGCGGATGCGGCGGCGGTTTTTTCGGTGGAGCGGGCGCTGGCAGCCCGCAGCAACCCGGGCTCGCCCTCGATTGCCAACGTGAGGGCGGAAATCCAGCGCTGGCAGCAAACGCTGAGCCTCTGAGCTCCGCCGGATCCAGACACGCCTGTTATTCGGTTAGCGTGACTTGGAAGCGCAGTGCCGCGGTGGGTTTGGCGTGTCTCGGCAGCGGCGTCCGCCACGTGTCGAGCAAGAGGCCATTGGCTTGTGGCACACTGCTGACCAGCACCGCCGGAGTCCACGACTGGAGGTCATCGCTGGTCTGCGCCACGGGTGCCGCCGCAGGATTTGCCGGATGTTCACACGACAACGTGAAGTACTCGTCGGTGGTGGTGCCCACGGTGAGAGAAGCGATTGCCTGGGTGATGACCGGACCAACTGATGGAGCCACCGGGGAGATGCCGAACGCGTATTTCAACAAATTGCTGAAGCCACTGTGGTTGAAATCATCCAGCGGACCTCCCAGCTGAGCCGGGGTGAGTCCCGCTGCGGCGGCGGCGGCAGCGGCCCAATCGGAATATCCCGGGTTTTGCAAAACCATCTCCTCCGCATCAATGGAAATCTGCGGAATGCCACTTGCCAGCACACATGCTTGCGACAATGAGCTGACCGCAGCCCCGCCCTCCGGCAAAATCGCCAAGCGGTCGCCCTGCGCCGTCGCCCCGCCAGCAAACGTGAAGGTGAGCGGACCGAGGAAGGTCAGAGCACCACCGAAGCGGCCGGGGAATCCATAGGGGCCGGAGGGAGTCGGATTGCCCCAATGATCGTCATCCACACAGCCGTTCATATTGGCCAGCGCTCCGCTTTGACCGGTCAGCGTGGTCACCAGCGTCGTGCCATTGAAAACTTGCAGCGTCACGGTGCTGCTGCCCAGCGGCGAAAAGTCAGCAGTCACCTGATAATTGTCGGTTCCCTTTTTGGTCACCTTCCACGATCCTAACAACCCGCTGGCGGGGGGTCCCGTAGTGCCGAACACCTCGCTCTGAATGTATGCACCAACCGGCAGTGCGCCCGTCGGATCGAGCGGCTGCCAGTGCGCCGCCCAACTCGCCATCTTGGGCATCGGGATGGAAATGCCGTCCTGGCCGCTGCTGCCAATGTTGGAAACGATCAAGCGGTTGAGTTTCACATCCAAGGTCCCCGTTCCCAGGGCGACGTGGTTCAAGCCGTTATAACCGGTGCTGCCCGACGGCTGGGCGATCGACGCATTGTTGGCAATGACTGAAAACGCCGCGCCATAGACGATGGAGCCGATCGGCCCGAGCAACAGGCCGTAGAGCGCGCCCGCGGCGTCGGCGATGATGACCCCGTCGCCTGGGGCTAGCGAAGCCGTCCCACCGCCCGAACCGCCCTGATGGGTCGGATCATTCCAATAGGCGTAGGATTTCACGTAAGTGTCGACAAACAATTCCGCAGCATGGTTGTCCGCCGCGCTGGTGAACGTGCCCGGGAATGAACTCACCACATAAGACAGGACCGCCGCCGAGTCGGCACGGCTCACGATCATGTCGTTGACGCTGTTGACCCTGGCCACGAAGGCCGCCGACACCGCGCCGCCGGTCTGCAACCGTGCCATCAGATAGGGGACGAATTGGTCCGACGTCACGGGAGCGCCGAAGCAGGTCACGCCCCCGGCGCTGAAAATCAGGTTGGCCTGGGTGAGATTTTGCAGAACCGCCGAGGTGGCCGCGTCAGTTTCAGCAGAATCAAATCCCACGGATTTCAAATAATCACCGATCGAGGTGCTTACCTGGGTCACATTGGCGCTCGTATAGCGGGTGACGCCGCCCAACCACAGGCCGTGTGCGCGGAGGTAATCCAGCGCCGCGTTGTGCAGGGCGCCCACGGTGGGCTGCACCGATTCACTCGTGAGCACCAATTGAGCAACCCCGCTCGTCTGCACGTTGACGCGGGTCAGCGAGTCAACCACCGCCGCGCCTTCCGGCAGAATCACGAAACGATCGCCCGTCACGGTCGTGTTATCGGCAAGTTTCATATCTAGCGGACCAAACATGGTCAGAGCGCCACCGAAAGGCCCGAAGGGGCGCGTCGGCACCGGATTGCCGTGATGATCGTCCTCGACGCAGCCGCTGATGGTGCCGAGTTGCCCGCTTTGACCGGTCCGGGTGGCAACCAATGTCATCCCGTTGTATACTTGCACCGTCACGGTGGCGGATCCCAGCGGCGAGTAGTCCGCCGTCACCACATAATTGCCGGTCCCCTTCTTGGTCAGGCGCCACGATCCTAACAAACCATCGGCAATCGAGCCGGCGTTGCCGAACACCTGGCTCTGGACGTAGGCGTCCACCGGCAGCGGTGCGGCAGTGGTTTCCAGCGGCTGCCAATGCCCGTCCCAGGCGGAAGTGTCCGGCAGCGCGATTGAGACGCCGTCCTGGCCGCTGCTGCCGAGGTTGTTGACGGTTAGATTGCTCCCGTCAGGCACGAACGTGGCCTGGCCCAGCGCGCTGGCGGTGCTGCGGGCCCCGCTCAGCGACTCGGCGGCGAATTGCAAACTGGCGATCTGGCCACTGGCCTCGATTCTGGTTCGCGAAACCGCCCCGACGGTCAACGTCGGATTCTCCGGGATTGCGAGCACAAGGTTGCCCAACACCGTGGGTCCACCGATGACCCGTTGGGTCGATGTCTCTTGCGAGGTATCGCAGGTGTAGCCGTCATGCCAGGTCGATGTGGGAATCCAAAACGTCCCGTTCCATTCATCCGGCCCCTCTTCCCACCAGCCCATGTGCACATCGTCGAGCGCGATTTTCTTATACTTGAACCGGTCCTGCATGACGCACGGGCCGGAGGGGTGGCCGTGACTTTCATGCACAAGCTGCCTGCCGTTATAAATGCGCAGCGTGTAGGTGCTCGCGCCGATGGAGGAATAATCAAACGACACCGTCTTGGTGCTGCCGCTAAATTCAATGCGGGTGTTGCCAACCGGCTGGTCGGCCAAGCCGCCCGCTGTGCCTAAACCGGTGATGCTGAGGCTGCCGTCGTCCGCAGGAACCTGATAGTACAGATTGAGTTTGCGCTGGCTCGGCGCAGCGAGTTCGATCTCGACGCCGTCCTGGCCGCTGCTGCCCAGATTGCTGACCGTGAGTTGACCGCCCGCCACGTGCAAGGCCGCCTGGCCCAACGCCCCTTGGAGCAATCCCGCGTATTGCACGAAGTGGCGTTCCGCATCGATGGATATCTGCGGAATCCCACTCGCCAGCACTGTGGTCTGCGTCAGCGAGCTGACAGCAGCACCGCCCTCCGGCAGGATCACCAAGCGGTCCCCCTGCACCGACGCACTGCCGGAAAAGCTAAAGGTGCGCGTATCGAGAAACGTCAGGGCACCCCCGAACGGGCCGGGCAGCCCGTTGGGTCCGGACGGCGTTGGATTGCCCCAATGATCGTCATCCACACAGCCGTTGACCGAAGCCAGCGCCCCGCTTTGACCCGTCAACGTGGTCACCAGCGTTGGACCATTGAAAACCTGCAGCGTCACGGTGCTGCAGCCGAGCGGCGAAAAATCCGCCGTCACGATATAGTTGCCGGTCCCCTTCTTGGTCACCTTCCACGATCCTAACAATCCAGCAGTGGGGGTTCCCGCAGTGCCGAGCGCCTGGCTCTGGATGAATGCTCCAACCGGCAGTGCGCCCGTCGGATCCAACGGCTGCCAGTGCGCCTCCCAGCCCGCCGCATTAGGCAGGGCAATGGAAACGCCGTCCATGCCGCTGCTCCCAAGGTTGGAAACCGTCAAGCGCCCGGCCAACTGCGTTAGCAACGCGCCACCTTGCGCGGCATGAAAAAGCCCACTGAAAACAACTTCGCCGAAGGTGGGCTGCGCCGACAGCAGCAAAGCGAGCAGCATGCCCCGTCGCAATGGCCTGCGGGCCCCGCTGAGACCTGACAAAGTGCGCCCGCCGGCCACCTTGTCGGCGGATGCCCCGGCCGTGCAGGCTTCCCTGCGGAGCGCCAAACGCGGGCCGCAGAGTCGGGCAATCAAGTCGCCTACTGCCACAACACGGCGGCTGGCAAGCGGTACCAATCTCATCAAATATCGCTGGGTTGTCATGACTTGTAGGGCATTTCTATCAATTAGATCAGGGTCCCAAACCCATCGCTCGGAGAACCGCTCCTCACCATGGTTCAGACTCATTCATAAAAATCCAACTCACCCGCCTATTGTCAAGAAAAAAGATTCTTTTTTCTTGATCCGGCGGGGCTATCGGTCTGGAACCCGACACGCCCTTTAGGTATTGCATTGAAAACAGTGCTAACAAAAGGTTTTGGAAATGCCCGGTTAGGCTCGTGAGCGCGAAAGCCGCTGGCCCGGGCGGCCTTTGGGCGGTGGCGGCCAATTGGCGGCCAATTGGCGGCTGCCATGCGCGAAAAATATGTTCGCTCGCGCCCTGGCGGGTCGTGCTAGCTTGCGGGCATGAGATTGCGACGCGTGATGATCACCGGTCTGTGGCTCGCCCTGGCCTGGGCGAACCGGTCCGAGGCTGTCATCTTTTTGGCAACGGGCGATGCCCTGCACAACACGTCGACGCCGGGCGACAACTCAGGTTGGCAGTATGAGGGCAAATTCATCGGCTTCCTCGGCGTGCCCATCGCGCCCTATTTCTTCATCACGGCCAAGCACATCGGCGGCAGCGCGGGGGATGTGCTGGATTTTCATGGCGATCGTTATACCACCATCGCGCTGCATGACAGTCCGGCGACGGATCTGCGGATTTGGGAAGTGGATCACGCCAAACCGTTTCCGACCTACGCGGCGCTTTCCAGCGGGGTGGCGGACGTCGGCGCCACTGCGGCGGTCTACGGACGCGGCACCCAACGCGGCTCCGAGGTGGTGGTGAGCGGCGAGTCCAAAGGCTGGCTATGGGGTGCCGGTGATGGAGTCCAACGCTGGGGGCGCAACACCGTGACAGGTACCGTGAGCGACCCGGTCTCCGGCGAGTTTCTCTACTGCGACTTCAACCAGCCCGGACTGGCCGAGGAATGTCATCTCTCGGTGGGCGATTCCGGCGGCGGGCTTTTTGTGTTGGAAGACGGCCTGTGGCGGCTGGCCGGCATCCACTATGCGGTGGACGGGCCGTTCCGCAGCGGTGGCTCGGGCGGAGGGTTCAATGCAGCGCTGTATGATATGGGCGGGCTGGAGGCCCTCGAGGATGCCGGCTGGACACTCATTCCAGACCAGCCGGATAACATCCCGTCCAGCTTCTACAGCTCGCGCATCGCCGCGTCATTGCCGTGGATTCTGGCAACCACCGGCATTGCCGACGTCGGCGTACTGGCAGCAGAAAACTATGACGCCTGGCAGAGGCTCTACTTCACGCCCGCACAAATCGCCAACCCGGATAGCAGCGGCCCCGCCGCCGACTTCGATGGCGACGGCATCAACAACCTGCTGGCTTTCGCCCTCAATCTGGACCCGACGTTCAGCACGCAGGTGACCATGCAACCTAACACAGGTCTCCGTGGTTTGCCGGCGCCACGTGTGGAATCCGCGCGCGGCAGCGCACGTCTCACCCTGGAATTCGTCCGCCGCACCAGCGCCAGCGGCTCGGGCCTAACCTATATCCCGCAGTTTTCATCCGACCTCGCAGTTTGGCAGACCGCGGCAACCGTGTCCGTCACGCCGATCAATCCGCGCTGGGAACGGGTGAAAGCGGCTGATGGAGTCACCCTCGCGGAAGCCCCCAAGCGCTTTGCCCGGCTCAGCGTGACCTTGGCGGAGTGAGGGGGCCTTGAGTGACCTTGGCGGAGTGAGGCCGCCTTGACACCGGCCAGCGGGCGATCCACCCTGCGTCGGTCATGCCGCCCGCCTCCGCCCGCCCAGCCTCCGCCCGCCCGATTCCTCTCTGGCTGAAAATCGCCTACAGCGGCTTCCTTGCAGTCATGATACCGGTGTACTGGGCCAACTACGGTCCTACCAATTTCCTCTATTTTTGCGATGTGGCGTTGTTGCTGACGTTTGTCGGAATCTGGCGGGAGGACGCCTTGCTCATTTCACTGCCCGCGGTGGGCATCCTCCTGCCACAGGTGCTGTGGTGCGCGGATTTCCTGGTGCAACTTTGCGGCGGCAAGATGACGGGCATGACCAGTTATATGTTCGCCGCGGACCACTCGCTGTTTCTGCGCGGACTGTCGCTGTTCCACGGCTGGCTGCCATTCCTGCTGGTCTATCTCGTGCGCAGGACCGGCTACGACCGCCGCGCGCTGCCCGGCTGGACACTGCTGTGCATCGGCCTCTGCCTTGTCGCCTTTTTCCTGCTGCCGCCGGCCGGGGCCGTGCTCGCCAATCCCAGGACGCCACGCGATGTCAACTATGTGTTCGGCATGAACGAGGCCAAACCCCAATCATGGCTGCCCCCCATCGCCTATCTTGCAGTCTGGATCGCCGCCCTCACCGGAATCGTTTTCGTGCCGACGCATTTCCTGCTGAAGTCCACCTGCCCCTCTGCCGGCAACCTCTCCTAGCTGAGCACGAAGCGGATTCGGCCGCCCGGCGCGCAGCGATAGACCGGCACGGATACGGAGCCGAAGCGGACCACCGCCACGGGTTTGCCTTTGGAGCCGCGTTTGGCCTTGGGC
The DNA here is from genome assembly GCA_903908495.1 of Akkermansiaceae bacterium. Lineage (GTDB taxonomy): Bacteria > Verrucomicrobiota > Verrucomicrobiia > Verrucomicrobiales > Akkermansiaceae > Luteolibacter. The sequence continues at coordinate 30,823 of CAIVSK010000010.1, forward strand.
CGGGGGGCGGGAAGGGTGGTGGAAAGCGCGGTCTCCTGAGTTGTCGCCAATTTGTCGCCAGTGGGGTTCATGGCGGTGGTAGAGGCGTCAACTTTGGCGCGTATTCCGATCCATAAACCATTGGTTTTGAATGGTTTTTCCAAGGTGGGCCCGCAGGGATTTGAACCCTGGACCAAGGGATTATGAGTAGGTTGTAAATCGTTCATTTTTAACTGATTACGACAAATAATAGCATATATCTGCC
>CAIVSK010000011.1 GCA_903908495.1 Akkermansiaceae bacterium
GCATCCGCCGCCATCCTGCCGCCCTCCGCGGCAAGGGCAAGGCCCGGCGGGGTCGCCGATTGCGCCAAGCGGCCCCCGTTTCGTGTCGATTATTCCCCAGGGGCGCCCCTCCGGCCCGAGTCAGCGCACGGCGCGAAGCCGTTTGCCAGGGCGACCCGCTTCCGCCAAGTTAGGCCACAAAGAAAAACCCTCAACTCTGGCCCAACCCTCCTACTCCATGTCCAAGGCTGTTGTTTCCAAGCTTTATGACTCCGACGTCTTCCGCATGGCCTGCCGCCAGTTCGACAAGGCGGCCGATGCCATCAACCTGCCGGAGGCGCTCCGCGACCGCACCAAATACCCGCGCCGCTGCATGGCGGTGGCGCTGCCCATCAAGCGCGACAACGGCACCATCGTCGTCTTCGAGGGCTACCGGGTGCAGCACAGCCTTTCCACCGGCCCCTCCAAGGGCGGCATCCGCTTCCACCAGGACGTCACGCTTGGTGAGGTGGCCGCGCTCGCCATGTGGATGAGCTGGAAATGCTCGCTGGTGGGCCTGCCCTTTGGCGGAGCCAAGGGCGGCGTAATCGTCGACCCGTATAACCTCTCGGTGGGTGAGCTCGAGCGCCTCTCGCGCCGGTATATGCAGGAGATGGTCTCCTTCCTTTCGCCGCACGTCGACATCGCCGCGCCCGACATGGGCACCAATGAGCAGGTCATGGCCTGGATGATGGACACGTATTCCAACCACGTCGGCCACGTCGAGCCGGCCATCGTCACCGGCAAGCCTCTCTCCCTCGGCGGCTCGGAGGGCCGCCGCGAGGCCACCGGTCGCGGCGTGGCCTACCTGGTCAAGGCCTACCTCGACGACCTCAAGATCCCGGTGAATCAGGTCACCGTGGCCATCCAGGGCTTCGGCAACGTTGGCAACGAAAGCGCCGTGGCCCTCGCCGAATATGGCGCGAAAATCATCGCGATTTCCGACCACACCGCCGCCTTCCATAATCCGCAGGGCATCGATGTCAAAAAGGCGCTGCAATACGTGCAGTTCAACCGCGTGCTGCACGACTTCGACGGCGGCGAGCCGATCACCAACGAGCAGCTGCTCGAGCTGCCTTGCACCGTCCTCGTGCCGGCGGCGGTGGAGCGCGTCATCACGGAGACCAATGCGCCGAAGCTCCGGTGCCGCATCCTCGCCGAGGCGGCCAACGGCCCGACGACCAACGGCGCCGACCGCGTGCTCGAGACGCGCGAAGAGATCGAGGTCATCCCCGACGTGCTCTGCAACTCCGGCGGCGTGATCGTCTCCTACTTCGAGTGGCTGCAGAACCTGCAGAACTACTACTGGACCCGCGACGAGGTGCTGGCCAAGCTCTACGCCATTCTCGACAAGGCGAAGGCGAGCGTCGAATACCAGAGACGCAAGATGAAGTTCAGCCGCCGCCTCGCGGCGCTCACGCTCGGCATCCAGCGCGTGGCGGAGGCCAAGCAGAAGCGCGGCCTGTTCCCGTAAACTTCACGCCTTTTTTGAAAAAAAATTCATCAACCGGCCGGGGCCTTGCGCGGACTACCGCAGCCACTAATCCTTAATCACCATCGCCAGGTTCAAGGAATTCCGTGAGTTCGCCATGAAGGGAA
>CAIVSK010000012.1 GCA_903908495.1 Akkermansiaceae bacterium
AGGCAATAGTCGGTGTCCACGTAGTCGATGAAGAATTCCTCGGCAAACGGCCCCACGACGGCGAAGTCCGCCAGCCGGAAAAGAGATCCCGAAGTGATCGCCATGGTTACCGAAGGCAGATCGTGTCCCCGCAAAGGCACTTTGGTGAAGGCCCCCGGCAGCCACGGATGCGGGCACAACCACCGATGCTCCCGCCCGCCCTCGATCGTCTCACAGATATTGGCCCCGACCACCGCCACCCGGGAGGCTTCCGGGTGCGTCCGTAACGTCGTGAACAATGCCCGGCTGAAATCCGGTCCCGGGCGACTGTCCTGATCGAAAGCAATCACCCAGGAGAATCCCCGCTCCACAGCCCGGACGAAACCGACATTCAGGGCCTTCGCCACCCCACGGTTCTCCGGCAGGGAGATCAGCTCGACGTCCGGGAGTGCAGCAAGCCGTCTGCATACCTCTGTCCCCGAACCGTTGTCCACGATGATGAGATGCCCGCATTCAGCTTGGATGGCGCGCTGATTGGCCCAAATTTGCTCGTCCGGATGGTAAGTGACCATCACCCCGCAGACTGCTTGCATCGATGGCTTCATGCCGTCCGCCAGTCCTGCGATTCCATCAAAAGAAACGACGCCAGTTGAAATTCAGGATCCGATTGAGCATACGAGCCAGTCGGCGCTCTGCTCTGGTTTTGCCGGTGGCTGCCAGCCAACCGATCCCGAAGCATCCCGACGCCAAGTCCGCCCGCAACCAAGCGTTCTTGATCGCAACCATCTGTTGTTGATGCTGGTCCTCGTCCGAATTCGCCATAACCCCACCCTTGAGTTCGCGCCGCCGGTGATAGAACGCCAGGTATTCCGGAATCACCCGGACGGCGAATTTCGCCACAAAGCGGACATTGAACTCCCAATCCTCCATGACAGGCAAGGACTCATCGTAAAGGCCAACCTCCCGGAGGGCGTTGCGCCGGTAAACAAAGGCATTGATCGTAAACTGGTTCTCGACGGCCAAATCCGCAAGGCTGACCACATCCAGATCCGCGTTGAAGGGAAGTCGCCTCTTTTCGCGGCAGGTCTTGTTCACCCAGAATTCATTGATCTCCGTAGTTCGAGTGACTACGCCACGTTCGAAGCCGTCGGCTGGCAATGCCGTTAGCACCCCGAGGCAACGGCGCAGGAAATCCGGATGCCAGGTATCATCGTCATCCAGGAGGGTGATGAATTCGCTTTCGGACGACCGAATGGCTGCATTGCACGCCGCCGCCCGTCCTAGTGGCACGGCATGATGCAGGACGCGGATTGCATCTGCTGCCAAACCCGCCGACGCAATGACCGCGTTCACATCCGCTGCATTGCCACCATCGTTGACGACGATCACCTGCCAGTTCGTCCAAGTCTGCGCCCTGACGCTTGTCAGGGCGCGCCGGAGGAACTCCGGGCGGTCTTGTGTCCGCATAATAATGACCACCCTGCTCGCGCCGGGATCGGGGGCGGCTCGCGGGGCGATGGGTGGGGCAACATCCATTCTGACCCAATGCTTCGCCAACGGTCCGCGTCTACCAAGCAAAATAAATCGTCAAAACGACGCTCCGACGACGAACGAAGCCCTTGTTAACGCTTGGACACGCTTTCCCATCGAGCCGTCATTGGCTTCGCTGTTCTCTTCGATAGTAGTGCCCAAGCTCCCGGCACCTCACGACGCCCGCGCGTGTGCCAACGGCAGTTGATGCTCGTCGCAGACTCTCACCCCATTCACAAATTGATGAGTACTCCTAGATGACATCGCGCACCGCCTCCGGCGGTTTAGCGCTGCAGCCAAGCCTTGAACAAGGTGCGTGCGAGCCGCCGCCCTGTAGCCAGCCAAGACCGTGCGAGACCGCGTTTGTGCCGCCAAATAACCCCGGCATTCTCCCGTGCCAGGAGGTCGCGCGTCTCAGGTCGCTGACTCACTCCAGTAACGTCAAAAATCGCGAAGGGTACCGATAGCACGTCCACCCGGGCATCCTGGAGCAGCAGCCTCAGCCAAAGATCAAAATCCATCGCTATGCGCCATTGTTTATCGAACCCTCCGGCCTGCATCAGCACTCGTCGGCGCACGATGGCGGCCGGATGGGGGATCCACGAAATGAGCGGCGGCCACTGTTCCCGCAACAACCGTGCGGGACGCGGCGCAACATCACCGTCGTAGTGCACAGTTCCTGCCACGATATCCGCCGCGGTGGCGGAAAGCAGCTGAAGGAGCCATTCCCGCGATAACTGGGGATGGGCCGCGTCGCCACTGTTGAGAAACCAAACCCATTCGCCCTTGGCGGCCTGCAAACCCTCATTGAAGGCAGCGGCGATGCCGTGTGACTGCTGCCGGGCCACCTGAACAGCCGGATTCCGAATGGTGGCCAGCGGTACACTGGCGTCGATGACGATTTGTTCGACCGCCGGGCCCTCCAGCCATGCCGCCGTGCTGGCCAACGTCCGTTCGAGGCCCGCGGGGTCATCTTGGGTGACCGTAACGATGCTCAGCCAAGGATTGGTCAGGGCGTTCTTGCCCGAGACCAGTGCATGCCCGGCCACGAAATCCAGCCAGACGATTCATCCG
>CAIVSK010000013.1 GCA_903908495.1 Akkermansiaceae bacterium
CGAATGGCTTGTAGTCGATGTTGACGAAGTTGATCTCGCGGAATTGTTTCCACGGCACGTGGCGGCGGTCGAGATCGGCGATGCGGTTGGCGGCGAGGTTGCGGGTTGGCCGGTTTCGGAGTCCAGGGTTTGGCTTTGATTTTGCGCGGGGTGTAGGGAGCAGAGGCCGGGAAAGAGGCATTTTCCTTGAGTTGTCAAGTCCACGCGGTGATTTTGATGGGCGGGATTGAAGATTGGCCTGACGATTCTCCTTGCCGCGCCCGGCGGATTTTGTTGGATTCCGATTCATGAAGATTCTGTGCTGCCTGTTGTTGGGGATGTGCTCGCTTGTCAACGCCGCGCCGCCCGTGATTTCAAACATCCGCGTGGCACAACGGCCGGGTACCAAATTGGTGGATATTTATTACGATTTATCAGATACCGACGGCGATTTGCAATTGATCCAGGTGGCTGCCTCCGCCGATGCCGGGCTGACCTACGCGCTCCCCTGCACGTCCCTGACCGGCGCGGTGGGTGCCGGGGTGGCCCTGGGAACCAACCGCCACATCGTGTGGGATGCCGGGGCCGATTGGAACGGCAATTGGGTGCCGCAGTGCCGGGTGCGCGTCACCACCCACGACGGCACCACCCCGCCCGCGCCTCCGGGCATGGCCTACATCCCCCCGGGGCCGTTCCAGATGGGCGACAACCTCGACGGCACGGCGAATGCCATGCCGGTCCACAGCGTGCAGGTGGATGGGTTCTTCATGGACAAGTATTTGGTGACCAAGGAGCTTTGGCAGTCGGTCCAGACCTGGGCGAACAATAACGGTTATTCGATCAACACCGGCTCCTGGCGGGACACGGGCCATCCGGTGAGTACCATCAATTGGTACGACGCTGTGAAGTGGTGCAATGCCCGCAGCCAGAAGGAAGGCCTGACCCCATGCTATTACACCGACGCCGCGCAGACGCTCATCTACAAGACCGGCAATTGCGAACTCGACAACACGATGGTGAAATGGACGGCTAACGGCTATCGCCTGCCCACCGAGGCGGAGTGGGAAAAGGCGGCTCGCGGCGGGGTCACCGGTCAAAGGTTTCCGTGGGGCGACTCAATCAGCCACAGCCAGGCGAATTTTTACAACGGAGGCGGCGAATCCTATCAAACCGGAACCACCGGCTATCATCCCACCTACGGCGGCGGCACTTCGCCCGTTGGATCGTTCGCGGCCAATGCCTACGGGCTCTTTGACATGGCCGGAAATCTTTGGGAATGGAATTGGGACTGGTGGTCGACGTCCTTCTATGGCGCTCCCGAGAGTCTAACGAATCCGCGCGGGCCGGTGTCCGGCTCTTACCGCGTGCTGCGCGGCGGCAATTGGAACGGCCTCGCCGGCGACTGCCGGGTCTCCTACCGCATCACCTACTACGCGGGCAGCGCCGACTACGGCATCGGGTTCCGTTCCGTCCGCAGGTAGGAGTCATCTTCCTCTGAGCACAAGAGCAGACATGGAAAAAGAATTACGGAGCAAGGCAAGCAAGGAGCTGAGGGACGAAGCGACGGCGTGCCTTGCGGCACTGTGTTCAGGTGGTCACGATCATGATAGAGGAGAGGGGGTCGAGGGGGAAGCATCCCCCTCGTAACGATTTTTTTTTGTAGCTGCCATGCAATTGAAATTCTTCAGAATACCCGCAGCGGATCCGGCCGGTTTTGGCGAGGAACTCAATGCGTTTTTGCGCGGGCACCGGATATTGGCGGTGCAGCGGGAATTGGTGACCGAGTCCGGCGGCGCGTGGTGGGCGCTGTGTGTGGAATACCTCCCCAGCGCCGTCGCGGGCGCGGGTTCGTCCGCCAACGGCGCGGGCAAAGGCAAAATCGACTACCGCGAAAAACTCAGCGCCGAGGATTTCGTGGTGTTCTCAGCCCTGCGCGAGATCCGCAAGCAACTCGCCGAGCGCTATGGCGTGCCGGTGTACGCGGTCTTCACCAACGAGCAAATCGCCGAAATGGTCACAACCAAGGTGAATAATTTGGCGGCACTGCGCAAAATCGACGGCGTGGGCGACTCGCGGATCGAGAAATACGGGGAGCGCTTCGTGGCGGCGCTCCAACCTGGCACATCCCCCGCCAACGGCAAGGAGGCCGCGCCAAAGCCATGAAACGCGCGGGCGATTTGTTGGAAAAGGTTGCGGATCCTGCCAATCTGCGCCTGGCATTCTGGAAGGCCGCACGCGGCAAGAGCGCCGCCCGGGATGTGGTCGCATACCGTTGCCGGCTGGAGGAAAATCTGGCGGTGATGCGGACTGGCATCCTCGACGGCACGGTCGAGGTGGGACAATATCATTTTTTCAAGATTCACGATCCGAAGGAACGCAATATTTGCGCGGCAGCCTTTCCCGAACGGGTCTTGCACCATGCGCTGATGAATGTCTGTGAGCCGGTTTTCGAGAGGCGGCTGGTTTTCGACACCTACGCCTGCCGCACCGGCAAGGGCCGCATCAAGGCCCTGGCAAGAGCCCAACACTTTGCACGCAGGCATTCGTGGTATCTCAAACTGGATGTCCGCCGCTATTTCGACAGCATCAACCACGCGGTCATGAAGTCGTTGCTGGAGCGCATCCTCAAGGATCAGGCGGTGCTCGACATTTTCAAACACATCATCGACAGCCACGCGGTGAGGACCGGCACCGGCCTGCCGATCGGCAATCTAACAAGCCAGCATTTCGCTAATTTGTATCTCGGTGAATTGGATCATCATGCGAAGGAGATGCTCCGGGTGCCGGGCTACGTCCGCTACATGGATGATTTTGTGCTGTGGGCCGACGACAAAGCCACCTTGCGGCAATGGTTTGAGGAAGTGACCATGTTCGTCAGCGAGACATTGAAACTGGAGTTGAAGCCGCCGCAGATCAACCGGACGGATCGGGGAATGCCGTTTCTGGGATGCCGGACTGATGCGGCCCGCCTCCGGCTCGACGCACGCGGGCGCAAGCGCTTCGCACACAAGCTGCACGCGCTGGAATCCGCCTATGTCAGCGGGCAAATCGGCGCTCTCGAGCTGCAAACCCGCGCCACCGCCATGACCGCCTACACGAATACGAGTGGCGGTGAGGGCTTCCGCCGTGCGCTGCTCGCGCGACAAGAATTTGGGGTGGCGGCCATGGACGGGCCGGTGTCCGGCTCTAACCGCGTGCTGCGCGGCGGCAATTGGAACAACAACGCCGGCAACTGCCGGGTCTCCAACCGCAACAACAACAACGCGAACAACGCCAACAACAACAACGGGTTCCGTTCCGTCCGCAGCTCAGAGGACTCCCCGCAGCGGGAGCATGACTCCGACCCGGCTGCCATCCCGCCCGCGCCGTCCCATCCGGCGTGGCAAAGCAAGAGAACCCGTCCGGTGTTAGTAGGAGCCGCGGATGCGGCGCCGAACACTCCGGGCGGCAGTTGCGTGCAGTTCGCCCGATGGGAGGGCGGGCGATGAAGGTACAACGGATTTATATCGACACCTCGGTGGTTGGTGGCTGTGAAGACGATGAGTTTCGTGAAGCGAGCCTCGCGTTTTTCGCGGGCGTCCGGAAGGGCCGCTTCCGATTATTGGTCTCGGACTTGTTGCTTGAGGAGCTGGCAGGGGCACCCGCGCAAGTCCGATTCCACTTGCCTCGGGCCGGGAGGGAGAACGTGTTCAAGGTTCTGGGCGACGACGAGTCGCTGGAGTTGGGGCAACGGTATCTCGATGCCGGAGTCGTTGGGCCCGCATCCGGAAATGACGCCCTGCATGTTGCCATTGCGACGGTGGCGCGGGCGGATGTTGTTGCGAGCTGGAACTTCAAGCACATCGTGCACGTGGACAAGGTTCGCGGATTCAATGCGGTGAATCTGCGCGAAGGGTATCCACTCATTGACATTCGTTCTCCTTTGGAACTTATTTGACCATGAACAAGACGTTCGATTGTGTGGAAATGAAGAACCGCATTCAACAGGCGATGCGGGAGGAGGAGGAACGGATTGGTGCAAAGACCGCCGCAGAACGCCGCCATCGTTGGCTCGCCGATAGTGACGATCCGCTGGCATCCTGGTGGCAGTCACTCGCCGCGTTGCCTGATGCCAATCCGGCACGGCTGATGGTCCGCGACGAGCTGCCATGAAGATCCACGTGACCGGCTATCCATTATGAAATCCCTCCTATTCACCCTGCTGCTCCTGCTCGCCGCCCGCGTTCAGGCCGACACCAACGAGGCGGTGTCGGACGTCTTCGGGTTCGACGTCCGCGACACCACCGGGACGACCGAGGCGGTCTCGGGAATTTTCAGCTTCGATGCCCGCGACCTCGGCAACGTCGCCAGCGCGGGGTCCGGTTCCTTCGTGCTCGATACAACCATAATGACCACCACCCTGCCCGCGCCGACGATCAGCGGCGCGGATCCGGCGTCGTATCCGGCGACCGGCGGCAACCGGACGCTGACGCTCAACGGGGCGAACTTCCAAAACGGGGCCACGCTGTTGTTCGTGCAGCCGGGCGGCACCCCGATTCCCGGCAGCGCCGCCAAATTGACCGTCGTTTCCAGCGGCCAAATCTCCTACCAGTTCAACGACGGCAACCTGTCCGGACCCTGGACGGTGAAAGTCGTGAACCCGGACGGCAAGAGCGCGGGCACGGTCAGTTTCACGGTCACGCCTGTGGGATCGGGGCCGAGGATTGACAGCGTCATTCCAGATCCCGTCATCGGGGCCAACAGCGCCCGGACGCTCACGATCAACGGTGCTAACTTCGCCAACAAGCCGACGCTGACACTGACGTGGCCGGGCCAGCCGGGGTACCGGCTTCCGGCATCCTCGGTCAGCTTCCTCAGCAGCACCCAGTTGCAAATGTCCATTGTCGCGGGGACCGCTCCGGGCGGCTGGACGGTCAAAGCGAGCAACCCGGACAACCAACCATCAAACGCATGCGGCTTCCAAGTCAGTGCCCCGCTGCCTCAGATCACCAGCCTCTCGCCGGCCAGCGCAGGTGCAGGCAGCGGTGCCCTCACCCTGACCGTGAACGGATCGACCTTCCACGACGGTTCCATCGTGCTGGCCAACGGCAACCGTCTCACAAGCACCCCGCACGACAGCCCAGGCGGCCTCACAACCAGCCTCACCGCCACGCTGCCCGCCAATTACCTTGCCGCTGCTGGAAACGTCACCATCACCGTCAATTCGCCCGGTCCGGGTGGCGGCACGTCTGAGGGCGCGGCATTCGCGGTGAGCGGCGCACAGGCAACTGCCCCCACTATTTCGACAAGCTCTCTGCCAACCGGAACGCAAAATGCCGCCTACAGTCAGACCTTGGCGGCCACAGGCGGGACAGCGCCTTATACATGGTCTCTATGTTCAGGCAACCTGCCGTCAGGAATGAGCTTAAACAGCAGTGGAATAATCAGCGGAACTCCGACTGCAGCAACAACAACCAGCTTTACCGTGCAAGTCACCGGTGCGAATACTTTGTCTTCGAGAACGGTATTCAGCCTGACGATCAACTCTGTGTCGGTCCGCAGCGCAAATCGGATTGTTGGTTACTTTAATGGAAACACGAGTAATCGTATTATCGATTATAGCATGTTGACGCACGTTAACTATGCATTTCTCTATGTTTCTGAAGATGGAACAATTGACACATCCAATCCGCTTTCCTTACCCCAACTTGGCAAGGTTGTGAGAGATGTTCATGACGCCTCCGCTAGCATCAGTATCTCTGTACAATGCCTCAGCAGTCCCGCATTCCATAATATAGCCAACAATGAGTCATCTCTGCAGACGTTTTGTGGCACCTTAATCCGATTCTGCGCCGAGAACGATCTTGACGGAATAGACCTGGATTGGGAGACCGATGTGCGCGAAGCTGATCTAATGCCAAACCAAGCGGACTATGGCGTGCTGATTAGTGCTTTGCGCAGTCGCATGACAACAGGTTCTGTTTTGTCGGTCGCAGTGAATGCCAGCGGTCATCCGATATCTCTCTCAAGTGCTATGGAGTTGGATTGGATTGCAGTGATGGATTATGATCTAAATCGAAGCAAGGGAGAGAATGCGCCCTATGATCTGTCAAAGCACTATCTAGACCAATGGGGAGCCTATGTTGCAAAGGGAAAAGTGCTAATGGGGGTTCCGTTCTATGGGGTGAATACCCAAGGAAAGTCAGTGACGTATGGGCATATTGTCAATGATTCTCACCCGCAAACTGACACGGATGAGGCATTTGATTCCACTTCTAATAGCACGATGTATTTTAATGGAATTGATACGATTCGGCGAAAATCGGATTATGTTCGGGCAAATGGGTATGGGGGGATAATGATTTGGCAAATCGGACAAGACCATTTCGGGGCCAATCTGCATTACGATCAATGGTCATTGCTGCCCACTATACATGATGCGCTAACGAAGCCACTAACAACCCACACCGTCACCTCAATTGCCGGGTCCAATGGCAGCATCAACTCGGGCACGTCGTTGATAGTGCCCACCCTAGGCGGCTTGATGTTCACCGCCACACCCCCAGTGGTCGCGATACCGAAAATCCCAGGGGATGGGGCAAGTACCTACGTTGTGGATCAATGGCTGGTGAATGGCATTCCGGCGCAGTCTGGCGGCTCAAATTTCACGCTCCTCAATGTGACGGCTGACACGGACGTGCAGGTGACGTTCAAGCCCGCGCCAGCACTTGTGTACGCGGTGACGCCCAGTGCGGGAGATAACGGAAGCATCAGTCCGAGTGATGCTTTGTCGGTGGAGAGTGGGAGCGACGTGACGTTTGCTGCCGCGCCGATTGCCGGGTATGTGGTTGACCAGTGGCTGGTCAACGATGTTGTGGCGCAGGCCGGCGGCACGCTTTTCCTGTTGCCCGCTGTGGCTGCACCCACCACGGTGGCGGTGACGTTCAAGGCCGCGCCGGCCGACACCTACGCCATCACGACCGAGCCGGTTCCTTCGTATGGCGGAACTGTGACCAGCGGCGGGGCCTACACCTCTGAGAGCCAGCAAACGGTCACGGCGACGGCGAATCCGGGTTACAGTTTCATCAGTTGGACGGAGAATGGCATTGAGGTGAGTTCGTCAGCCACTTACTCGTTCGTGCTGGATGCCAGTCGCGCGCTGGTGGCGAACTTTTCGGCCACACCTTTCACTGTCTCGGACAAGGATGCGCCGACGCTGCAAATCACCCAGCCCACGTCCAGTGGCACTTTTGTGACGAGCGCCAATTCCGTGACCTTGGTGGGAATCGCCTCGGATCTCGGCCACGGCAACAACGGCATCGCCACCGTGACGGCCAACGACGTCGAGGCCACTGGCGATATCACTGCGAACGGCGGGACGGCTAACTGGTCCGCAACCATTCAGCTCGTGCCCGGTGCCAATATCATCAGCGTTGTGGCTTGCGATGGGTCCGGCAACTCCAGCCAGCAGCAGATCAGCGTCACCTACGCGCCCACCGCGCAGCAATCCTGGCGACAAATGTATTTCGGCAGCCCCGACAACAGCGGCGACGGCGCGGACCTCAACGACTTCGACCACGACGGCATCGTGAATCTTCTGGAGTTCGCATTCGGCCTGGATCCAACACAAAACAGCGCCGGAATGCTGCCGCAGGCCCGGAGAATCGACAACAACTTTGTCATCAGCTTCAGCGAGCCCGCCGGAGTCAACGGTATTATCTATGGCGCGGAGTGGAGCGAGACGCTAGAGCCCGGAAGCTGGACTGAGATTGATGACACCGGCATTTCCCCGCAGCACACCTACAGCCTCCCCGTTGATACCAGGGCCAAGCAATACATGCGGCTCAAGGTCACCAGTCCATAACCGAAACAAACTGGAAGGATCAACGACATGAACCTGGGTGGATTTTCATGGAAACGGTTGCTGGGGATTTCGGCCGCGAAGTCCGGAATTTCCTGGACCATCTGCCAAAACCGCCCCGAAAGCACGACCAGAGGGCGGCCATTCACACTTCAATCCCTCCGGGATAAAGATGCGGGCGAGGAGCCGCTTTACCGCAACTTGGGGGAATCGAACTTGCTCGACATCTTGGCATGACCGGGGTCGAATGCCGGGTTCTGATCACGGAGTGGTCACTGGCGGCGTGGCCGGAACTAGCAGCCGGACCGGTCCTAACAATCCTGACGCCATCGCGGGCCAGCCGGAGGCGTCGAATGGCTTGTAGTCGATGTTGACGAAGTTGATCTCGCTGAATTGTTTCCACGTCACGTGGCGGCGGTCGAGATCGGCGATGCGGTTGGCGGCGAGGTTGGTGACTTCGATCTCAAGCAGATTTTTTCCCGGCCTGAGGCCATCCCTGGGGTCCACCAGGTGGGGA
>CAIVSK010000014.1 GCA_903908495.1 Akkermansiaceae bacterium
CGGATTGCAGGTTGTACAATTCCTCGACGCCGGTTTCGTAAAAGCGGATCAGCTTCCAATCGCCGGCGCGAGCCACGCTGTAGGGCGAAATCGCCCCGCCGTTCCAATAGTGTGGATAGTGCCAGAATAATTCCTGGTGTGCGGTCTGGGATTCGCCGCGCAGCAAGGGCACGATGCTCACGCCGTCCAGCGCCGAGCGGCTGGCGGATTTGTCCGCGCCGGCCAGTTCGAGCAGCGTCGGAAACCAATCCATCGTGATGACCGGTGTGTCACACACGCTGCCGGCGCACGTCACGCCCGGCAGTTTGACGAGCAGCGGCACGCGCAATCCGCCTTCATAAGCAAACCCCTTGCCTTTGCGCAGCGGAAAGTTCGACGTGGCCGGCGGCGTGCCTGCATGCACCACCCCACCGTTGTCGGAAGTGAAGACGATGAGCGTGCGCTCGGCCAGATGCAACTCGTCGAGCTTTTTGACGATGCGCCCGACGCTCTCATCGACGCTGGCCATCATGGCGGCATAAACCTTGTTGTTCTGGCCGTTCGCTCCGGGCCGGTCGGCGTATGAGTCGATCAACTCCTGCTTGCCCATCAGCGGCATGTGGACGGCGTAGTGGCAGAAGTTCAGGTAGAACGGCTTGTCCTTGTTAGCTTCGATGAAGTGCAGCGCCTCATCCGTCAGTTGGTCGGTGAGATACGCCCCTTTCTGACCGCCGCGTTCTGACAAGCCGGGGACATGATGTGAAGCATTCGGGGCACCGAAGGGCCAGAAATATGACGCCGGATGGCCGATGTCGCCGCCGCCGATGTTGGTGTCGAAGCCCTGAAATTGAGGGAGAAACTTGCCGCCGCCGAGATGCCATTTGCCGAGGTGGCAGGTGGCGTAGCCGAGGTGCTTGAGGCCGGTGGCGAGAGTGGTTTCCTCCAGTGGCAAATTCTGCTGCCAGGCGGGCAGTTCGAAGCGGCTGTTGGCGGGTGCGCTTTCGCCGGGGATCCAGTCGGTGATGTGCAGCCGCGCCGGGTACTTGCCTGTCATCAGGGCTGCCCGCGTCGGCGAGCAGACCGCACAGGCCGCGTAAGCCGCGGTGAAGCGCATGGCCGATGCGGCCAGCGCATCCAGCTGCGGGGTCAAGTAATACTTGCTGCCAAAACAGCCGCCGTCGGCCCACCCCATGTCATCCATCAAAATGAAAACGATGTTGGGCTGGGGCTTGGTGGCAGAATCTGCGGCCGCGAGCCGCTGCGGCGCCGCCAGGCCTAGCATCAGGGTGGCGAGGGTGACCAGATATCGTCTCATGAGGTTGGGGGAGGTTCTCACGGCTGGAAATTTGCCGTGGCGGGATCGATAAATAGGCTGCTGGCGCGGGTGTGTCCATGATTCTCACTGATGATTGCTTTTACCGCGCTAGCAGCGGGCTGGATCAGTTCGTGGACGCCACCCGGGAGAGCCAAGCGGAATGAGTTGCCAATCACGCCCGGCTCGGCGAGCCTCCGCCCACCGCTCCATGAATATTTCCCTGATCGTGACCCACCCCGGAGGCTCGCACAAAGACGAGTTTCTCGCCTGCTGCGTGCTGCTGGCCCATGGCCCCGCCCCCATTGTGCGGCGGGAACCCACCGGCGATGACCTCGCGGATGCCTCGATTGCGGTGGTGGATGTGGGCGGCCAACACCAGCCGGACCTGGTGAATTTCGACCATCACCAGTTTCCGCGGGACCATCCGCCGATGTGCGCGCTGAGCCTCGTGCTGCAGTATCTCGGGGTTTACGACGATGCTCTTTCGTTTTGCGACTGGCTGGAACCCACCGAGTGGCTCGATACCCGCGGCCCGCAGGAAACGTCCCGCTGGCTTGGCATCGAGCGCAGCACCCTGGCCAAACTTAATTCCCCCATCGATGTCACCCTGCTGCGGCGCTTCGCCGCCGTCACCACGCTGGATCATGGCGACCCCCTGTGGCAGGTGATGCGCTGGATTGGCGAGGACCTCGTCAACTACTTGAAAAACCTGAGGCAGCGCCTTGATTTCATCGCCGAAGTCGGCGAATTCTGGCAAATTGATTCCGCCTCGGGTCCGTTCCATGTGCTCTACCTGCCCCGCACCGATCCGCTGCCGGAGGAGCCATCGTCGGGGCTCGGGCGATTCATCGACAGCCACCCCGCCGGACTCAAAGTGGTCGGCTTGGTTTACCCGGACCGCCGGGGCGCGGGTTTCGGACTGTCGCGCCACAACGACCACCCGGGGTTGGATTTCACCCGCATCGGCGGCTGTGACGACGTGCATTTCGCCCACGCCCGCGGATTTGTCGCCAAGACCTCGGCCACCCAGCCGGATCGGCTGCGGGAGTTGCTCGTCCGGTCATGGGGGTGAGTCGAGACCCGGCACCGAATATTCGCAAAGTTTAACATAATCCCCAATTCTCGGCCCTTTCACGTTCAAATCTGTCGAGTTTTGCTCCGGCAAAAAACCCGGTTTTGAATCACCCTCCGACACCTCCGGCCTTGCGGGCACCCGCTGCGCTGGTATGGGCGCATTCCTTCACCGCCGATTGGCCGCGGGATAGCGTAGGGGAACCGGTTGGCACGATATCAGGCGCACTGCATCCTTGAAAATGCCCGTCCTGATGGGACCGGCCCGGGCGGCGGAAAAATCCGCCGAGCCTCGCGTGGGGCGGCTGTCTGTCGCACCCGGCATAGGCAAACCACGCAGCGCCCATGCGGGATCAGCAGTCGGATCCACAGCGGCCTCACTTGAGAAGCATCACGCCGCGGTCTCTGCCACATTCCCAATGTGTCAGAAATGTCGCAATCAAGAAATTGCCAGAGTTTATATCCTGCGACTAATTTGTGCTCATGAACGGTTGCCCACGCGATTTGAATTCATCCATGATCATTCCTAATACCGGAATGCACACATGTATTGCCGTCATCCGCCGATCCTGCCGTTTTATCTAACTGTTGCCTTCGCCATACGCAATCCAATCCACCCATCAAGCACCATCCAATCATGAAACAGAACCACAAATATCACTGGCTCCGCTCCACACTTTTTATCGCCGGCCTCGCAAGCATCACCGGCCTATACATGCCCAGCGCCCGCGCCGCGTTCGCCTTCAGCGGAGTTGCCGCGGGCGACGCCACGAGTGATAGCATCACGCTGTGGACCCGCGCTGCGGACGACGTGTCACCGCTCACCTCAACCGTGACGATGACGCTCGCCACCGATAGCGCGATGACTAATATCGTCACCACCAGCAGCGGCACCACGACGCCGGGCAGCGACTACACCTTGAAGTTCGCCACCACCGGCCTGAATGCCGCCACGGTCTACTATTATAGCTTCTTCGAGCCGGTGTCCGGTACCTCCAGCAACATCGGCAAGTTCAAAACCGCAGCAGCGGCCACCGCTGCCGTGCCGGTGCACTTCGCCTTCAGCGGCGACTATGATGGCCTCATGCGCCCGTACACGCTGGGCAATGGCTTCACGGCCAACAACTTCGACTTCTTCATGAACGTCGGCGATACCATCTATGAGACTGCCAGCAGCGGCTCGGCGGCGGTAACCGGCTCGGGCTCGTTCGGTGCCGGTTTGCCAATCAATGCCAGCGGAGCCACCATGAGCGCGCTCTACGCCGATTATACCCGCAAGTACCGCGAGCAATTCGTCGCGGTCAACCCCGGCGGCCAGAACGGCTTGCAGGACATGTTCGCCGCGCAGGGCAACTACACTTTGTTAGATAATCACGAGCTGGGCAACAAGCAATACATGCACGGCGGCGCTGCCGCCGGCGGCAGCGTTGGCGATGCCCCCACTGGCAGGGGCGTTGATCCGTCTATCAGCTCGAATGATGTCAATATCAGTTCCACATTCATCAATAAAACGCAGGGATTCACCAAGCTTATATCGGCATTCACCGACTATCAGCCGATCACCAATCGCGGCATCATCAGCGCCCCGGGAGATCCCCGCAGCGACGGCACGCAGCAACTCTATATGTCACAACAGTGGGGCAAAAACGCGATCCTTATCAACACCGATTCCCGCTCCTACCGGGACATCCGCCTCCGCACCCCAGGCAACGTGGACGATAGCGGCTCCCGCGCCGATAACCCCGGCCGCACCCTGCTCGGTGCCACCCAACTCGCATGGCTTCAACAGACGCTGCTCAATGCCCAGCATGCCGGAACCGCGTGGAAATTTGTGGCCATCTCGGACCCGATCGACCAAATCGGGCCGATCGGCGGGGCCCTCACCGGGTCTCTGACCGCCGTCAATAGCGACGGTGGCAAAGCATGGCAGGGCGGCTATCGGGCGGAGCGCAATTTGCTTCTCAAGTTCATTGCTGACAACCAGATTCGCAACGTGGTGTTCCTGAGCACTGACGATCACCAGAATCGCATCAACGAAATCCTCTATTCGCCCTCCGGCGTCACCGGCCCCGGCAGCCCCGGCGCGGCTGGCCTGACCACCGCGCAGATCCAGGCACTCTACAAGCCGGTGCCTTATTGCTTTGAGATTGTTGACGGCCCGTTCGGTGCCACCGGTCCGGAAGCCATCACCAATCACAGCTTCGCCAATACCAAGGCGATTGCCGATGATCTGGCATCCCGCCAAGGCACCGCCGGCATCGATCCCATTGGCCTCAGCTCGAGCTATCCCGGATTGCACAACGTGCAGCGCGACAAGGACGGGGTGTTGGTGAACGAAACCACGCCCCAGGCCGCGGACTTCTACAGCCCTGACACCTTCAACTACAACACCCTCGACGTGAGCGCCGACGGCAGAACGTTGACGGTGAAGTCCATCGGCGTCAATTCGTATGCCCAAAACAACCGGGTTGAAGCGAATACCGGCAACCAGGCCGGCAACACTCCGCGCACCATCTTCAGCTTCCAGGTGGACGCCTTCAATCCCCTCAGCAAAATCGATCACATCATCGTGGTCTATCAGGAGAACTGGAGCTTCGACAGCCTCTACGGCAGCTTCCCCGGTGCCAACGGCCGGGCCAATGCCAGCCCGGCTTCTCTCAACCAGATAGATCGGCTCAACGGCAACCTCATCGCCAGCGAGTTGGGGTCCAATAACTATAACAACCCGTCGAAGACATCCCCATTGCAGAACACCCCGCCACAGCCGCTCAATGCCGCTGGTGCCATTGATGCCAGCTTCCCGACCAACCTCAACACCCTGGCTCCCTTCAATGCATCCAGCTATATTGCCCCATCCGCCACCACCGGGGATATCTTCCATCGGTACTGGCAGGAGCAATTCCAGACCAGTGGAGTCATCAGTCCGGCAAGCGGCCCGTTCAGCGAGGCTGGCAACAACAGCGGCTTCATGAGCTGGAGTGACAATCCGGGACTGGTCATGAGCTATTACGATGCCTCCAACCTCCCCGAGGGTCTGCTCGCACAGCAATACACCATGTGCGACAACTTTTTCCACTCGGCGTTTGGCGGGTCGTTCCTCAACCATCAGTTTCTGATCGCTGCGGCACCCCCGGTTTACACCCATATGCCCGTTGGCAACAATGCCAACATCGCCTATCTTGACGCCAACGGCGTGTTCGTCCAAAATACCAGCGGCCCCAGCGCCGGAAAGATCGTGCGCGATGGCAACATCACCCCGGTGGCCGGTGACCAGATCAGCGTCACGCTCAACGGAGTGGCCAACACACCCGTGACGCTTGGCGCCGCCAACACGGAAGTCTTTGCGGGAAATCCCGGGACGACCTTTGATAAGCACTACGCGGTCAATACCATCTTCTCCGCCAACCTGCAGTCCCACGGCTCAAGCCTCAACTCGCTCAACCTGCTGCCCTCGCAGAATAACACCAACCCGGCTGACCCGGACTATCACATCAACATCGGCGATCTGCTCGATTCCGCCAATGTCTCCTGGAAGTGGTATTCCGGCGGCTGGGAACAAGCGCTGCAAAGTTCTCCTAACAACCCTGTCACGCTCGGCGCACCCGCCGCTCCCAGCCTGTTTCAGTGGCATCACCAGGCGTTTGCCTTCTTCGAGAAATCCAAGCCGTTCGACGCCAGCCAGCCCGATGGTCGCAATCCATATGCCAGCGCGCATCTGCAGGACGAAACGGTTCTCTACACCGATATTGCCAACAGCACGCTGCCGGCAGTGTCCTTCGTCAAGTTCCTCGGCCCCGACAACGAGCATCCCGGCTACGCCTCGCTGCAGCAGGGCCAGCAGCACGTCGCCGATCTTGTCGCCAAGATCCAGTCCAATCCCGGTCTCTGGGCGCACACCGCCATTATCGTCACCTACGACGAGCACGGCGGTCGCTGGGACCACGTCACCCCGCCGCAGCGCGATATCTGGGGTCCGGGCGTGCGGGTTCCCACCATCGTGATCTCACCACTGGCCAGACAGGCCTACGTCGATCACACCCAGTACGACACCTCGTCGGTTCTCAAGACCATTGAGCAGCGTTTTGGCTTGCCTTCGCTGACTCCAGCCGACGCCGCTGTCAACAGCTTGGCAGGTGTTTTCACCACCACCCAAGTGACCCGCGGCGGTTTCACCTTCGACCGTCGGACTAACAAGATGGTGCAGCAAATCACAGTGACCAACAACGGTGCGACGCCACTGGCGGGACCCCTCTCCGTGGCCTTCGATAACCTGTCGGCCACCACCACGTTGGCGAATGCCAGCGGCACGACGGCCAATGGCGTCCCGTTGGGTAGCCCGTATGTGACGGTGACCGGTGCTGATCTGGCGCCGGGAGCATCGGTGAGTGCGGTGCTCCAGTTCACCCGGCCGGCCACCGGTGGCATCAGCTATGGTGCCCGAATCATCACCGCCACCGCTAATCCCTGAGCACTATGGTTTTGGCCGCGCGGCGTTCCACCCGCCGCGTTGTCTATCCCCCCCCGATTCAAGTCCACTCAACCTTCCCACCCACCAATGAAATACATGACATCCCACCGATTCCACGCCGCCAGCCTGATAGCAAGTGCCGCATTCCTGCTCGCCTCCTCTGCCAGCCGGGCCGCCGTCTATCATATAACAATCGACACCACCGCGCTGACGCTGCCCGGCAACCTGGGCTACGCGCCCTACTCGGTGGACATTCAATTGAACCCGGGCGACACCCTCAACACCAACACCGCAATCATCAGCAACTTCACCTTTGGTGGAGGCGCTGGAGCAATTGATGCCGCCAACTTGTTCGGCGGCGCGAGCGGTAACCTGCTCACCGGGGTTACCCTGACCGACAGCAGCCAGTACAATGAGTTCTATCAGTCATTCGGTGCCGGGACCAGTCTCGCATTCGATTTGTCGCTGACCCAGGTGGTCGGCTCCGGCCTCACTCCGGAGTCGTTCTCGATTGCCATTCTTGATGGCACCCTGGCGAACATTCCGACCAGCGGAGTGGGTGACAGTTTGCTGTTTGCCAATATCGACACCACCAATCCGCTGGCCGTCGGCCAACTCAATCTTGCCTCGGGTACCGGAGATTTCGCCGGAGTGAGTGTGACCGCAGTTCCCGAGCCCACCACCACAGTCTTCGGCCTGCTGGCCTGCGGCGCTGGAGTGTTGCGGCGCCGGCGGGTTGCCTAGCCGCCGATGCCCGGCAGTAGCCACCAAGCCAGCCCTGGCCACAGGGCTGGCTTGCTGGTTTTGAGGGGTTGTTACCTGGCCGCAAGACGTGCCGCCCAGCCCGCACTAAACGAATCCAGGCGTGCAAATGGCGATTCTCTACCAATTAGCGAATTTCTTTTCTTTTTACTTGGCCGGACGTGAGAATGGCTGTAGCGATCCCTTGCAGGCTTGGGTTAGCGCGCTGGCCGGCGCGATCCACAACGATCAAACCCAGTTCATTGTTTCCCACTATCGCAATCACCTCGCTGCCCGCACTGGTTTGGCGTCGTATGAAACCAGCCATCGTCCAACTCCAATTCAGCAGACAATCCACTCATGTCGATCTTTGAGAATTTGAATACCAATAGTTTGCTATTGGGAGCATCGTGTATTGCTCTGGCCGCCCTAATCCTGCTTGGGATTGCCAGAAAGATAGTGGCCGTCCGGATCAGCAGGGGCGACAGTTGTCCGAAATGCCGCAAGCTGCAATTCCTGCGCGTGCGGCGGCGTTTGCACCAGCGCTTATTTTGTATGGGGATGCGTGCCCGGCGTTATCGATGCCAGAATCCCTCCTGCGAATGGGAGGGATTGCTCAGGTCTTCCGGCGGTGATGAGTTGATCAGCTCCAAACGAGACCGCTAGTCCGCTGTCCCGGCGCGGGCAGCGAGCGAGCCTTCGCCGCAGTCCAAATCGCAGCCTTAGGCTCCGCGCAGGATGCACGTACCCCTGTGGCGCGACCATCCTGCCTGCCGCCATTCTGCAATTGGGTATACCCCCAAACACGGCAAGAAAACCGGTCGAGGTCAGGTGGCCTATGTCTCGCGGATGGCGGAGCCGGCGTGCCAGATGGGGATGCCGAGGACGCCGCCGCGCTGAAAATATTCCGCGTTATTTGCTGAGTTGGCGATTTGGCACAGTGATTGCTGGCATCGTCCACCGAACATGTTCCCGCCTCCCGTCCGCCGCGCCGCTCTGTGTGCCAGTCTCCTGCTCCAGGTCGGCGCGGTGGTCGTGATGTGGCTTTCGGCCCGTGCCGAAGCCGGCCCCGCGGTGCGCGAGACCATCGCCGCAGCGGTCACCGCCGCCACCCCGGACGAGCAGCGCGAGATGATCCTTTCGTTGAAAGCCACTCCCTCGCCGGAAGTCGTCTCATGGCTGGACAAGTGGAAAGAGGGTGCCATCTTCATCTATCAGGATGACGAGGGCAAGGCCACCGCGCTTCTCCTAACAGGATCGCAGGATGCCGCTGATAGTTATGCCACGCTGCGGCTGAGCGATGGGGCGCCGATGTGTGCGGCGGATGGCAGCCCCATCCGGATCAACCCGAAGGCCGTCGATTTTGCCGACACTGACTCGGGTTTGCGGCGGGCGATGAAGGAAGTTGCGGATTTGGCGGCGCTGGCCGATGCTGATCCAGACAAGCGTATCCGCGCGATCCAGGATTCGGCCATTGGCCAGAACTCTGACAAGCTCCCGGCACTCGAGGCGGTCAGGTTGTTGGAGAAAAATCCCAAAGCGTTGCGGGCGCTGGAGGAAAGCATGGCCATCATCCGCCTCAATTCTCCGGAACCGGAGCAACGCATCACGGCGTGCAACACGCTGGGCAGACTTCATTCCATCGCCGCCCGCGACATGATTAAATCGATGGCGACGGAGACCGATGCCGCCACCGACAAGGACACCCGCACGGCCGCCAATCACGCCCTCAGCGCCATCGACTCCCACATTGCCACCATCAATGCCCTCGGCACCGCGTTCCGGGGCTTGTCGCTGGGCTCTGTGCTGTTAGTGGTGGCCATCGGTCTGGCCATCACCTTCGGCCTGATGGGAATTATCAACATGGCCCACGGCGAACTCATCGCCGTCGGCGCCTATACCACCTATATCATCCAGAATGTCTTCGCCGCAGGTTTGAAATTGTCACCCTTCGGCGTGTCCATCTCGATCCCCGGCCTCAATCTGCACTCCGGCGGCAACCTCTACTTCGCCGTCGCACTGCCAGCCAGTTTTATCGCCGCGGCGTTGGTCGGCCTGCTGCTGGAGCGCACCGTGATCCGCTTCCTTTACCGCCGGCCGCTCGAATCGCTGCTTGCCACCTGGGGCATCTCACTGGTGCTCCAACAATTGTTCAGGCTGATCTTCGGCGCTAACAACGTACAAGTCACCAGCCCGCTCTGGCTGTCTGGGAATTGGACGGTTAATGATGTGGTGTTTGGCTGGAACCGGGTGTTCGTCATCGTCTTCGCGGCGGCCATCATCGCCGCCACCTGGCTGGTGATCAACAAAACCCCGCTCGGCCTGCTGATCCGCGCCGTAATGCAAAACCGCAACATGGCCGCTTGCATGGGTATCCGCACCGAACGCGTCAACATGATGACCTTCGGCTTCGGCTGCGGTCTGGCCGGCCTCGCCGGGGCATTCCTGTCCCAGATCGGCAACGTGGGTCCCTCGCTCGGGCAGAACTACATTGTCGATGCGTTCATGACAGTGGTGGTGGGTGGAGTCGGCAATATCCTCGGCACGGTCATCAGCGCGCTTGGCATCGGGGTGGCCGACCAAACGCTGCAACAATACCTCGGCAATCCGGTGACCGGTAAGATCCTGGTTCTGGCCGCGATTATCCTCTTCCTGCAATGGCGCCCCGCCGGCCTGTTTGTCACCCGTTCCCGCAGCCTCGATTGACCCATGACCACCACACCTGTTAGCAGCCGGGTCCACGGCCCGATATTATTCCTGGCCGCCGTGTTTCTGGTGGTAGTGATGCCTGCGCTCAACTGCTATGGCCTGATCGCGGATTTCACCCTCAACCTGTGGGGGAAATACCTGTGTTATGGCATCATGGCCGTCGCCATCGACCTGCTGTGGGGCTACACCGGCCTGCTATGCCTCGGCCAAGCATTGTTCTTCTCCCTCGGCGGCTATATGATGGGCATGCACCTGATGCTCATGATCGGCAAGCTCGGTCAATACAAGAGTGATCTGCCGGACTTCATGGTGTTTCTCGGGCACTCCCAACTGCCTGGGTTTTGGCAACCGTTTTACTCGTTTCCATTTACCCTTGCCATGGTGTTTCTCGTCCCCGGCCTGTTGGCCCTGGTGTTTGGTTTCCTGGCATTCCGCTCGCGGATCAAGGGGGTCTATTTCTCAATCCTCACCCAGGCGCTGACGTATGGCGCGGCGTTGTTGTTTTTCCGCAATGACTTGCTGGTGGGCGGCAACAACGGGTTCACCGACTTCCGCACGCTGCTAGGTTCTGACCTGCGCATCGCCACCACCCAGCGCTGGCTCTATATCGCCACCGCACTTCTGTTAGTCGCGGTGGTGGCCGGTTGCAAATGGCTCACCAAGTCGCGGTTTGGCCTGATTCAACGCGCCATCCGCGATTCTGAGAACCGCGTGTTGTTCTCCGGCTATGCCACCGCCAACTTCAAACTCTTCATCTTCGTCGCCAGTGCCATGATCGCCGCGGCCGCCGGCGCGCTCTATGTGCCGCAAGTGGGCATCATCAATCCCAGCGAAATGACGCCCGAAAAATCCCTCGAAGCGGTGGTGTGGGTTGCCCTCGGCGGCCGCGGCAGCCTTTACGGCCCGGTGCTGGGCGCGGTCTCGGTCAACGCCCTCAAGAGTTGGGCCAGCCGCGCCTATCCGGACATGTGGCTGCTCATTCTTGGTGGCAGCTTCGTGCTGGTGGTGATGTTCATGCCCAAGGGGATCATCGGAATTCCCGCTCAAATCGCCGGCCTGGCCGCCCGCCTGCGCCGCCGCCGCGCCGAGGTCGCGCCCGACCCTGCCCCAGCCACCCAAATGACCGATTCATGAGTGCCAAGCCATTTCTTCTTGCCGCCGAAGGCCTCAACAAGTCGTTCGATGGCTTTCAGGCCATCAACGACCTCAGCTTCTATCTCGACGAGGGTGAACTGCGCACCGTCATTGGACCTAACGGCGCCGGCAAGACCACTTTCCTTGATTTGATCACCGGTCGCACCGCGCCTGACAACGGCTCGCTGGTGTGGGATGACGGCAAACACGATTTGCTCAAGCTCAATGAATACGAGATCTATCGCCTCGGCATCGGCCGCAAGTTCCAGACCCCCACCGTCTACAATGACCACTCGGTGACCGAGAACCTGTTGCTCTCGCTCGCCGGTTCGCGTGGCATCTGGCACAGCCTGTTCGGCAAAATCACCCGCGATCAATGCGAGAGGGTCGCCGAAATCCTCACCATCATCAATCTAACCGGCCACGCCCACCGCAAGGCCGGCACCCTCGCCCATGGACAAAAGCAATGGCTCGAAATCGGCATGCTTCTGGCTCAGGATGCGCGCCTGTTGTTAGTCGATGAGCCGGCCGCCGGCATGACCGACGAGGAGACCCACCGCACCGGTGAACTGCTGCTGTCACTGGCCGGCAAACACACCATCGTGGTCATCGAACATGACATGGCATTCGTCCGCCAGATCTCCCGGGGCCGCAAAGTCACCGTGTTGCACCAAGGCCACGTGCTGTGCGAGGGACCGGTCGACCAAATCCAGAACGACGAACGCGTCATCGAGGTGTATCTCGGCCGCAAATCCAAAGCCGCATGACCGCCACCTCGCCCCCGCCCGCCGCCGCCTGCCTGTCTGTGACCGGGCTGCACCTCGCCATCGGGGGCAGCCCGATTCTGCGCGGCGTTTCTCTAACGATCCGGCCGCGCTCCGTGTTCTGCCTGATGGGGCGTAACGGCGTCGGCAAGAGCACCACTCTCAAGGCGTTGATGGGCTTGCTGCCACTGGCTGCCGGCCGCATCGAGTTTGCCGGCACCCGGCTGGATGCGCTGGCCACCGCCGAGCGCGCCCGCTGCGGGCTGGCCTATGTGCCGCAAGGCCGCGAGATTTTCCCCCACCTCAGCGTCGAGGAAAATCTGTTTATCGGCACCCGTGCCCGTGGTTTGCGGCCAGGGGTGGCGGAGATCGAGCGCATTTACTCGTTGTTCCCGATCTTGCGGGATTTTCTCCAACGCAAGGGCGGCATGCTCTCCGGCGGCCAGCAACAACAACTCGCCATCGCCCGCAGCCTGCTCACCCGGCCCAAGTTGCTCATCCTCGACGAGCCCACCGAAGGCATTCAACCCAATATCATCGACCAAATCGGTGACGCCATCCGCTTGCTGCGCGCCGAGGGCGACATGAGCATCCTGCTGGTCGAACAATACCTCGATTTCTGCCGTGAGCTCGGCGACGATTTTGCCATCCTGGAACGCGGAACCGTTGCCGCCTCCGGCACGATGAACGCCCTTTCCGAGGAAGTGGTCCGGGAGTTTCTGACGGTCTAGCAGACTATTCCGCGGGGCTTCAACGGGCCCTCTGTCTGACTCGTGGGTCCCTTGCCGATAAAAGTTTCGCGTTACGAAAATATCATGGATAGTGGCACGCTTTCAGCTACGTTCCGGGTGCGCCCCAAGGCGCCACCTCCAGTTAACCTCAACAACGATTCATGAAACCAACCACACGCTACAAATTACTCGGCTTACCTCATCTGGCATTGTTGCTCACGGCCGCCAGCGCCATGGGTGGCACGGACACAGCCGTCGCCCCGGCTCCGGCTCCGGCAGCGATCACCACCCCGGAATGGCTCAAGATCAGCGGTTATGCCGCGATCGCTTACACTTATACCGATACCGGGGAGAATCGCCGCACCTTCGCTGATGGCAATACGCCGTTCGATGCGACGAAAGTTGTCTTCCAAGCCAACCAGGGGCCGTTGGGCGGTTACGTGAGCCTGTTCTACACGCCGGGCATTGCCGGCCAGCAAGGGGGAATCCTTGATGCCTACGCCACCTATAAGACGGGTGACGTGACCTTCACTGCGGGCAAGTACCTCAGCTATCTCGGCTACGAGGCGTTTGACACCGCCAGCATGAACCAGATCACCTATGCCAACACGCTTGGCGCGATTCCAGCCTATCACAGCGGGATCAAGGCGGACTACGCCACTGACACCTTTGGTGCCGGCGTGAACGTCTCCGATTCGATTCGTGGCCAGGGTTTCTGGGACGGTGATGGAAACTTCGACAATGGCCTGGGTTACGAGGGTTATCTCACGTACAAGGGCATTGACAAGCTCACGCTGTGGTCCGGTTTTGCATATGAGAATGCCCAGGCCAAGGGCGAGCATGATTTTGTCACCTATGATGGCTGGGCCAGCTATGATATCACGCCGAAGACCACCATTGCCGCGGAAGTGGCCTATCACGACGGTGACGCGCGTGGTATTCAAGGACTGGGCTTTCTGAAGTATGCCTTCACCAAACAGTTCTCCACGGCTCTTCGCATCGGCTTCGACGAAGTGAGCCGCGGCGGTCATGACCACATGAGTTATACGATCTCTCCGACCTATGCGTTCACCGACAACTTCCTGATTCGGGCTGAACTCACCGTCAACAGCACCAAGACCGTCGGCGATTCCACCTTCAGCGGCATCCAAGCGCTACTGAAGTTCTGAGATCAGCCGCTTCCCAGTTGATTTTCCGAGGGGTGGTCTGCTGTCCCCATGGCCAACCGGCCACTCCTTCTCCATTGCACAACTCCATCCAATTTGTACTGTTAATAAAGAATAAAACATCCTTATTTATGATCACACGCACCCTCCATACCGCGCTTGCCGCGTTCACCCTCACCCATGCGGCCGTGCTGGCCGAGGACACCGTCAAAGTCGGCGTCCTCCACTCGCTGTCCGGCACCATGGCTATCAGCGAGACCTCGCTGCGAGACGTCCTGCTGTTCACCTTTGACGAGATCAACGCCCACGGCGGCGTGCTCGGCAAGAAGATCGAACCTGTGGTGGTCGACGGTGCCTCGAACTGGCCGTTGTTTGCCGAGAAGGCCAAGCAGCTACTTGAGCAGGACAAGGTGGCAGCGACCTTCGGTTGCTGGACCTCGGTGAGCCGCAAGTCGGTGTTGCCGGTGTTCGAGGAAAAGAAGGGCCTGCTGTTTTACCCCGTGCAATATGAGGGCGAGGAAATGTCCCCCAATATCTTTTACACTGCCGAGGCTGTCAACCAGCAGGCGACTCCTGCAGTTGACTTCATGCTCGCCGAAGGCAAGAAGAAGTTCTATCTGATTGGATCGGACTATGTCTATCCGCAAACCACGAACCTGATTTTGCTGGAGTATCTGCGCCACAAGGGAGTGCCGCTGAAGAACATCGGCGGTGGATTCACCAAGGATGACAGCGGCAAGATCATCTCGGCAGGGAAGTACACGCCCTTCGGCCATACCGATTACCAACAGATCATCGCGGAGATCAAGCAGTTTGCGGCCAGCGGCAATGCCTGCATCATCAATACGCTCAACGGCGACACCAATGTGCCCTTCTTCAAGGAGTATGCCGCCGCGGGGCTCACGGCGGAAACCTGCCCGGTGGTGAGTTTCTCGGTGTCGGAGGACGAGTTCCGCGGTCTGCCTGCCAGTCAGCTGGTTGGCCAGCTCGGATGCTGGACGTACTTTGAGTCGATCAAGAGCCCGGCCAACGCCAAGTTCATCAAGGATTTCCAAGGCTGGTTGGCCAAGTCGGACGTTTCTGGAATCGTCAAGGAGAACCGCGTGACCTGTTCGCCGATGGTGCTGTCGTACGACGGGGTCTATCTATGGAAAGCCGCGGTTGAGAAGGCCGGCAGCTTCGATGTGGAAAAAGTGATGGCAGCTCTCAAGGGCGGCATTTCGTTCAACGGTCCTGGGGGGAAGGTCACCTCGCAGAAGAACCACCACCTCACCAAGAACGTTTACATCGGGGAAACCCGTGCTAACGGCCAGTTCAAGATTCTCAAGGAATACAAGAACGTGGTCGGCGAGCCGTTCCTCAAAGGCACTTACAAATAACTTGCTACCTGGTGGTTATGCGGGTCACCATCCGCAGCGGTCATGTTCTTTGGCGAGAGCATGGCCGCAATTCTGTTGGCACTTGCGGCCCGGCCGCTGCCCTTGATCGCCAATGCCCGCTCAATCAATTTGTTTTTCATGAACGCCCACGCCTTGCCCATATCGCGCGCCAATAAGTGCCGCATCCTCATGCTCGCAGGATGCCTGCTGCCAACGCTGGCTATGGCCCATCCCGGACACTATCATCCCGGTGAGAAGGACGAATTCGACACGCTGCTGGCCGGCTTTGCCCATCCGTTTTCCGGCTTGGATCATTTGCTCATCGCGCTGGCCGTCGGCGGCTTCGCCATGGCTCTGGGCAGGCGCTTAGGTGCGGCTGCCGCGGCCAGCTTCCTCGCCGCGCTCGCCGCCGGTGCCATCTTGGGCCATGGAATGGGTGCCGGGGCCGGTCTGGAAGTGGCCCTCGCCGCCACCCTGCTCATGGCGGGGGCCGGCCTGATCGCCGGACGCCTGCCATCCGCCGCGCTGCTGCTCATGGCGTTGGCGCTGGGCGGCGGCATCCATGGCTTTGCCCACGGTGCCGAAGCCCCCACCACTATTTCGATAGGCATGCTGGTCGGCGGATGGGTGGGCGGAACCGCTGTGCTGATAGGCATGGGTGCGGCGCTGCAGCGCGCCGCCAGCCGTCACGCCTGGCTGCCCCGGCTGGCGGGTGCGCTGCTGGTTAGTACCGGCACGGTTGCACTGCTGCACCTGATCTAACATTAATATATGCACCTTTCGCCGCGTGAGCAGGAAAAGCTACTGATTGTGGTAGCCGGGGATTTAGCCCGGCGGCGGCGCGGGCGCGGGCTGCTGCTCAACTATCCGGAGACCATTGCTTTGATCACCGCTGAATTGCTGGAAGCGGCCCGCGACGGCCATTCGGTGGCGGAGTTGATGAGTCTGGGAACCACCTACGTCACGCGTGACGAAGTGATGGAAGGAGTCGCGGAAATGATTCATGACATCCAGGTTGAAGCCACTTTTCCGGATGGGACCAAACTGGTCACCGTCCACCATCCCGTACGCTGACCCCAGATGATCCCCGGCGAAATCATCACTCCGCTTGGAGCCCCGGACCTGGAGCTCAATGTCGGCCTGGCCACCCTCAGCCTGGTGGTCGCCAACACCGGCGACCGCCCGATCCAGGTCGGTAGTCATTTTCATTTTGCCGAGACCAACCCCGCGCTGCATTTCGACCGCGCGGCGGCCCGTGGGTTCCGGCTTGATATTGCGGCCGGCACCGCGGTTCGCTTTGAGCCCGGCGACACCCGCGCGGTGCCGTTAGTGGCGTTTGGCGGCACCCGCACAGTCCACGGCCTCAACAACCTCATCAACGGCCCGCTCGATCCATGAAACAATCCCGCGCCAATTATGCCGCCACCTTTGGTCCGACCACCGGCGATCAGGTGCGGCTGGCAGACACCGAGTTGTTCATTGAGGTCGAGCGCGACTTGATCGCCGAGGCCGGTGGTTATGGCAACGAAGTGAAATTCGGCGGCGGCAAGGTGATCCGCGATGGCATGGCCCAATCCCCGCTGGCGTGTGATGCCGAGGCGCTCGATCTGGTCATCACCAACGCCCTGATCCTCGACGCCGCCCAGGGCGTGATCAAAGCCGACATTGGTATCAAACACGGCCGTATTGTTGGCATCGGCCATGCCGGCAACCCGCTGCTTCAAAACGGCATCACCATGATCATCGGAGCCGCCACCGAAGTCATCGCGGGCGAAGGTTGCATCGTCACCGCCGGCGGCATCGATACCCACATCCATTTCATTTGCCCGCAGCAAATCGAGCATGCCATCGCCAGCGGCGTGACCACCCTCATCGGCGGCGGCACCGGCCCGGCGCACGGCACCTATGCCACCACCTGCACCCCGGGCCGTTGGAATATCCATCGGATGTTAGAAGCGGCTGAGGCCTTTCCGGTCAATCTCGGTTTCCTCGGCAAGGGCAATTGTTCCTCACCCGAACCGCTGCGGGAGCAAGTCCGCGCCGGCGCGATCGGCCTCAAACTGCACGAAGATTGGGGCAGCACCCCGGCCGCCATCGATACCTGCCTGGCGGTGGCCGATGAATTCGACGTCCAGGTGGCCATCCACACCGACACCCTCAACGAGGCCGGCTTCGTCGAGAGCACGCTGGCCGCCTTCAAGGGCCGCACGATCCATACCTATCACTCGGAAGGTGCCGGCGGCGGCCATGCGCCGGACATCATCCGGATTTGCGGCGAGTCTAACGTCCTGCCGTCGTCCACCAATCCCACCCGCCCGTTCACCACCAACACGATTGACGAGCACCTCGACATGCTCATGGTTTGCCATCACCTGGACTCGCGCATTGCCGAGGACATTGCCTTTGCCGAAAGCCGCATCCGCCCGGAAACCATCGCCGCCGAGGATTTGTTGCACGACCTCGGTGCCATCTCGATGATGTCTTCTGATAGCCAGGCGATGGGCCGCATCGGCGAAACCATCACCCGCACCTGGCAAACCGCCCACAAAATGAAGGTCCAGTTTGGCAAATTGGATGGTCCCTCCCATCCGGCCGCCGACAACTTCCGCGCCTTGCGCTATGTGGCGAAATACACCCTCTGCCCGGCCATCACTCATGGCATCGCTCACGAGGTCGGCTCTATCGAACCCGGAAAACTGGCCGATCTGGTGCTGTGGAAACCCGCGTTCTTCGGCGTCAAGCCGGAAACCATTCTCAAGGGAGGCTTCATCGCATGGGCTAACATGGGCGACCCCAACGCCTCCATTCCCACCCCGCAACCGACGTTCTATCGGCCGCAGTTCGGCGCCCACGGCCGGGCCATCGCCGCCACCTCGGTCACCTTTGTGAGCGCCGCCGCGCTGGCTTCCGGCACGCTGGAGGCCCTCGGCCTATCCAAGCGGTTGGTCGCCGTGGCCAACTGTCGCAACATCGGCAAGAAGGATCTGCCATTCAACGATGCAACGCCGCATATCACGGTGGATCCGGACACCTACACCGTCACCGCCGATGGCCGCCAACTGCGTTGCGAGCCGCTCGCGGTGCTGCCAATGGCGCAACGCTATTTCCTGTTCTGATGGAAGACCGACCCATGCAACTGGTGACCCGCATGCTGGCGGATGCCTCGCAACTGCCACCCGATCGCCAGATCGTCCTGGCAGCCGAACGGCGGCAATTTCTCCAACGGCGTTGGCGCGGTACTGCCAGCGATGGCACCGACTTCGGCTTCGACCTCGTCGAGCGCCTCAGCGATGGCGCTGTCATCTGGCAGCGCGACGGGCTTGATTACGTGGTGCGGCAGTTGCCGGAGATGGTCTATCGGATAGCTCTGGACAATCCGGCGCAGGCGGCGCTGGTGGCGTGGAAGACCGGCAACCTGCACCTGCCGGCGCAAATCACCGCGGAAGCCATGTTTGTGCTGCACGACCCGGCGATGGCGCAGCTGTTAGATCGGGAGGGCTGGAGTTATGTGGAAACTGAAGAATTGTTCCGCCCGCTGAAAGCCATGGCGCACGCATCATGATCGCGGACCCCTTGCTCTGGCTGTTGCAAGCCAATGACAGCGGCTACCCGTCCGGGGCCTACGCCCATTCCTCCGGCCTGGAGGAAATGGTCGCCTGCGGAGCGGTTAGTGATGCCCGCGAGCTGGAACAATTCCTCCAACGGCAGATCGTGCCGGCTCTGCTCACCTTCGAGGTCCCGCTGTTCGGCCGTGCCCACGCCGCGGCGGTTGGGATGGATCGCGACGCCTTGCTCGCGCTTGATGCCGAACTGGATGCCTGGCGCATCCCCGCGGAGCTCCGCGATGCCTCGCGCCGGATCGGCTCCCAGCGCCTCGAATTGCTCGCGACGCTGGATGCTTCGCCGTTCATCAGCGGCCTGCGGAATGCTTGTCCACGCTGCCACCACCTGGTCGTCTGCGCGCTTGAGCTCGCGGCACTGCCGGTGGCACAAGCCGCCCGCGCCTATGCCTACCAAGCCATCGCCGGACTCACCTCAGCATCCCTCAAGCTCATCCGTATTGGCCAGAGCGCCTGCCAACAGATCCTCCGCCGCACCCTTGACCTGCTCGGCAGCCAGCTCGATGCCGCGTTGCTCCGCGAACCCGACGGCTGGTTCAACCCGATGCTGGAAATTGCCTCCCTCCGCCATGCCCGCGCCCATGCCAGACTCTTCATTTCCTGATAGACCCGTTCGCCCGTTCCGCCTCGGTGTCGGTGGCCCGGTCGGTTCCGGCAAGACCATGTGTGTGCTGCGCCTCTGCCAATGGCTCAAGCATGAGGTCTCGTTGGCGGTCATCACCAACGACATTTACACCCGCGAGGACGCCGAGTTTTTGTTGCGCGAAAACGTCCTGCCCGCCGAGCGGGTGCGCGGCGTGGAAACCGGCGGCTGCCCGCACACCGCGATCCGCGATGACACCAGCATGAACATGGCCGCGGTCGTCGAGTTGGAAAGCCTGCACCCTGACCTGCAATTGATACTTATTGAAAGCGGCGGCGACAACCTGTCCGCCACCTTCTCACCCGAATTGGTTGATGCATATATCTACGTCATCGACGTGGCCGAAGGCGACAAGATCCCGCGCAAGGGCGGTCCCGCCATCCGCAACAGCGACTTGTTGCTCATCAACAAAACCGAACTCGCTCCCTACGTCGGCGCCGATCTGGCGGTGATGGCGCGCGATGCCAGGATCCAGCGCGGCAACCGGCCCTTCCTGTTTGCCGACCTCAAGTCCGAGAAGGGCAAAGACGATCTGCTCGCCTGGCTGAAACATGAGTATCTGTTCGTCTAACGAAGTGGCGGCGGGCTGCACGCAGGCGGTTAGCGGCTCATCGCTCAACGGCCACCTGCAGTTGCGCTGTGAGAACCGTGCCGACGGCACTCCCTATATTTCGCGGCAGAGTTTTCGCGCGCCGATCCATATTGGCAAGGCCCTGCTTGACGGTGGCCGTTTGCTGCTCAACATCGCGAACCCCACCGCCGGATTTTTCGATGGCGACCGTGTCACCACCGATGTCACCGTCGCCACCGGAGCACGGTTGATTCTCAGCACGCCGGCGGCTGCCCGGGTCTATCAAACCCGCTCGGGCAGGGCTGCGGCCAACTACCAGCAATTCCACCTCGCCGAGCACGCCATGCTGGAATGGATTCCGGAACCGTTCATTCCGCATGCCGGCGCGAGTTATGTGCAAACCACCCACCTCCACCTCCAGGCATCCTCCACTCTGCTGTTTTTCGAGTGGCTCGCCCCAGGCCGCGTCGCCTCCGGCGAGGTCTTCGCCTATCAGAACTTGCGGTGGCAACTCGACCTCAGCGTCGCGGACCAATTGGTCGCCCGCGAGCGCTACAACCTGCGACCGGACAATCACAGCCTCGAGGCGTTGCGCGGCCGCTTTCCCGCCGCCCATTACCTCTCCGTCTATGCCGCCGGCACCATGACCCGCCAGTGGCCCGCCGACCCACTCGATGCCCTCAGCAATGACGATGTCCTGCTGGGCCACGGCCCGCTCCAGTGCGGAGTCCACGTCATCCGCGCCTTGTGCCGCGACAGCCTGACCGCGCGAGGATTGCTAGAGAAGCTGCGGCATCTGCTCTATGCCGGGGCTGGCCAGCAACCGCCCAATCTGGGCCGGCTGTGACTTTCAAGACGAGAGGAGACTCCTCTTATGCGGATGACTGAAGCGGTGCCGGATCCGGCGTGTTTGCCAAGGGTTGGCTCACCCGGCTAGAGTCAGTCCGACCACGCCGCCGACGGCGAGCGCGCCGCCTAGTAATGTTCGCAGGGTGATCTTGTCGCCCTCGAGAAAGTGAGCGAAGGGCATGACAATCAGGGGTGTGGTGGCCACGATGGGCAATACGATGCTGGTCGGCGCTGCCGAGAGTGCCCACTGGTAACAGGCCACGCCGAAGGCTGGACCACACAGGCCGTTGGCGATGACCAACGGCCAGGCGCGCCGCCAGTTGGCCGGGCGCGCGGCGAGGCCCGGGCGACGCGCAAGTTTCAGATAGAGCACGAATACGCCGGCCACCAACAGCCCGCCGAGGAGTCGTTGATAGGCGGCGTTGAGGCCGCCGCTCACGCCGCGGATGACGAAATCATGGGCCGCGGCGACGGCGTACGCCTTGCGGCTAATCACCGCACCCCAGGCTTGGCACAGGGCTGCGAGCAGGCCGAACAAGCCGCCCGCCAGCAGGCCGTGTGTGGGTTCCGCGGCGTCGCGGCCCGGCATCAGGGCAACGCCCACGCCCATAAGAATAACGGTGCCGAAGAGCCCCTGAGCGGCACTCGGGACGGTGCCCAACCAGACCCATTCGGTGAGGGCGGCGATCGGTGCGGCAAGGCACTGCACCAGCACCATCGTGCGGCGCGTGCCGATGCGTGGATAGGCTTGGAACAATGCCACGTCGCCGATGCCGAAGCCGATGCAGCCGCTGACAAATAACAAGCTGAAGGCCGGCCCGCTGACGCCGAAGCCATACAGGTGGGAGAAGGCACCGACGAGAGCGGTCGCCAGGACGAGTCGCACCAGATTGGCCTGCGAGGCGGGGAGGTGATTTGCCAGTCGCCGACCGCTGAGGCCGGAAAGCGAAAATAGCAATGTGGTGAGAATGGCTGCGAACATGTTTCTTGCGCGGGGAGTGTGGCGCTGCGCCGCGCCGTGTCACGTCCGGATGCAGGACGGGAAGCAGGTGTCTGCCGTCGGATTTGTGGCCCTGCCCATTCAGAACACCCTGTCGTGTCAGGCCACGGACGTCGGTTAGGGCGTTCTGGAGTCTTCTCAGCGCCCGAGCGCGCTGCGCAGGAATGGGGCGGTGCGCGAGGTTTTGGAGGCGAGGATTTTTTCCGGCGGGCCGTGAGCGACGATTTTGCCGCCGCGCTCGCCAGCCTCGGGGCCGAGGTCGAGGATCCAGTCGGCTTCCGCGGCGATGGCCATGTGGTGCTCGATGACCACGACGGTGTGGCCTTCGTCGACGAGGCGGTGGAGCACGTCGATGAGGCGTTGGACGTCCTCCTGGTGGAGTCCGACGGTGGGTTCCTCAATCAGATAGAGGTTCTTGATTTGGATGGTTAGGCTTGCGAGTTGGGATTTGACGGAGCGGCCCTTGGTGAGTTCTGACACCAATTTGATGCGCTGGGCCTCGCCGCCGCTGAGGGTGGGGCTGGGCTGGCCTAACTGGAGGTAGCCGAGGCCGGTATCGGCCATCAGCTTGAGGGGGGCTGCGATGCGCGGTTGGGAGTCGAAGAAGGCGGCGGCTTCATCGATGGACATGGCCAGGACCTGGCCCATGTTTTTGTGGCGGAAGGTGACTTCCAGGGTGGCGGGGTTGAAGCGGTCGCCATTGCAGGTCTCGCAATGGACCCAGGTGGACGGAAGGAAATCCATCTCGAGCTTGATGCGGCCGTTGCCTTTGCAATCGGGGCAGCGGCCGCCCTCGGTGTTGAAGGAAAAGCGTGAGGCATCGAAGCCGCGCATGCGGGCTTCCGGCAGCTGGGCGAAGAGAGCACGGATGTGATCGAGCACCTTGACGTAGGTGGCCGGGCAGGAGCGTGAGGTTTTGCCGATCGGGGATTGATCAACTTCAAAACAGGCCTTGATTTTGTCAAAACCGGCGGCTGAGGAGAAGGCTGCGGATTTGGCGGGTTTGGCGCTGCGGTTGGCCGTAGCAGCAGCGGCTGCGACCGCCAGGCACGAGTGCATGAGGGTGGATTTGCCGGAGCCCGAGATGCCTGTTAGAACGGTGAGGCGGCCGAGGGGGATGGCGGCATCGATGTGTTTGAGGTTGTGGGCGTGGCATCCGGTTAGGGTGAGGAACGGATGGGTTTTTGGCACCGGTCGGCGCGTGCCGCGGAGGGGGTGGCTGAGGGTGGCGGCGAGGGCGCGGAGGGTGGGGGAGGCGGCTAGCGCGATTTTGTTAGCATTATTTGCGCGGGGTTTCGGCGGGACGCCGGAATCAGCCGGCCGGATGCCGGTGCTCCCCAGCACGGGGCCTTGATAGACGACGTTGCCGCCGAAGCGGCCGGCGCCGGGGCCGAGGTCGATGAGGTGATCGGCGGCGGCGATGGTATCGGCATCGTGTTCGACGATGACGAGTGAGTTGCCTTGGTCGCGCAGTTTGATGAGGGTGGTGAGGAGGGCGGCGTTGTCGCGGGGGTGGAGGCCGATGGTGGGTTCGTCCAAGACATAGAGGACGCCACGCAGGTTGGAGCCGAGTTGGGCGGCGAGGCGGATGCGCTGGGATTCCCCGCCGGAGAGGGTATTGCCGGAGCGGTCGAGTTGGAGGTAGCCGAGGCCGACTTCCTGCAGGAAGGCGAGGCGCTGGCGGATCTCGGGGAGGATGTCGCGGGCGATCAGGTTGCTGCGCTCGTCGGCAAAGGTGAGGGATTCAAAATGGGCGGCGGCATGATTGATAGAAAGGCGGGAAAGTGCGGCGATGGGGGTGTCCTTGAGGGTGACGATGGAGGCGGTCGGGTTGAGGCGGGTGCCGTGGCAGTCCGGGCACTCGACGAGTTCGACGTCATCCATGCGTTCGATGGAGCGATCGGCATCGAGTTCGGCGGCGAGCAGCGAATCGAAGCGCGACACGTCCAATACCTGGCGGCGTTTGGGCACGCGGCCGTGACCGCGGCAGGTCAGGCACCAGCCGTGAGGCGAGTTGAAGGAGAACAGGCGCGGATCGAGATCTTCAAACGAGCGGTTGCAGCAAGGACAACTGGACTGGATCGAGAGCAGGATGAGCTTTGCGTCGGGGCCGCGGAGTTTGATGAGGCCTTTGCCGATGGTTAGGGCTTGTTGGATGATGGATTGAAGGTTGGAGGGGGCGGCGGCGGATTGCCTTTGGGCGGCGCTTGGCTTTGAAGAGGATTTCGGCGGGACACCGGAATCAGCCGGCAGGATGCCGGCGCTCCCCTGGGCGAGGGCGGCGACCTCGACGTCGATGTTGTGCTCCTTGAAGCGTTCGAGGCGCTGGAACGAGGCGCTGTCCTGGATTTTGCCATCGACCAAGAGGCGGGCGAAGCCGTGTTTGGCGGCCCACTCGGCGACCTCGGTGTGGAATCCCTTGCGGGCACGGATGAGCGGGGCGAGGAGGGAGACGGGGCCCTTGCGGAGTTGGGCGCGGAGGATGTTCTCGATGGCGGCCAACGATTGTTTCTCGACGGGCACTTCGCAGTCCGGACAGTACAAGGTGCCGAGCTTCGAATAGAGCAAGCGGATGAAGTTCCACAATTCGGTGACGGTGGCGACGGTGGATTTGCCGCCGCCTTGAGATACCCGTTGTTCGATGGCCACCGTGGGCGGGAGACCGGCAAGTTGGTCGAATTCCGGCTTTTCGAGCTGCTCGGCAAACTGTCGGGCGTAGGACGACATGGAGTCGAGGAAACGGCGCTGGCCTTCGGCAAACAGGATGTCAAAGGCGAGGGTGGACTTGCCGGATCCGGACAGGCCGGAGATGACCACCAAGCGGTCGCGGGGAATGTCCAGTGAGATGTTCTTGAGGTTGTGGTGGCGCGCGCCGCGCAGCGAGATGGAGTTGGGGACGGGTGGTGGAATTTTGGATTTTGGATTCTGGATTTTGGATGATAGAGGATCGTGGATCGCGGATGATAGAGGATTTTGGATTTTGGATGACGACAGGCGGGACGCCTGTTTTCCCACACCGGCGGGACGCCTGTGGTCCTTGATCGGGGGCATGCCTAACGCCTGGCGCAGGTATTCGGCGGTGGGGGTATCGGTTAGGGCGACAGCTTCGGGCGAACCCTGGGCTACCAATTGGCCGCCCTGAGCACCGGCCTCGGGCCCGAGGTCGAGGATCCAGTCGGCGGACTTGATGACGTCGAGGTTGTGCTCGATGACCAGCAAGGTGTGGCCGGAAGCTACCAATTGCTGGAACACGCCTAGCAAGTTTGCGATGTCTGAGAAGTGCAGGCCGGTGGTTGGTTCATCGAGGATGAGGAGCCTGTGGGTGGCGGGGGCCGCAGCACCGCCGGGAGATTTTGCAGGGCGGGCAGAGGCGCGCGCTGGGTCGGCGGCGGCGCCGAGGAGTTGGCAGAGCTTGAGGCGTTGGGCTTCGCCGCCGGAGAGGGTGTTGAGGGCCTGGCCAAGTTTGAGATAGCCGAGGCCCACGGCGAGGAGCGGCTGCAGGGAGGTGAGGGTCTGCTGGATGAGGCGGATTTGCTTGGGCGGGGCGGTAGCGGTGGCTGCCGCAAACCATGCCACGGCGTCATTCACCGTTAGATCGAGGGCTTCGGCGATGGATTTTTCGTGCCAGAGGTAATCGAGGGTGGACGCCTTGTAGCGGCAGCCACTGCAATCCGGGCAGGCGACGTAGAGGTCGGAGAGAAATTGCATTTCGACCTTTTCGAAGCCATTGCCGGCGCAGCGGTCGCAGCGGCCGTCGCCGGAATTGAAGGAAAAGAAGCCGGGTTTGAGGTCGGCGGTCTTGGCAGCGTCCGTCTCGCAAAAGAGTTGGCGGATGGTCTCGAAGGCACCTAGAAACACCGCTGGGGTGGAGCGCGGTGTTCGTGCCACCGGACTCTGATCGACGAGCTCAACGCCGCCGAGGTGCTGCGCGCC
Source organism: Akkermansiaceae bacterium (assembly GCA_903908495.1). Classification (GTDB taxonomy): domain Bacteria; phylum Verrucomicrobiota; class Verrucomicrobiia; order Verrucomicrobiales; family Akkermansiaceae; genus Luteolibacter. The sequence goes on from CAIVSK010000014.1 coordinate 26,074, forward strand.
TAACAATTGCCTGAGCGGGGCGGGGTCGCCGTCGGTTTCCAGGCCGAAATGCTTGGCAAGATTGAGATGGACGACGTCGCGGGCGAAGGTGGACTTGCCGGAGCCCGACACGCCGGTTAGGCAGACGAACAGTCCGAGGGGAATGTCGGCATCGAGTTTGTGCAGGTTGTGTCGGGTGGCACCGCGGATGGCGAGGACCTGCTTGGTGGGTCGGCGGCGCTTGGAAGGGACGGCGATGAAGTTTTCGCCGGTTAGCCAGGGGAGGGTGCCGGGGGCGGGAGAGGCGGCGGGGGACTTGCGGTCGGTGGCACTTATGGAGGGGGGGCAATTTTGTCCTCCTTGAGTGCGGCCGGCCACCACGGGACCCTGATAGATCAATTGGCCGCCGGCGGATCCGGCACCGGGGCCGAGGTCGATGAGGTGGTCGGCTGCGGTGATGACGGTTGCCTCATGTTCGACGACGACGAGGGTGTTGCCTTTGTCGCGCAGGCCGTGCATGACGGCGACGAGGCGGTGGATATCTCGCTGGTGGAGACCGACGGTGGGTTCATCAAGGACGAAGAGGGTGCCGGTGAGGGAAGCACCGAGGCAGGTGGTGAGGTTGACGCGCTCGACCTCGCCGCCGGAGAGGGTGCGGGTGGCGCGGTCCAGCGTGAGGTAGCCGAGGCCCACTTCTGAGAGATAGGTGAGGCGCGAGGTTAGTTCTGTTAGGACCAGGTTGAGGGTGGGATCGGGGGAGGTGCCGAGGGAATGGAACCAGACGAGCAAGTTGGCGACGGGCATGGCCCAGAGTTCAGGCAGGGCGAGTCCGTTGATTTTGAAGCACAGGGCATCGGGTTGGAGGCGCTTGCCGCGGCAGGCGCCACAGGTGGTGTAGGAGCGATAGCGCGAGAGGAAGACGCGGACGTGCATTTTGTATGCCTTGCTTTCCATCCAATCGAAGAAGCCCTTGACGCCATACCATTTGCCGGAGCGCCACAACTCGTCGGCGTTCTCGAGGTCGGTGAGGGCGGGCGACTTACTATTACCGTAGTAAATCCATTCGCGGGTGGCGGCGTCCAGCTCATCCCACGGGGTGTTGATGTTGATGCGGCGCTCCTTGCAATTGCGCAGCAAGTCGCGCTGGCACTCGTCGCCGCGCTCGCCCTGGAACGGCTTGATGGCGCCGGCGGCGAGCGAGAGGCCGGGATCGGGCACGGCCTTGTCGAGGTTGATGCCGATGACGCGTCCGAAGCCGCGGCAAGTGGGGCAGGCCCCGAGCGGGTTATTGAAGGAAAACAGTGCGGCGGTGGGTGGACGCAGGGTGAAGCCGGTGCGTGGATTGGTCCACGTGTTGGTGAAGATTTTGGCGGGGACTGCGGTGGCGTGGGGGGGGGCGCTGGCATCGGCCGCGACAATGCCGGCACTGCCTTTTCCTAGCGAAAATGCGGCTTCGAGGGCTTCGAGGAGGCGCGAGTGGTGTTCCGGGGTGAGTGTGAGGCGGTCCTGGATGACCTCCACCGGTGATGTTAGCGTCTTGATGTCAGCGGGCAATGGCTCGTCGCAGCGGTAGATCCGCCGCTGGATGAGGACGCGCAGGTAGCCTTGGGCGTTGAGAAACGGGAATAGGTCAGCCGCCGCGGTGGCGGCTGGGATCGGCACCGGAAAGGTGATCAGGACCGCTTGTCCAGCCAGATTGGCGAGCGCCCAGGCGGCGGCGGATTCGGGCGAATCCGGGCGGATTTCCTCGCCGGTGTGGGGGTCATGACCGACGCCGAGGCGGGCGAATAGCAATTTGAGATAATCGTTGATCTCGGTGAGGGTGCCGACCGTCGAGCGGGTGGTGCGGACGTTGTTCTTTTGCTCGATGGCAATGGCGGGCGGAATGCCGTCGATGCGATCGACAGCGGGTTTGTCCATGCGATCGAAGAATTGCCGGACATAGGGCGAGAAGGTTTCGACATAGCGGCGCTGGCCTTCGGCGTAGAGCGTGTGAAACGCCAGCGACGATTTGCCGGAGCCGGAGGGGCCGGTGACGACGCTGAGCTTGCCGAGGGGGATTTCCAGATCGAAGCCCTGGAGGTTATGTTGGCGACAGCCGCGCAGTGAAATAGCCGCGTTGGGGAGGCGGGGAGGGCGGTTGGTTGGCGGAGGCGTGTGAGGGGAGGACGATTTGCGCGGCACGCGGAGAGTTTAGGCGAGAATCGCGGGTTCGCCAGCGCAACCATTCAAGCTGGCCCGATCGGGCTGGAAACCGCGGTGAAAATCCGTGCGGCGGTGGTGGAACCGGCGGCTTGTCCGGCCGCAGGAAAAGGTTGGGCCGGGGGGCTCAATTCCTGCTGTTCACCTTGCCCGGAGCTGGCGTGCTGGCGGGGTCCGGTGCGGGACCATTGCCGATACCGGTACCGGTACCTTTGATGTCGACGGCAGGCAGTTTCGGGGCATCCGGGTCGATCCCGCGCATCAGATCGCTGAAGTAGCTGGGGCGGTTCTGGGTGTTGGCGATTTCCGCCCGAATCAAGCCGACGGCGGGAGCTTCGTTGGGATCGGTGAGCCGCTCGATCTGTTTGGTCAGGCCGGTGACGTAGGTGGAGGCCAGTTCGAGCAAGTCGGTTTCCAGATCGTGATCGAGCTTGTCCTGCTTGGCCAGGAACTTGGCATGAATCACGGTGACCTTCTCAAAGAAGTCTTTTTCCTGATCGACGCCACCGCGGCCACGGCCGCCACCACCACCGCCACCCTTGTCCGACTTGATTTGGACGAGGTCCAGCACTGCGGGTACGCGAGCACCGGCAGCGCGCCACTTCTTAAAGACTTTATCGACTTGTTGTTTGATGCCGGTCTGTTTGTCCTTATCGATTTGGTGGACCTTATAAATGATCTGGCGTTCAAAAGCCTCGTAGTTTTTTTCAATTTCCTTGGCCGAGGTCGCGTAAATCGGGGTGGCCTTGAGCCGCATCATGTCGCGTGCCCGATCGAGGAATGCAGGCACATCAAAGCCCGGCAGCGGCGCAGGGGCCGGGATGACGGGCTCCACTGCAGGTGGCAGGGGCTCGATCTTGACGATTTCGGGCTCGGGTTTTGGCTCAGGTTTGGGTTCGGCGCTGGCGCTTGGCGGGGTGGGGATGGAGGGCCGATCGATGGTCGGCGGCGTCTGCCGCGTGGGGGCGGCACTTGGTGTCACAGGGGGCTCCGGAGGGGGGGCGGGTTGGGTGGTATTGGTGAATTTGGGCACCAGAAAGAAGATGGCCACGGCCACCATCGCCAGCCCCAGCAACACGACGTTGACGATTTTCCCGGATGAATCCGGTGCCGCGGCGGGCGCTCGCCGGTTGGCGGGCATTGAGCGGGCACCCGCAGGAGCGGCGACGCGTCGTTTCGCGGTTTTGCCGTGGGTTGGGGCGTGGGCGGGGGAAGCTGCGTGGGCGGCGGCCGGAGTTGCCGCGGCAATGGAGCGCAGATCCTTGGCCATTTCCGCGGCACTGGGGTAGCGCAGATCCGGCACGGGATGGGTCGCGCGGCGGATGACCGCATCAAACCGCGCGTCACAACCACAGATGACCGAGGTCGGGCGCGTGTCGGCGGCCGGCAGTCGGCCGGTCAACAGCTCGTGAAGCACCACTCCCACCGAAAAAATATCCGCCCGTGCGTCGACCTGGTTGGGATGCATGAGCACCTCCGGCGCGGTGTAATGGGGAGTGCCGAAGATGGTTTCGCCGGCCTTGACGGCTGCGCCAATGGGGCGCGCGAGTCCGAAGTCGCCGATTTTCGGCCGTGCCTGTTGATCGAGGAGGATGTTGCCGGGTTTGATGTCGCGATGGAGGATGCCGTGTTCGTGGGCATGGGCGAGGCCCTGGCAGACGCCCACGGCGATGCGCGCGGCGGCCTCGGGGGCGATGGCGATGCCATGGGCCGAATGGAACAAGGTCTTGCCCGCCACAAACTCCATGATGATGAAGAGCATGCCGGCCACCTCGCCAAAGTCGTAGACGCCGATGAGGTTGGGGTGGTTCAGGCGGGCCATCGCCTTGGCCTCCGCTTCAAAATTGGCACGGAATGATTCATCCTCGCCAAACTCACGCGGCAAAATCTTGATGGCCACGGGCCGATCCAGCGAAAGTTGCACCGCTTTGTAAACCGCTCCCATGCCGCCAGTGGCAATCAGCCCCTCGATCTCATATCCCGGAAAAAGTGGGGCGAGACGGGCTGGCTCGGGTGCTTCGAAGGCAGCAATGGTGTTAGGGTCAGTCATCAGACGGGCGGGGGAGTTTTGTCCAAGAGGCGTTCGGGTTCAAGCACAATCCCTCACAGAATGGTGGCGGGCTCAAAGTGTTTACCCTGAGTGTGCGGATTAAACCCCACGGTGGGGGAAAGTTGCGCGAAGCAAGGCCTGTGTTACGGCGATGGGAGGAGTGCCGCTCCCCTGTAAGCCGGATTTTGTCCGCCCCGCTCGCGCGGGGTTGTACGGTCATTTCTCTCACTCCGCCGGAGCGAAGCGCCCCGCTGACGCGGGATGCGACTAGTACCCGGAGAGTAACGGGCGGGCCGCCCTTCCCCTGTTATGTCTTGCACCACGCGGGGTTTGCCGTGCCACCTTGGTTACCCTTGGCGCGGTGGGCGCTTACTCCACCATTTCACCCTTACCTGTGCCCTTGCGGGCCATCGGCGGTATGCTTTCTGTTGCACTTTCCATCCGGCAGTCTCGCGACTGCCGTTCCTTGCTTTCACAAGGCACGTTGCCCTATGGTGTCCGGACTTTCCTCAAGCACGCTTGCGCGTTCCTGCGACCGTCCGGGGAGCGGCGTGGCGACTGTCGTCCGGATTGGGGGCCGCTGCCAAGGAAAACTTGGGCTCATGGTGAAAAAGTCGGGGCGGGCGAGTGAGGTCAAGCGTACAAGGAGCGTCGGCCGCCGAGTCGTCGAGCCCATGGGGAGGCAGTGGGTGGTGGAATTCCTCAGCCCATTGACCTCTCATGGTCCCGGGCGATGCGGAGATCGCCCTTCCCTGGTTTCGCCGTCATGCGGCCGTTTGGTGCTTTCATGCAGGTGGTAACTCGCTACTATGTGTGCATGCGCCGCCGGATCACGATTTTCGCCCTTCTCGTCATGATTCTGCTGGCGGTTAGCGCTTGGTGGTATTCACCGACGCAAGTACTGAAGCGTCGGTGCAACCGGTTTTTCGACGCCATTTCCTTCACCGAGAAGGCCAAGCCGGAGACTCGCCGCCTGCAAGTGCTCAAGCTGGGCGATTTTCTGGATCGGACGGTCGCGCTTGCCGGAAAGGACCTGCCCGAGGAGATTTCCAGCCCCGCCCAGCGCGATGAATTCCAGGCCATCTTCGCCATCGCCTGTGACGCCTGCCGCTTTGTGGCCATCACCGAGCGCAAGATCGAATTCATGGGCATCGACGGCGAGACGGCCTCGGTGCAAGTCACCGTCAGGGTGGGCATCGGCCACCCGGAAGGCGGCAAACTCTTCAATGGCACCCATCGCTTGATGCTGACCTGGCATCACACCACGCCGGGTTGGTGCCTCAGCGGTCTGGCGTGGGATAAGATCGGCCCGTGAGCGCCGGCTTGAATCGCGAGTGCTGCAATTGACACCGGCGGGTGGCAGCGCCATGGTCCGCGCCCCATGAAAATGCGCAGTCGTTTCTTCACCCCGCTCCGCCCCGGCGGCATCCTCCGCTGGTCCACCGCCTGCATTTTGGCGGGCGGGATGGTCGGGATGACGGGATGCGAGCGGAAATATGTGGCCACCGAGCGGGATCAGAAGATGGCTCAAGTCCAATCCAAATTGGTGGCCTTGGACGCGCAGAAGGCGAAGCTGGCCGGCGGCGAAGTGGAGAACAACTTCAACCTGCCGGGGCTGGGGTTCTATCATGCCGAGGCCCGCGATTTTTTCGAATACCCGTATGGTTTTGAACAGGACGGGCGCTGGTTCGTCAATGGCAAGTGGCAGGACCAGCCGCAGGCGGAAGCCGCCGTGGCGGCCAGTCGGCCCACCCCGGAGGCCTTGAAGAAGGTGGAGGACGCGTTGGACCGCGAGCAACAACTGCTGGCCAGCCAGGACAAAGGCGCGTTTGCCACTGCCGGGCACAATTCCAACCAGGGGCTCGGTTGCGGTACTGCGTTGATGATGTACTGGCTCATTTCCGGCAATCGCGGCAGCTACCGGCCCGGCCCGGGTTTCCAACAAGCGGGCGTCCAAGCGGCGACCTGGCAACGCGGCGTCGACGACCAACGCCGCAGCGTGAGCGCCTACGCCTCGGCCAATCCCGGTTACAGCCGGTTGGTCGCGCAAAGCAACCGCAGCGGCAACACCGTCACGGCGGGCCAATCGGTGCGCGGTGGTTTCGGGGCGAGCGGCAAGAGTTCTTCCTCCGCCACTTGAATCCATGGCCGTGCGCTCTAACATCCGCCTGCTGTCCCGCCTGCCGCGCCCGGGGTGGAAGCCACGCGTCGAGGCCGCCGGGCTCATCTGGCACGGCGAGGGCGGCATCCCCTATTGGAATGAAAACCAGCATCTGGTGCTCACCCTGGAGGCGGCCGAGGTGTTGGAGGATGCCGCCACCGATCTGCACGCCTTGTGCCTGGACGCTTGTGAGCAAATCGTGCGCCGCGGGTGGTGGGCGCGCCTGGCCATTCCGGACGCAGCCGCCGGCTTGATCCAAGCGTCGTGGCTGGAGCGCGATTTCTCCCTCTATGGCCGCTTCGATCTGGCCTGGAACGGCAGCGGCCCGCCGAAAATGTTGGAATACAACGCCGATACGCCCACATCATTGTTAGAGGCGGCGGTGATCCAGTGGCACTGGCTGGAGGATACCTATCCGGAGTGCGACCAACTCAACTCGATCCACGAGGCATTGGTGGATCGCTGGCGCGCGGTGAGCGAGACGACCGTGCATTTTGCCTGCGCCTGGGACCAGGTGGAGGACCGCCAAACCATCGCCTACCTGGCCGAAACCGCTGAGCAGGCCGGCAAATCCGTGGTGCTCATGGACATGCACGAGATCGGCCTCTCGCCGGATGGCCGCTTCACCGACACCGGCGAACGGCCGATCGACAAGCTGTTCAAGCTCTATCCGTGGGAGTGGATGGCGCGCGAGCCGTTTTTCGCCGAAATCGGCCCTGAGCGCCACCGCTTCGTCGAACCTGCCTGGAAAATGATGTTGTCTAACAAAGGATTGCTGCCGGTGTTGTGGGAACTCAATCCCGGCCATCCCTTGTTGCTGCCCGCCGCCCTGTCGCGCGAGGAGCTCTGTTCACAAGGAATCTCGCGGTGGGTGGAAAAACCGTTTTTCGGCCGCGAGGGGGCGGGGGTTGCCATGTTGGAGGACGGCATCCGCGTGGCCCGGGGTGCCGACGGCCACCCTGGCGAACCGCTGGCCTATCAGCAATCCGCGGAGCTCTTCAGCGCCGGTGGCAAACATTTCGTGTGGGGGCTGTGGATGGTCGGCGACGCCTGCCGCGGCCTCTCCGCGCGCGGCGACTCGTCGCCTGTCACCGGCAACCTCAGCCAGTTCTATCCGCACCGCATCGAGGGCTGAGCCGCCAAGCAGCAAAGGGAAATTGATTGAAGAAGCCGCTGATGAGCACCGTATCAGCGGGGCTGGGTGGCCATGGCGGTGAGACATCCGGCCATGGAGCTGCCCAAACTCCGCTTGTGAAGCGATTTTTCATTCCAGCCACCCCGCCACCCCGAACCTCCAATGCCAAGATCCATGAAAAACATCGTCATCCCGTTGCTAGTGACCGCCTGCCATGGCCTGCTGTTGGCTGTGGTGCCGGCTGCCGAAGCCAGAACCCTCTGGCAAATTGGCAAGACCGATCACAGCAACGCCGAATTCGCGTTGGCACCTAACGGATTCTCTCAATTCAAGCAGGACGCGTTCTTCGTGATCGGTGAATCCGACCCGCACCACGACTGGCCCTATGTGCATCCCGGCCCCGGCGACTCGTGGGCCGGGGCGCGCCCGCACACTTTCACCATCCTCTTCGGCGTGCAGGGCGTGCCCGCTGCGGGTGAATGCAAGTTGTGTTTCGATCTGCTCGACACCCAGCACAGCTCGCCGCCGAAGCTGCACATCGAGGTGAATGGCACCCAGTTCGATCAGCAAATGCCAGCCGGTGCCGGCGATGCTTCGGTGCTAGGTGACCCCGCGAAAGGCAAGCCCTACCAGTTCTCCGTGGCATTCCCTGCGGACCTGCTGAAGCCCGGCAACAATCAAATCGATATCTCCAACGTGGCCGGCAGCTGGGTGTTGTACGATTCCGTTAGCCTCGTGACCCAAGCCGCCATAACGACGGCACCGGTGGTGAATTTCGCTGACGTGCGCTCGGTCCGGAGCACGCCCGCGCTGGTCGATAAGGGCGGCAAGCTGTTCCAACCGGTGGCCTTGTCGGTGGTGTGCCTGGGCACCCCGCAAGACGCCGCTGTGTGCGTCAACGGCGCGGAGACGGGCCGCGTCAAGCTTGCCCAGGGCAGCCAGGAGTTTGAAACCCTCGTCCCCGCGGTGGACAAAGTCACCCAAGCCACCATCTCGCTGGTGACGGATGGCAAAACCCTGGCCAGCCGGACTCTGACGCTCACGCCGGTTCGCAAATGGGAGGTGTATGTGCTGATGCATTCACACACCGACATCGGATACACCGACATCCAGCCTAACATTGAGAAGAAGCAGGCCCAGAACGTCATCCGTGCCCTGGACTTGATCCGCGCCACCAAGGATTATCCCGCGGGTGCCAAATTCAAATGGAATCTGGAGGTGATGTGGACCGCCGACCAGTTCGCCCGCGTCGCCACGCCGCAGCAACTGCGCGAGTTCGACCAGGCGGTCCGCGATGGCGATATCGGTGTGGACGCGATGTATGGCAACCTTCTAACCGGTCTGTGCCGCTATGAGGAAATGGTCCGCCAGATCAGTTATGCCACCACGCTGGGACAGCGCAACGGCCGCCAGGTGGACTCGATGATGATCAGCGACGTGCCGGGCATGACCTGGGGCGTGGTGCCGGCCCTGGCCAGCCACGGGGTTAAATACATCTCCAACGGGCCCAACGCCTCGCGCACCATGGACGGCGACCGCATCGGTTACGTGCGGGTGCAGTGGGAGAACACCCCGTTTTACTGGGAGTCTCCGTCGGGCACGGAGAAAGTCCTGTATTGGGGGGCTCAGGGCGGTTATTCGTTCGGCCATCACTTCGCCTCCATCCAGCAGGGGCTGCCGTTTCTGTTGGATCGATTGGAAGAGCAGAAATATCCCTATGACATCGTCCAGTTGCGTTGGACCAAGGGCGACAACGGCCCGCCCGATGAAGGGGTCATGCCAGCGCTGCGCGAGTGGAATGCCAAGTATGCCTATCCGAAGCTTGTCATCGCCACCACCAGCGAGGCGTTTCATGCTTTTGAGAAACGCTACGGCGACAAGTTGCCAACGTTCCGTGGTGACATGACGCCGTACTGGGAGGATGGTGCCGGTTCGTCCGCCCGCGAGACCGCGCTCAACCGCCACTCGGTGGACCGCCTGCTGCAAGCCGAGACGCTGTGGGCCATGCGCAAGCCCGGCGCCTTTCCGCTGGCCGAGTTCGCCGTGGCCTGGAAAAACGCCGCGATGTATAGCGAGCACACCTGGGGTGCCCATAACAGCATCAGCCAGCCCGATCTGGCATTTGTCAAAAACCAGTGGAATTACAAGCAAGGATACGCGCTCACCGCCGACAGGGTTTCACGCGAGTTGCTCGGCAAGGCTCTGGGTGGTTTAGGCCGCGGGGACGGGGCGGTGGATGTCTTCAACACCGCGTCATGGGAGCGCAGCGACCTGGTCACCTTGCCGAAGGAAACCCGCGGCGATTGCGTCAAGGACGCGGATGGCAAGCCGGTGCCCTCGCAACGTCTCGCCTCGGGCGAGTTGGCATTCCTCGCCGGCGCAGTGCCGCCATTGGGTTCCAAACGCTTCCTCATCGGCTCCGGTACCCCGGGCACAGCCAAGGCCGCGGTGGCAGCAACCTCGTTGACCACGCCGCTGCTGCAAATCAAGCTCGACCCCGCCAGCGGCGATATCGTCAGCTTGCGGCGCGAGGGCATCGACGGTGAGCTGGCAAACGGGAAAATCAACAACTATATCTATCTGCCAGGCGGCAACCTGAAGGACGCCAAGCCCGCCGGTGCGGCAAAGATAAGCGTCAAGGAGGCCGGTCCGCTGGTCGTTTCGTTGTTGGTGGAAAGCGATGCGCCGGGATGCAACAAGCTGGAGCGTGAAGTTCGCCTGATCGACGGCATTGACCGTGTTGAGATCATTGACTTGGTTGACAAACAGGCGCTGCGCGCGGTGGAAGGCGTGCATTTCGGCTTCAGCTTCAACATCGCCGAGCCGAAGGTGCATATCAACAGCCCCGGGGCGATCGGCCAGCCGGAAATCGATCAATTGGCCGGTGCGTGCAAGAACTGGTTCTCGGTGGAGCGCTGGGTGGACATTTCCAACGCAACGCAAGGAGTGACCTGGTCCACCGCGGATGCGCCACTCATGGAGATGGGCGGGTTGACGGCAAACCTGCCGCGCAGCCAACCCGATCCCAACGCCTATCTGAAACGCATCGAGCCGTCCGCCACGATCTATTCATGGGTGATGAACAACCATTGGCACACCAATTACCGCGCCGATCAGGAGGGGCCTACCTGGTTCCGCTACGCGCTGCGGCCGCACCGCGGCTATGATGCCGCCGCCGCCACACGCTTCGGGGTGGAGAGCACCCAGCCGCTTATCGCCGCGCCGGCCACCGCCGGCTTGCTGCCGGCTGCGGGCTGGCTGCGGCTGGACGGCGATCAGGTGATTGTATCGTCGCTCAAGCCTAGCGAGGACGGCCAAGCCTGCATGCTGCGGTTGTACAATCCAACCGAACAGGCGCAGACGACCACCTTGCATTGGAGCAAGCCCGTCGGCCAAACGTGGTTGTCCAGCGCCTTGGAAGAGCAGGGCCGGAATGCGCCCGCCGCGATCACGGTGCCGAAACTTGGAACGGTCACCTTGCGGGTGATGCCATAGATTTGACGCTTCTAACTCAGTGTATTCGAAGCCCGGCCGGAACCCCGAAATGCGCCACCTGTTGCACGCAGGCTGGCTCGGGCTGTGGCTTTGGTGGGCCGCCGCGCTGCCGGTATTGGCGCATATAACTTCACTGCCGATGGCGACGGCGACCATCCAACCCGATGGCAAATATGCGCTCGATCTGACCTTTGACGTGCTGGCGTTCGCTCTCGACGATTTTCCGGAGAATGTCAACGATCTGGCAATGAACGAGTTGCTGGACGGGCCGGCTGCCACCTTGGATGCCCGGCTCGCCAGGGCGCAGGTGCGCTTCAAAAACGAGTTCGCGGTTTTGGAAAACGGAAAATCAGGCACTGTGGAGACCTTGGTCTTCCCCACCGTGGCTGATATCCAGCGCCATGCCGAGGCGTCGCCGTTGCTGCGGCTGCCGGTGATGTTAGTGCTCTCGCTGGACGGGCGCTTGCCGCAGGGGGCACGTTCCGTCGCCTTTCGATTGCCTGCCAAGTTGGGCATGGTTTCGCTGACCGTGGTCCGGCCTGAGCAGCCGATTGGTGTGTGGGTGGTCAATCCGGGCGAAGTCACGGCCCCCATGCCGGTGATGCTCGATGCCATGGCGTCGGCATCCGCTGCGGATGGCCCACCCCTTCCGGCCATCGCCGAGCCAAGCCGCTGGGAATGGGCGCGGCGCTACGTCGTGCTGGGCTATGTGCATATCCTGCCGCGGGGGCTGGATCATATTCTGTTTGTGCTCGGTCTTTTTTTGCTAGGCAACCGCCTGCGGCCCTTGCTCATGCAGGTGACGGCTTTTACGCTGGCCCATTCCATCACCCTCGCTCTATCAATGTACGGGATCATCCAGCTGCCTCCGCAAGTGGTCGAGCCCTTGATCGCGCTGTCGATCGCCTTGGTGGCCATGGAGAATCTCTTCACCGCAAAACTGCACCGCTGGCGCTTGTTTGTGGTGTTTGGCTTCGGTCTGATCCACGGTCTTGGCTTCGCCAGTGTTCTAACGGCGCTGGGGCTGCCGCGGCACGAGTTTGCCACCGCGCTGGTGTCGTTCAATCTCGGCGTCGAGGGTGGCCAGTTGTCGGTGATCGGCTTGGCGATGCTGGCGGTGGGCTGCTGGCGGCAGCGCTGGTGGTATCGCCGGGCCATTGTCCTGCCCGCGTCCGGGGCGATTGCCGCGGTGGGCTTGTTTTGGGCCATCCAACGCGTCTGGCTCTACAGCCGATGAAAATTGCGGGGGAATCGAATATGCCAAGGTATATCTATCGCGGACGGAAATTCCGATAGACCATCCTGCGATGTTTGAAGTCTACAAGACCGAATTTGAGGCAGACCGGCCGTCGTGTCGGCCTCCAACCGCCTTTCCTAATGTGGCGACTTGTCGCGTCAGGGATGCCGGGCTGGGCGGGCTGCTGGATTGTTTGGGCTTGGATTCCAGTGATTGCCCCCATCACCTCAGCTTTGGCTTCGGCCATCATTTTTGTCTGCATCCGAGCGCTGCGGAGACATTGCCGCGATCGGAGGCTGAAGGTCGCGCCGGAGCCCGCCAAACCCTACGAGGGTCGGCATGTTGGCCGGGGTCATCCGGAGAAAGTGCCGCATCCGCGTGATGGGTGGTTAGTGCGCCTTCCACAGCAGCGCCGTGCCAGCGGGCATCAGGCGAGCGGCGCGGGCGATGTCCCAGTTGGCGAGGCGCAGCCCGCCGATGCCTTGTTGGGTGCTCATCCGGGCAGGGATGCTGGTGCCGTGCAAGCCGTAGGGCAGGGGATCGGTGCTGCCGGATTTGGCGAGGTTGATCCAGATGATGCCAACGGGATTGTTGGGGCCGGGCGGGAGGTATTGTTCCTTTTCCAGGGCGGGCGCTACGGCGGGTTTTGCGGCCGCAACCTCAGTGCCTGGCGGCGCGGGTTTGTCTTTCGGGGTCTCACGCGCCTCACGTTTGGTGGCCATGCGCGGTTGCGGGATGGCATCCAGCACGGTCCATGAGCCGCGGCCACGGAGGCCCGGGCGCGCCGAGGCGAGCGGCATGACGGCGATGAGTTTGCCGTCACGCGAGATTTCCAGGCGGGTCAATTCCACCACTGCGGCGGTGACCGGCTTGCGCGGATCGGCGGCCGGTTGCAGCGGGGACTCGAGTGCCTTGTCGATTTCAAACGGAATGACGTTGGGAACCACAAACTCGGCAGCGACGGCGGGCATGGGTTTCAATTGGGGGTTGATCCGGTGCAGCAGTGCTTCGTCGCAATGGAAGCGTTCCGCGACGAATTCCCACGCGCTGGTGTAGCCGAGGAAGCCCGCGGCAACCAGTTCGTCGATCGTGGCGGGTGGCGGCGGGGGCGGGATGTTGCCTGGCTTGGCGCTTTTCTTGCGGGCGGCGGGTGTCGCGCCGCCGCCGCCGCGTGTCGCCGTCACTTCGGCCTTGGGGGGCTTGATGAATTTAAAATCCTCCGCGCGCAGGCTGTAGCTCGTGTAAGGTTGCTTCAGTTCGGCCTCGGCTTTGGTTTGCAGCAACCCGGGGTCGGCGGCGTCGGCGTGCGTGTTTTCATAAATCTGGCGGACCTTGAGGAATGTGGGGCCGGACTTGCCGTCGATCGCGCCCGGCGCAAACATCTCCCGATCCAAAAACACCTGCTGCAGCACGTTATCAAGCTCGCGCTTCGCCTCGGCACCGGGCTCGGGATCGGGTTCCGCGGCCGGCTTGTCCGGCTTGTCCGGCTTGTCCGGCTTGTCCGGCTTGTCCGGCTTTTTCTTCCCGGCGACTTCCTTTTTCGGCTCCGCCGGCGGCGCTGCCAGCGTGAGCAGTTGCTCCAGGGTGGGAATGCGCAGCACCTGCCCGATGCCGATGCGGTCGTCCTTCAACTCGTTGAACTGCTTCAATTGCGCGGCGCTCATGCCGAATTTTCTCGCAATCTTGATGATTGCGTCGCCCTTCTTCACTTCATAGGTGTCTGGCCGCTGCGCTGAAGGCGGGGCCGCTTCCGCCGCGGGAGTGCCGGTCTTTTTGGGCACCAGCGCCTCCGGCAGCGGCATGCCCCAGTCCTTTGTCGCCGACGGCACGACCCACCATTTCCAATTGACGCCGAGTTCGAGGCCCGGTTCGACTCTGGACGAGGCGGTCGACGGTGTGCCGGGGGTTTGGGCAAACAAACTGGCGCACGCGAATCCGAGGATCGCGATCGGCGCCAGAGGACGCACAAGGGGGGCAAGCATGGAAGTCATCATGCCGCAGCCCTGCCTTGCTGCAAAGCGAAATCAACGGCCCGGGTGATGAACCCTGCCGGCGAGCGCCCCTGCGCCCGCTCCCTCCCCCGCCCATCAGAGATTCCGGCGCTTCCCGTCCTGACTTCTGGGCAAGCTGACCTTGAAAGTCGATCCACGGCCTGGCTCAGAAGTCACGGTCAGCATGCCGCGATTGCGTTCCAGGATTTGCTTGCAGAACACGAGGCCCAGTCCGGTGCCCGTTTCTCCTGACGTGCCGGCGGTAGAGTGCGTGCTATTCCCCGCCATCAACTGCTTGACTCGACCGGGCGATATTCCCAGTCCCGTGTCACGAACTTGGCATTCAACCACTTCTCCCTCCGCAAAAATCACGACATCAACCGAGCCGCCCGGGCGAGTGAATTTGAGCGCGTTGGAGACCAAATTTTGAAACAACGATCGGCACATGTCGGCATCGGCATGCACCCGCAGAGGCTCATCCGAATGAATCGTGAGATCGATTCCTTTTTGTTTAGCCACTGGGGAGAGCGTCGATTGCACCTCTTCCACCAAGAGGCCCAGATCAAAATCCGTTGTCCCCTTGGTGAAGCCCTTGCCCTCCAGCATGGCCCATTCCAGCATTTGCTCGACGAGGCGCAAGCCACCTTCCGCCGAAGTCGCCAAATCATCGGCCAGTTCCTTGATTTCTTCCCTCGGCATGTCCTCCCAACCCTCGCAGAGCATATGCGACAATCCGACAAGCCCGAAAAACGGCGTTTTCAAATCGTGGCTAAAGATGGATAAGAGCCTGTCCTTGCTGGCATTGTTGCTGCGCAGATCCTGGCTGGTCTGATCCAATTCGTGCACGGTGCGGCGAAGTTCGAGCAATTGCATGACTTGATGGGAAAGAATTCCCAATGCCCTTTGTTGAAAGTCATTCAGCGCATTCGGCTTACTATCGATAGCACACAAGGTCCCCAGCGCGTGGCCGTCATGGCTGTAAATCGGCGCGCCGGCGTAAAAGCGAATATTCGGGGCTTGGGTCACCAGGGGATTGTCACAAAACCGCTCGTCCAAGCTGGCATCAGGAACAATGAACAGCTGGCGGCCATGGATGGCATGGGCGCAGAAAGCCAGATCTCGCGAGGTTTCGGCGGCTTCCAATCCGACTCGGGCCTTAAACCATTGTCTGTCTGCATCCACCAGGGTGATGACCGCAATGGGCGTATTGCAAATGGCCCCCGCCAATTCTACAATATCCTGATAGGCTTTTTCAACACCGGTATCCAATATCCGATAGCTGTGCAAAGCCTCCAATCGTCCCGTTTCGTCAGCGGTGGGTGGGGCAATTTTCATGGGAAAAACTCTCTAAGGAGGTACTAGCTGTTCGGTCAGCGTTGTCAAGAGATTCCCCGATTCATGGCATTACGCGGGCACCCCGTTGCCCGGAATTTCCGGAAAATTCGGCGAGCTGTTTCCATTTCAGCACCAGAACCCGGCGGGCCGGGTGTGGCACGTTGAGCAACTGCCAAATGCTTACCGCAAAGAGCACTGCGGCCGGAAGCACCCGGCCATGATGCACCAGGTTTACGGATTGCCGCTGGCCTGCACGCGGACGAATTTCCGGCTGCCATCAATGGCGATGGTGGCTTGCTTGAGGACGTATTCGGCGGAATAGACGCTGCTCTGGTCGGCGGCATCGGTGATGACCGCGGCGCTGGTGGTCCATGGATCCGCGAGGGTGCTGCTCTCCTGGAGGATGTAGGTGGTGTTGGCCCGCTCGGACCAGCGCACGATCAAGCCACTCGGCGTGCTCTCGAAGGTGGTGAGTGCACCGGTGTTGGCGATGGGCGAGGTGCCGAACAGGTATTCCTGCAGGTTGCTGAAGCCGTCGCCATCGGGGTCGGCCGTGGGGACGCGATCGGCTTCATTCGCAATCACCGACGACCAGGCGATGTAAGGATCGACGTACGGATTGGTGGTCACGGTGAGGATTCCCGTGCCTGAGAAGCGGGTGTCGTCCTGATGCGCGGCACTGGAACTGGTGCTGCCGTAGGTGCCCGCGAGTTGTTGGGTGCTGCCGAAATACAGCGTGCCCACGACCTCATTGGCCCCGATCGCAACGTCGACTTTGCCGCCGTCGATGACCAGTTTGTTGGTGTCTACGATGGAAGTACCGCTCACTCCGAGCGTGCCCGCAGTGACGGTGGTGTCGCCGGTGTAGGTGTTGGCAGCGGTCAGCAACATCGTGCCGGCACCGGTCTTGGTCAGCGGGGAGGGGTTCCCGCCGACGTTTTGCAGGATCGAGTTGACCGTTAGATCAACATTGCTGTCAGCCGTGACATCGGCCACTTGGAAGGTGGTTCCCAACAATCCTAACGAGCCCAGCGAGATATTGGCATAAGCACCGGTTCCCGAGGTGGAAATGACCGTTGGAGTGGTGCTCACGCCCCCGACGACGACGGTTCCCACAAATGTCATGTTGGTGTTGAAACCACCCGCCGTTGAGCCGGTGGTCACGTCGACGGTGGCACCATCCAGGTTGATGTTGGCGAGGAAGGCCAGGTTGACGCCTTCGCCGCCCCAGAGTTTGCCGCCCGGTTCAATCATGATGGTGGGGGCGAATTGCGGCATCACAAATGAGTTCCCCAGCGGCGCTATGCTGCCGACTCCCATGGTGGCACCGCTTAGCACGGTGATCACGTTGGTGGGATCCATCGGACCGGCGACGCAGAACTGGCCGGCGGCGTTGCCTTCGCCGGTGGATAGGCCGTTGGAGTAGAACTTCAGGATGCCTTCCTTGATCACGGTGCCACCGGTGTAGCTGTTGGCGTTCAAGATGCCGTCCACATTGCAGAGGCTGATCATGCCGGTTCCCGTTTTCACGAGCTGGCCCTGGCCCGAGACGGTGCGGAAGAAATTCCACGCCCCCGCGAGTTCGAAGAAGGCTCCACTGGCGATGGAGACATTGGAATTCCAACTGCTTTGGTTGCTGACAAAATTCAGCTTCAAGGTGCCCGCGTTGATAGTGGTCGCACCATTGTAGCTAAATCCCTGGACCTGGGAGTTCTTGAATTCCTGGGTGCCGAGGCCGCTCTTGACGATGGACACGGCCCCCCCGATTTCCTGGCGGATGAGCCCGTAGAAACTGTAGGATGTGTCCACCGGAGTATTGATCGTCAGGGTGGCACCACCGAGCGAGGGAATGGCGACGTAGTCCGGCACCGTGGCGTCGTCATTCTGAATGATCGAGACAAACGTGTTGGTCGGGCTGTCCAGGCCGGCGATGGTTTGATGGGTGCCGCGCAGGTTGACTTTGGAATTGGCACCATTGGATGTCAGGTTGGTCAAGTGCAGCACGGAAGTCGGGCCGAACTGGTTGTCCGCTGCCATGTTCAAGAACACGGAACTCGCCCCGTCGCCCGCAATGTCGTCGCCCAAGTAGACATCCCCCGAGAGCGAAACACCGCTGGAATTGGCCGCATTGATCGTCCCCTGGGTCATCGTGGTGGCCCCTGAAAAGCTGTTGGTCCCGGTGAGCGTCAGCGCAGAGGTTCCCGACTTGAAGAGATTGAGCGGCCCGCTGATACTGCGGGTGAGGGTGAAATTCGCGGTGGTATTGATGCCCAGGCTGGCACCGCCGGCGAATCCGCCGAGGCCCACCGTGTTCAAATCATTGTCGGTGAATTCACCCGTGCCGCCGACATTGAAGCCCAGCGTCGCACCGGCGTCCACCAGCAGGTTAAAGCTGGTCCACGATGTGGTGGCACCGCCGTAGAGCGACTGCTCCTTGGCGAACTGCAGCGTCCCGGCGCTGCCGGACGGTCCAACCAAAACATGGGTGGTGCCGGTATAGGTGTTCAATCCGCTGAGGGTCAGGGTGCTGTCACCATCTTTGATGAGGCGGCCGCTGCCGGTTGCCTGTGCAATATTCCCCCCAAAGACCATGGCTTGGGACTTGATGGAACCGGTGCCGATAGTCAACGCCGTGTTGCTGAGGTTGACGGTTCCCGCGGTGCCGGTGAGGCCTGCTAGAAACGGTGCCGCGGTGGTGAAATTGGCCGTGCCAGCGGTCATTGCCAGCGAGGCGGCATTCAGCGCCAGATCGTCGCCGATATTGAGCGTGCCGTTGTTGACCGAGGCGGTGCCGGTGAACAGGGAAACGGCGGAATCCACGTTGTCGGCGTTGAGGCTGATAGTGCCCACTCCGCTCAGTACCAGGCCGGGGGATTCCAGGTCACCGTTGAATGTCAGGCTGCCCGGTCCCGACTGTGTCACACCGGTGGTGGCCTTGACGGGTCCGTTAAAGGTCGCCGCGCCGTTGCCGGTGGTGGAGGTGATGCCGTTGTTGACGGTGATCTTGCCACCGCTGAAGGCATAGGCCGCGGCCGTGCTGTTGGTGAACTTCAGCGACGATGCGCTCAGAGCGGTTGGAACCGTGATGTTGCGGTTGGCTCCACTGTCGGTGAAATTGAGTGGAGAGGTCGGATCGAAGTTGCCCGGCGTCCAGTTGCTGTCCGCCGTGGTGATCCAGCTGGCATTGCCTGCCGAGCCGCTGTTGCCGGTCCAGGCGATCGGCGTGGTCAGCGGGGCGGCCTGCCCCAGGGCAATGAATTCGCGGTAGCCGACAAAGCTGTTTTCCTGATTGTTGAAGTAGAACTGCAGCGCGGCGACGCCGCTAACCAGATTGCCAGATACCGGAGTCAGGCGGGTATGGGTGGCCACTTGGGTGCCGAGGTCATGATTGACAACGGGCACCAGCGGCAGGAACACCGTCGGGTTGTCCCAAGTGGAATAGCGCACGAGAAGGTCCAGGTTGTCGCGTCCGCTGTCCTGCCAGGCACCGTAGAAATCCAGCTCTGACAGGTCATAGCCCTTGATGTTGACCGACAAATCCAGTGGGAAGATGACGTTTTGTTCATTGTCCGGGGCGACACAGGAGAGCGCGCCACCTGAAGCGGGGCCGAGCAGCCCGTCGGTCAGCGTCGTCCAGCTAGACGAAGTTGTCGTGTTGCCGGAAGCATGGTAGGACGTGGGTGCCGCCGAGGATAGCGAGGGAGAGTGCAGCAGGTTGGTGCCGGCAGGCAGTGTCCACACGTTGGTGGTGTTCGCCTCGTTGAGCGTCGTGACGAGGGTCGCTGGTGGAGTATCGGTGAGGACGAACTCGCTGTAACCGGCATTGCCGTTTTCCTGCGCGCCGAAAGTGATCTGGATGGCGGCGACGTGCAGAGCCAGATAACCGCTCGTGTCGCTGATCCGGGTGTGGGTGGATTTGGCTCCGTCACCCGGGTTGGCGGTATGGTTGTTGACGCTGGTGAGGGTGGTGAAGACGGCGGGAGTTGCCACCGTCGAGTAGGCAATGGTGTAGGTCTGGTCATCGCGACCGGGGTCATTCCACAAACCGTAGGAATCGAAGGCGGTGATGTCATAACCTACAGAGTGAGCGCCGGAAAGATCCAGCGCGAAGGTGACCACCGCACCATTGTTGGGCATCACGACCGTGTTCATTTGAGACGTGTACGGAATGCTGCCGCCCGGAGTGGCACTGCCGACGCTGCCATTGGTCAGGGTGCCCCAGCTGTTCGACGCACCGTAAATTGTGGTCGACGTTAGCGGCGTGGGCGTGGCAGTGGCCAACAGATTGGTGCCGGCAGGCAGCACCCATGGGTTGCTGTTGCTATGCTCGTTGTATACAAAGGGCGCGGCCGATGCGCTGGCGCAGGCGAGCACGGAACCGAAACAGACCACGAAGGTCCGCGGAAACATCAGGATGGAATTGGCTTTATTTTTCATTAGGGCGGGAATTTGTAGCTTCGCAGCGGGCGGGCGGGGGCTCGCGTAGTCCTAACTGCGAGATTAAGGTGACAGCCAGAGTCGCCCTTGGGAATGGACGATTTGGCAATTCTCATGTATAATTTGGCAATTCAAGAGCCCTTCGGCCAGAACGCGTTGACCGTCTTCAGCCATTCCAGCAGGAACGGCTGGCCCAGCACGACCCGGGTGTTGGGCAAGGCGGCCAGCGCGACGGCCACGGATGTCAGAATCTTCATGGGATAAATGTCGCGAGTTTATTTGGCGGGGATGATTTGCGTGGTTCGCAGCGCCACCGGGGCGAGTAAGCCCGATTCCAGCAGTTTTGAGTCTTATTTGCTCGCCTCGAACTCCCAAGTTCCGGGCGCGACGGTAAAGCTGGTGCGGTTGGTATCGTCCGCCACCGGCGTGACGCCTTCGATCCGCTCGACGGCTACTCCCATCTGCCACAAGGTCTTGCCCTGCACCTGTATGGTATTGAGACCCAGCTCTGCGAGTGGAATGCACACCGTGGCGTTGGTCTTTGCCGGGGAAGTGAGTTTGAGCTTGAAGCTCTCCGGGCTGCGCACGATGCCGACCTCGATGCGGCCATTCACGGTGTCAAAGCCTGCGTTCACGCGCTTGAGTTTGCTGAGTTGAGGTCTGACCCGATAGGTAGCGAACCCCGCCGCTGTCGGTGCCACGCCCGCGACGTATTGCATCATCAAAGTGAGCGGTCCGCCGGCCCAGCCATGGTTGTAGCTGCCGCCGCCATAGCCTTCCGCCCCAATGCCCCAGCCTTCCCACAGCGTGGTGTACTTGCTCTCCACCATTTTCTGGTAACGCGTCCGCATGCGGGCCAGCGCGGCATCCGCAGCGTTCATTTGGAACAGCGCTTCTAGCACGTATTTTTCCATGTAGGGACTGCCGTGGAATTGTTTGGCAAGCACCGCCTTGATCGCAGGCCATTGCTCCGGAGTGGCCAACCCGACGAGCACCGCCAGAGCATGGCCGCGTTCATCCGTCTCCCCCTGGTATCCCGGTGAGCGGTATTCGGTGCCGGTCCACAACAACCGGTTGTAGTTGTTGGATAGGCTCGTCCGCATTGCCTCATAGTGGGCCACATCGGCGTCATTGCCGGTCAATCGCGCCATCCTGATGGCCGCCTCCAGCGCTTGATAGAACCAAGCGTTGTCGAGCACCGGCACATCGATGTTCTCGCCCCAGTCGGCCCAATCCCAGTCACCGCGACGATGAGCCACCAGGCCGTCCGCTCCGAGTTGATAGAGCTCCAGATAGCGTTTCACCGCCGGATAGGCATGGGCGATGGTCGCCCGGTCGGCGGTGTGGAGATAATACGTCCAGAAGCCATAGTTGCCAATGCTGGCGAGCGACTGCATGGGCAATTCATGGTCATTGCTGCCGGATGGCATTGGGGCGAAGAGCGCGCCATCGGGTTTCTGCCAGTCCACCAGATTGTAGATTCCCTTGCGAATCAGGGCGTGGGCGCGAGCATCGCAGGTGTACAGGATCTGGCCCAAGACAATGACTTCATCGCCCCACCACTGGGCGCGCTCGCGGTCGGGATCCTGGATGCAGTCGCGCATGTTCAGGTTCATCGTGTTGCGGGCTTTGATCCACAGGCTGTTGAAAAAGGCATCATCGCAGGTGAAGCTGCCTGTGAAGTCGGTGTCATAGCGCGTTTCTCGGTAACGCAGCGCCAGAATCTCAACTCCCGCCGGAATCGAGTAAATCATCCAGTGGCCGTTGAGATAGGCCAAACTCTCGAATTCCTGCTCGCCTTCCTTGGTCACATACTCGGCGCGGTAGTTGTATTCGCTGCCGCCCTTGTAGTTGTCCGTGCGCATGTCAATGGTCAGCCCGGCGTGCGCCTTGATTTTCAGATAGGGCGAGATCGACAAATTGCGTGGCAGTAGAGCGATGATCGGTTTGCCGTCGCTGACGCGGGGCAAGTCGCGGGCGTTTTCGTAGGGAGTGAACTGGCCGATGCGCCATAGCGGGATTGGCCGCTCAACGAGTTGATGCCATGGCGCGACGGGCGGTTGGCCCAAGGTGGCTGCTGCCGGCCATGCTGAGTCGTCAAAGTTTGCCGCAGCCCAGTTGCCGGGATCGAGTCGTGCATCAAAATGGATGTTGTCGTCGGACATGCGATAATTCGGATGGGGCTCGCCGGTGGTGCCATAAGCCGGGTGGCGGAGCAATTTCCATGAGGCGTCCGACGTCACCTTGGTGGCCCCGGCATCCAGTTCGAACACCAGTCCCGCCTTGCCGCTGCTCTTGTGCGAATAGCCGTCCTTACCCCAATACCAGGCCAGCACCGCAAGGGTGTTGCTGCCTTTCCGCAAGTACGGCGCAAGCTCAACCCGGTCGAAATACGTATCTAGCGGATTTGGGCCGCGTTTCAATTCGCCTTCGTAAACCACTAATGTGCCATTCACCCAGAGCCAGTATTTCGAGTCTACTGCAAGGCGTGCGACGGCGGTTTGCGGTTTGTCATCCAACATGAAACTCTTGCGATAGCAGTTCCACTGGTTGGCCGGCGCCGCCCTGCTCAGCGCGATGGCCGACCAGGGGGTGATGCCATTCTTACCCAACACCCGGGCCGCTTTCCAATCGGTCACCTCCAAAGTTCTGGCACCCATCCATGTGGCATCGGTGACAATTTCCAGTGGCGGCTGGCCACTGCGTTCGATGTGAAGCTTCCCCAGCAACCCGGCAGCGTTGGTTGGGCCGGTTGCCGGATCGTTTTCGGCTTCGACGACGACCCGGTTCATTCCCGGGCGCAGCGCCGAAGTGATGTCGATGCCGGTGGCCGTCTTCCAGGTATCACCCCGGCCGAGCTCCTTGCCGTTGATGAAGAGCTTGAACCGATCGTCGGCAGCAAACGCGGCGACTGCGGCGGTGACCCGCGCGTTTCCCGCCAGCTCAACGTCCCGCCGGAAATACCGCTTGCCCGCCGTGGCGTTGCGCGTGGCATCAACCCCGGCCTCGTCCGTCCAGATCCACGACGCGTCCGCGAGATCGAGCGCCGGCAAGGTGGCCGTCCCGAGCCATTGGGCCTGCCAGGGTTGATTGGCGGGCAATTGCGCGTTTGCCGGGCCTGCTGCAAGCCGCGCAACGAGGATTAGAAGATTGAGTATTGCGAAGTTCTTCATACGTCTGATGGATTCATGTGGTCGGGGTCATGGAGCTTTCTTCAACAAGTGCGTGAGCCCGTTCTACTTCTCCTCCCGCTGCAACGTCACCGGTCCTAACAAGCCTGAGCGGATCGGTGAGGTCTTCTGG
This sequence comes from Akkermansiaceae bacterium, assembly GCA_903908495.1. Classification (GTDB taxonomy): domain Bacteria; phylum Verrucomicrobiota; class Verrucomicrobiia; order Verrucomicrobiales; family Akkermansiaceae; genus Luteolibacter. Next base: position 49,399 of record CAIVSK010000014.1, read on the forward strand.
GTGAGCATATCAAATCGAAACGCATCGTGGGTCTTGGTGAGGCGTTTCTCCTTGGGCTGGCCAAGATCGCCGATGACGCGGTTCGCCCACAGGTTGATGACGTCAATTTCCAACTGGTTGCCGGTGGGCTTCACGGCCTTGCTGATATCGACGCGCCACGGGAAGCACCACAGGATGCCGAGTTTCTGGCCGTTGAGCCGCACCTCGGCGACCTCCTTGACGTCGCCTAAATCGAGCCAGACTCGTGCTGCCTGGCTGCCGGTGGGTAGCTCAGTGTTGGCTGCGGCGCTCAAATCGAATTCTTTCCGGTAGGTGGCCTTGCCCGAATAGAATTTGATGCCCTCTTCGGGCCGCAGCGTCCAGCTAACCAACTCAGGAAACTCGGCCGCGGTGGGGCCGCCCCAGGCGGGATCGAAGGCGACGTTCCACGGGCCGCCGAGAGTTTGCACTGGCAGGAGCTTGGGCGAATTGCCGTCCGCCTGTCCGGCCGCCTCCTTGGCGATCGGCTGGCGAAACACCACGAAACAGGCACCGAAGCGGTCAAAATTCAGCGGCAACGTGGTGCCGCCATCGGACTGCCGGAAGGCTGCGGCCGCCTGCATGCTGCCGCTGACGGGATCAAAGATCTCAGGCCGCTTGCCGCTGACACGGAAGGTGAAATCTTGTGCCGTGGGCTGGTTTTTGCGGTTGCACACAAAGAAGATCTCGGCGTCGCCTGCCGTGCGATGGATGAAGTCGAAGTCATCCGGCCGCTCGGCCTGACCGGCGTAAGTGAGGTCGGGCTTCACTCCATCTGCTAGTAGCGTTTCCCGCGGTGTCTTGCCCCAGATCACGCGACCTTTGCCGAAGCGGCGCTCGGTGCGGGCGGTGCCGTCCAGATCGCCCCAGATCTCGGCGGCGATCGCTTGCACCTCAGCATCACATTTTGGATAGCCTTGCAAGCCGCCAGCGTTTGCGGGCGGGGCGCCGATGATGGTGATTCCCTCGTGAACCAACCAGCGGAGCTTCCTGATGACCTCGACCGACATCGCCTTCGAGGGAACCGCGGAAACCGTCAAGCTCTGATAGCCCCCGACCCGCCTGGCGACTTCCGGCAGGGGTGAAACACAATTTTGCAGCACCAACAACCGGTAACTCATGCCGTCCGGCAGCACGATCCGGCCGTCTTTGACCGACATCCGCGTCGCCAGCACTTCGGCATTGCAATAATCACAATCGTAGCCGGAACCCAGCGCCGGGTTGAGATATTTGGGCGGGGCAAGGGTGGGCGGTTCTTCGCCCAGATAGAAACATACGTCACCGACAAAGTTGCCCTGCTGCAACATATATGAGCAACGCGATAGATAGGTAAAGAAAGCGGGCGACTGCTCCCACCACGTGATGTTCGGGGTGAAATGCTGGCCGGCGCAAAATTCATAGCCCGGCTTGCCGTCTGACGGCGGTTGGCAGGTCGCCTGATGCAGCATGATGCGGTTGATGCCCCAGCAGAAGGCGTCGTTGGCGTAGGGTTTCAACTCGGACGGGCCGAATGACCAATGGGTGCGGTCGCCTTCCATTTGAGTGAATGATTCGGCCTGGACTTGGCGCCGCCCGTACACGTGGGCAGCGGCGGCGGTCTGTTTGAGGTTGAGTTTGAGTCCCGGGTCCGGGTTATAGTGGTCGGGCGAATTGTAGTTCACCCAGAACTCGCCAGCCGGAAAGTCGCAGCGCCCCAGGTTTTTCAGCGCGTCCTCGGGCGGAATGTTGTTAGGTCCGGCCGCTTCGCTGCCCATGATCATGCCGTTGTCATGGCACAGCTCGGCAAAATGGCCGTAGAAGTTGTCAGCCAGGCAATCCTGAATGGTTCGATCAAAATCCGCGCGGAAGCGGGCTGTCACATCCTCATTCACGATGACAATCCCAGTGCCCGGCTTGTAGCTGCCAATCACTGCGCTGTCGAGTTTGACGTCCCACGTCTGCGCGTTGCCAGGGCGCTGCGCCGCAGCGAAGGTCAGGGTGTAGTCGGTCCCGGGAGTCAGTCCGGAGATGGCCTGCGAGATCGTTCCATGTGCCTGCAGAAATGCCACTTGCACCCCTTGTGGCGCATTCGGATTGCCAAAGGCGCTGGCATTGCCGCAGATGCCGGATCCGGTGGGAATGGCCCCATTGCCATTGAAGGCCCACGATCCGCCGGTGGGGTTGTATTGATGGTGGCCAACTCCCAGGCCGGGGGTCTCAAAATCGGGGTTGGGCACTGTCACCGATGTTCCCTTCTCGGGAGCGATTTGCACGTGGTCAAGAAAGACGGTGTTGTCGCCGCCAGTCAGGTCGGTGCCAACGAAGGACAGAGTTTGCGTGGTTCCAGTGGCCTTGAAGCTCGCCGAGTATTCCGACCAAGTGATCGCTCCCTCCAGCGCCGGCAGGTAGGCTTTGAGGTCGTAGCCACGATACTTGCGGAACTGGTTGGGAAAATCCTGCGTCCAGGTGAGCTTGCCAGCTTCCCAGCTGTCAGACCACAAATAGGCCAGGTGACCGCCGGCCTCCCGCGCGGCCTTGAGCAGCGGTTCGCCAAGGTGTTTGAAGTGGTCGTCCAGAGCGGCGGGATTGAGGAAGTCAATCTGATAGCCGTTGCCTCCTTCGTAGGTGTCACCGTTGGGATAGGCGTGCTTGAACTGGCCTTCCGTGGTGACCGTGTAGCCGGTCCGTAGAATCGTCCAGCCGCCTGCGGGAACGTTCCAATCCAGCCGGCCGCCGGCTTGCAGCTTGTCGGTTAGATCAATGATTGCTTCGGGGTTGATCGCCATGCCGGCCCGCTGGTGCGGGATGGCCTGCACACAATAGTCGTGGTAGTAGCCGTCCACTGTTGTCGGCTGCGGAAGTTTGCCCGAAAACTTTTGCGGACCTTCCACGTTCAAATCCGCCTGCACGACCTTTTTCATGGCGTTGTCGGCGGTGACCCACGGCCCTAACATCACCCAACAGCTGGCGGATAGATTGACGCCCAGCTCGATGTTGACCCGCTTGGCCTCCTTGACCGCGTGGCGGAACAAATCCCACCACTCGGGGCTTTGATACTTCACTCCGGGTAGCGGCGCGGTGCCGGCGTAGCCGCCGTTGCAGATCAGGTTGACGCCGCTGATGCCTTTGGCCTTGAACTGCTCGAGGTCGCGGGTGATGCCAGCCTTGTCCACCCGATTGAACAGCCAAAACCAATAGACCCGCGGCTGTGCCGAGGCCGGTGGCTTGGCAAATCCCGAGTCAAGACCGCCTTGCGCCAAAACCGCGGCTGCGGCGCTGACGAGTAGGGTGGCAGCAAGCGCCGCCGACGACAATGAGCAGAACCGCCGCCCGGGGAGCTTCACAGGTGAGTTTATCATGTTAGTAAGGATTCCAGGATTGAAGGTAGTGCCATATCACCGTTGTATCGCGCGATCTTTGTCAGTTGCAGGAGGTGTATCAAAAAACACGCCGCTGATGACGGCGTTGTCGCCCCACACGTGGTCGATGCGGAAGATCGCTGGCTTGTTATAGGTGTAGACGAGGTATTTGCCGTTTTGGAAATCGGACACCACTTGCACCGGGGCGATCATGTCGAGGGTTTCCGCATCGAACATCTCCACGGCGGCACGCCTAACCGCTTCGCCCTTGCCGTCCCAGTCGAGGAAGTAGAGCGCCACCTGGTATTCCCGCGTCCCCTTGCTGTGGATGGTGAGCGTCATGGTGTTGAAGGTTCCCTCCTGCTTGGTGGTGGCGACACAAGTGGCATCTCTGGGAAACGAATTCTTCCGGTCCGGTGCGAGCGCCCGGGGATCGTTCACGCGCGAGGCCCACACCGCACCGTTGGGTCCACCGCGATTCAGTTTGAACCCGACCGAGGACACGTAGGAGGGCAGGGTTTTGTCGTTGCCGGCAGCGTGGCACAACAGGTAGCCGTCCTTGCCATAGACGCCGCCCCAATTGCCGCTGGTGGTGGTGTCCTGCTTGACGAATCTGGCGGCGTAAGTCTCCACGGGCGGCTGATAGGTCGGCGTCTTTCCCTTGTAGGAAACCACGGCCGTGTAATCGCCCGGTTGAACGCCGGAGAAATTGATGAAAGCAGCATCCTCATTGGCACCGGCAATACCGGGAACCGCATGGAAGGATCCATCCCACGCCAGCTGGCCATTGATGATGATGCGCCCGATGGTCTTTTCGACCTTGGGAATGCCGACCTTGCCGATTGTGCCTTGGGGCGCAGAGAACGCGCAGTGGCCGGTATTGACGTTGAAGCTCGCCGCGATCCCGCCAAGGGGCGTCGGCGTTTTGCCAGACACGTCGGTGAGCGTCCTGCCGAGATGGGGAAGGATCTGATAGGACTTGAATCCCCCGGACATCGGCTTGATACCGAGAATCTCCTCGCTAAGCCACTTCGTCACGCCGGAGCTCCATGGGTGGCAGAGACTGCTGTGGCCGCACTGGGCATTGGGGATCGGGTCGTTGATCCCGATCACCTGGTTCCACGAGGGGCGATAGACTTCGAAAAATGTGGTGGCTCCGTAGCGGATCTGGCCGCCCCAGATGTCGTCGATGGTGTTGAGCGCATCGTCGAATTTGTCGATCCGGGCGAAGGCCTGGAGGATGAAATACTGGTTGAACGGGGACAGCGACAGACGGTTGACCCGATTCGACAGTTCTTTGCCGAAGATCGCGTTCTTTTCCCCATCGTTCAGCAGGCCCGTGTTGAGCGCGTCCGCGGCTGAATGCAGCGTGAACTCCGTGTGCCATGTTGGATTCTTGCGCAGTTCCGCAATCTTCTCACTCGCATAGCCGTTGTACTTGTTCTGAAGATCCCTCTTGCCGACCGCGCCCATCAGGCTAGCGAATTCCACCCAAGTGCGGATCGCCAGCATTTTGTATGCCCGCTGTGATTCCGGGCAGCTTGGCTGCTCGAATCCGCCGGTCCGTTCATCCCAGCCAATAAACACCAGACTGGGGTTTTTCCCATAGACTTGGTAGGCTTCCTCAAGGTTGTGCACGGCCATTTCGATATATCCATCGACGGCCGCCGCATCGCCCGTGTATTTGTAATAGTCCACCACGCTCAGGACCCAATACAGGTTGTAGCCGATAATGCCTTGGGCGGTACCCTTGGTCCGGTCGATGTTCTGCTTGACGAAGTCATAGTTGCCGAACGCGACTAGGGACGCGGCCTGCGAGGCGTGGGCATCGCCGGTGAACGAACCGCGGTCGCCGCGGTCAACGAGGATTGCGCCGAATTCATCGCTCAGCAGGTTCAATTTGACGCTGTAGGCTCCCGTGTACCAGATGCGCGTGAGCATCGGGTCGCTGCACGCGAAACTACCGTCGTAGTTGGTCGGCTTCGTCTGGCAGACGAGGCGGATGCCGGTGATATGCCATGCGGACGTGAACGATTTTACGTGGATCCAGCCGAAACGAACGCCCTCATAGAGCAATTTGTTGAGTTCCAGTCGGTAGGTGTTGCCGTATTTGACGGGCTTGAGCGTTTTCACGCTGGTGGCACCGCCGCGCTGGGTGATCATGGGCCGGTTGTATTCGCTCACACTCATCTCGACGTCGCCGGTCAGGTCCGGGCTGTCGAATTCCAGCCAGGCCGCGCTTTCGCGCCCGAAGTCCATCTGGATCGAGCCCGTGCCGTTGACCGTCACGTTAGGCATTTTGCCGGTTAGTGATTGGAGATTGTCAAAGGCGGTTGCTGCGTCGGCGGTGACTTTCTCCGGCCTCTGCAAGTAGACCTGCAGTCCATCGCTCGCCTTGGGGCTCGGCCACCGGTAGGAGACGAGCGGATCGGGCGAGAGCGCCACTGCCGGACCGCAAAAGCCGCGGGAACTCATCGCCGGATAGGGCTCCTTGATCGGCGAGGTGTCCCACAGGGATTGGGCGCACGCAGCGAACCCGGAAAGTAGAATAACGATCGGGATCAGGATGGTGATTAATATCGGCCTCCTTGACGGGTCTTCAGGATTCATGGGTTGCGGGGGATTTGGTATTTGATTTCTGCGGTGGCGCGGGAACAAACGCTCAATGGTTCGGTAGAGCGATTGTGCCGCAGTATCCTGTGCCTGGGAATGGATTTTCTGGCAATTCGCATGTTGATTTTGGCAATTCAGGGGCCAAACGGCGGCCGGAGTCCGCCGCACCAAGGAGGGGCGGCTTCCAGCCACCCCGGCCCATGCACAGTGCCATGGCGGCCGTTTGACGGCGTCCTCTTGCACGATCCATGGGCATCGGGACAAGAGGCCCCCCTCCTTGACGGCCTGCGGCGGGATTGACAGATCGCTACTGGCGACCCTATTGCCGTATGACACGCTTTCTTGATCCCCGCGGCGACATTGTGTTCAAACGGATTTTCGGTGAGCACCCGGAGATTCTGCGGGAGTTTCTCAACGGGGTGCTGCCAGTTGAGGATGAAAGCGAGTTCATTGTCTCGCTGGAATATCTTCCCGGCGAGCAGGTGCCGGACATCCCACTGATCAAAAACAGCATCGTCGACGTCCGTTGCAAGGATGCCTCCGGCCGCCAATTCATTGTGGAAATGCAGATGGCCTGGACCAATGCTTTTCTGCTGCGCGTGCTGTTCAAAGCCAGCAAGGCATACCTGCGCCAATTGGAGAATGGCGAGCGCTACGAAATGCTCTGCCCAGTCTACGGCCTGAGTATTCTGGACGATACCTATGATCCCGATCCGGACGCTTATTATCACGATCACAGAACCGTTGCGAAGAGCAATGAGCATCGCCGAGGAATGCGGATTCAGTCCGGCGCAGTTGGAACACTATGACTCGTTCTGGGACGCGGTGAGCCGCGAGCGCACGCTGATGAGTGCCAAATTCGCCGAGCGTCTCGCCGAGGGCGAGACGCTGGGTTTGCTCAAGGCGGCGGTTGGAATGAAGGCGCTCGGCATTGACGCGCAGGTCATTTTCCAGGCCACCGGTCTATCAATTGAGCGGATTGCCGAGTTGTAGTCCTTTGATCGCTGATTCCATTTGACAAAGCCGGCCCAGTCGCTAATGGCTAGGCTATAGCTGGCTTTGCGATAGATCTTACAATGCACATCATTCGCTGCGGCGATCACAGAGTGCCGCTACAATGGCCCTCAAATGACGGCTATTTCAAACTGACGCGGGAGGTGAATTGATAGGATCCGGAGCTCACCTGGAACACGGCCGTGCCGTTGTCCTGCCGCAAGAGCTTCACACCCTCGGCCTGTGCCGTCGGCTTGGCGGATTCCGTCACTGAATTGGCATCCGATGAAGGGACAAATACAGTGGCGGTGGTATTGGGGGGGACGGTGACTGCCAGGGTGAATTTGTCGCCTTCGATTTTCCAGCGGGTGGCGATTTTACCGCGGATGGAATCGTAGCTGGCATTGCACCAGTTCACTTCCTTGGTTGGCAGCGGACGAATGTTGAATGATTGATAGCCGGGATGTTGTTCATCGGGATTAATCCCGGCGACGTTGCGCCAGAGCCACTCGCTGACCGCGCTGTGGGTCCAGTGATTGAGTGATAGATTCTGGCTATTGGCGTTGAATGCTTCCCAGAAAGTGGTGCTGTGATCGACCATATATCCCCAGGACGGCTGGTCGCGCTGGTTTAGCATTTCCGCCGCATCCTCGTGGTAGCAGGTGTTGGACAGCGAAAGCAGCAATTCGATGCTGCTCCAGAAGCCGGTGGTGGGATGATGGCCATTTCTCACCACCAACTGTGCCAAGCGCTTGGCGGCGAGCGCGCGCAACGGTTCGTCGAGGAGACCGAATTGCAGGGCAATGGCATAACTTCCCTGCGCATCGCCCGGATCGGCGGCGTCATAGCCATAGGAGGCCGCGATGATTTCCAACGGCTTGCCAGCCTTGCCAGTGAGAAGTACCGCGGCATTTTCGCCAAATTCCTGCTCCTGCGCTGCGGTCCCGTTGCGGGTGCTCAGGTGCAGACTCTTGACATGATTCAATGCCGGATCTCCTCCCAGCACCTCGTTCTTTACAGTGAAGGCCAGCTTGCCATTTTTTACCAGGCCGCGGACGATGGTCGTCACATCCCGCATGATGGGTTGTCCGCCCGTGGTGCCGCCGATGATTCCATTGGCGCTGACGTGATCTTTCACGAAGCCCTGCCGGATGCCTTCGAACAACGTGTGATATTGCCCGGCCTCGGCCTTGCGGCCCAACACTTGTGCCATCCGCGATACCAAATCGGCCGAGTGGGCAAAAAAGGCCGTCGCCCCGATATCCTTGGGTGTCGCCCGACCGGCGCTCAGCCAGTCGCCCCAATCCTGGCCGCGGTTGTTGCGCCAGCGCAAATCCGGATTGCTGGCATGGATGGCATCCACCCAACGCCTGGCCGCGTCGAAATGTTGGGAGAGGAGGCGTTTATCCCCGGTATTGACATAAACTTCCCATGGCAGGGAGACACCCGCATCCGCCCAACCCGGCGAACCGACGCAGATCGTGCAGCCGCGCAGATGGGCGTGGGGAGCGATGTCGGTGAAGCGCCCGTCGGCAGTCTGGTCGTCGCGCTGATCGATGGCATACTTGTTGAGAAATGCCGCGGTATCAAAATTGAACATCAATGCCTGCACGCAGGGCCGGATGTCTCCCGACCACGCCAAACGTTCCGAGCGTGCGGCGCAGCCGTTGGGCACGTCAAACATCATGTTGGCCTGGGTCCACGTGGCGGCCGTCTGGATGCGGTTGTATAAGTCGTTGGAGGATTCGAAGCGGCCAGCAGTTGATACGTCGCTGCGGAGGTTGACTGCTATCAACGAGTCGGATTTGGGTTTGCCGGGCAGGCCGGTTAGTTCCACATAACGAAATCCATGGTAAGTGAAGTGCGGCTCCAGCGTGCGTTCGGCCTTGCCATCGAGGATATAGTCTTCCTGTTGCAGGGTGCCCCAGAGGTTTCCGACATCAAGGGCGCCATCGGCACCAACCAATTCGGAATGGCGCAGGCGCACATGGCTGCCTGCCGGGCCATTCACCTTCACGCGGCACCAGCCGCTGATCTCCTGGCCGAGATCAAACACATATGTGCCCGGCCTGACCTCCTTGACGGCCACCGGCTTGACCTCCCGAATGGCGCGCACCGGTTGGCAGCGCGGCCACACCAGTGGCGTTGCGTCGCGCGGTTGCGACCACACCGGTTGCCAGGCCCGATCATTGAATCCCGGTTGATCCCAGCCGGACAATTCCCGGCGGCAATCATATCCTTCGCCGTCCAACAGGTCTGACCAACGCACAGGGCCTTCCAGGGTGCTGCGCCACTGGCCATCCGTGCCCAGGCAAACATTCGTTCCATCCATCAGCTCGACGTCGAGTTGCGCAAGAAGCTGGGGGAAGTAGCCATAGATGCATTTCATATCCATCAGGTTCAGGTGGCCGGCATACCAGCCGTATCCGATGAGTGCGCCGATGGCGTTGTTGCCCCTGCGCAACAACCGGGTCACGTCGTGACTCTGGTATTGGAGCCGGGTGCCATAGTCGGTGAATCCCGGAGCGAGCAGGTCCTCGCCGACGCGCTTGCCATTGATGCGCACCTCATAAAACCCCCGCGCGGAAACTGATAGAGTGGCGCGCCGGACTCCGCCTGCCAGATCGAATTCCCGCCGCAGCATCGGCACCCGCGAGACGGTGGCCGTCGCCTTCGCGTCCGGCATGCCCGCGTCCAGGACCGGCGCTGCGCTTGCCAGGGCAACGGCGGCTTTGCCGTCCACCAGAAACTTTTTCGACCATTGGTCGGTTTCCATGGAATCCGAGCATTCCACCCCGGCACCGACGGCGATGGACTGGGCACCGTCGAACACAGCGAACCCGCCCAGCGCGATTCCATAGTCCTGACCGTCCCATTGCGCCAGCCGGGTTACGGTTAGACGCACATAGCGCGCAGTGTCGGCGGTGAACGGATAGCGGGATGAATTGCTGCGGGGACCGACCTCGTCACTGGTGGTATGATCCACCACGGTATGTGCATCACTGAAGTCCCGCTTGTCGGCCAGCTCCAGCTTGAAGCGGCGCGGGAACATTGCGGTGCGGAAATCAGGGTTCTGGCCCTGTGGCCGGGCAGGCATCAGGTCGACCGCATCCATGTGTTTGGCAGTGCCTAAATCGAGAACGATCCACTTGGCGGCATCGGGGCGGGTTGCCAGTTCGCTGCGGTAGCAATGGGTCGGCGTCATGGGGCGATTGGCCGGGTCCGCCAAGGTTGGGTCACTGATCCACAGCGACTTCCAATCGGAAGCTTGGAGCAAACCCATGCTCCACGCGGCGGTCTGGCTCCAAGCCGACGCCGTGCCGTCGCGATCCCAAATCCGCACTTTCCAGACGCACTGGCCGCGCGATGCCAGCGCTTGGCCGGCATATTCCACCTGTGCCGTGGCACCCGATGCCACTTTGCCGCTGTCCCACAGGTCGCCCTTGTCAGCGGCAAGCAACTCGCTGGTGGAGGCGGCCAGAACCTGATAGGCCGACTGCGTCTCGCCACGCCGCTCCGAGGTGATCAACCAACTGAGGGCGGGCCGCGCCTCATCGAGGCCGTTTGGATTTTTCAAATGTTCGCAACGCAAGCCAGCGACTGTGGCGGCGGCGGCCACATTCGCCAATCCGGTGCCCAGCACCAGCAACCATCTTGGCAGTTTTTTCATCATGGGTGTCATGTATTCGCTTGGGTGCTGGCTAGCGCTGTTAGCCTCGGAGGCGGGGCCCAGGGAGAGCGTGGGCGTTGCGCAGGGGCGTGGAAAGCCGTTGATGACTGGCAGGAAAGCCTGTTCTTGTAAATGTAAATTCTGGCAATTCGCATGTATGAATTGGCAATTCCGGGCACAAGAAGACGCAAGATTGCAAGACCCATCGCGCAACGGACAGGTGAAGCCCACCAAAGCCCGTGAGAACTCCTGGCGGGTAAGTGCACCGCATCAAGCTCAAATCACGGCTTGCCCGGCGGGTCAAAGAACAGACCGCTCATGACGGCGTTGTCGCCGCGGATGTGATTGACCCGGACGCGCACGGATTGCCGGCAATTGTAGACGGCATAGGTGCCACCCGTGAAGTCCGAGAACACCCGGGTCGGAGCGATCAACTTGAGGGTGGTTAGATCAAACAGCTCGACCGATTGGCGGCGGCCCTTGCGGTCGAGGTCCACAAAGTAGAGTGCGAGTTGATACTCAGCGGGTTGTTTGAGAGCGACGTCCACAACCAGGCATTGTTGGCAGGCGGCTGGATTGCCGCAGTAGAGCACGCCGCCACTCCGCGCTGAACCGCTGCCGGGGCCTTCGGCCAATGCCCGCTCATCCGCCGGTGAGGTCCAGCCGCCGGTTTTGCCTTGGCGGTGGGTCACACTGGCGACGTAGCCCGGCAGTTGGATCCGGTCCTTGCCGGTGGCTTCGCCGAACAGATAACTGCCGGCACTGCCATATTTTCCTATCCAATTTCCGCGGGTTGTGTGGTCTTCCCTGACAAAGGTGGCGGCGAAGTGCCAGGGCACATCGGTGAACTTCGGTGTCTCCCCGGTGGCCTCCACCGCGATTTGGTAGATGCCGGGTTGCACGTCGGTGAAAATCACAAAGTCCGGCGTCAGGCTCGCGCCGCCAATTCCCGCCACGGAATGGAAGGCACCATTTTCCCAGGCCGGCTTGCCATTGACTCGGATGCTCTTGATGGATTTTCCGACGCTGGGAATGCCGAGTCGCCCGACGCAGCCCGCCGGGGCGACCAGGCTGGCTTGGCCGGTGGTGACATCGAAGCTGGCGCGGATAATGCCCATGGGCGTGGGAACGGCGCCGGACACCGCCGTGAGAGTGCGTCCCAGGTGGGGAAAAACCTCGTAGGTTGCGAAACCGGGAGTGACGGGTTTGATGCCGAGGGTTTCTTCGGTCAGCCATTTGGTGATGCCCGCACCCCACGGATGACACAGGCTGGTGTAGCCCGACTGGCAGTTGGGAACTGCGCCATTGGGTTCCAACACATGCGACCAGGCCGGCCAGAATGTTTCAAAAAAGCAGGTGCCGCCATATTCCAACTGGCCGCCCCAATGGTCGCGGATGGAGGCCAGTGCCTCATCGTAACGGTTCATGCGGGCCATCGCCTGAATGACGAAATACTGGTTGAAGGAGGAAAACGAACAACGGGTGGCGCGCTCGCTGAACTCGCGGGCGAAGAGCTGCGCCTGCTCCGGCAGCGTGGTGACACCGGCATTGATGGCATCGGCGGCCGCATGCAGACCAAAGCGCTCCAGCCAGTGGCCATCCTTCCGCAGTTCCGCGCCGCGCTGGACGGCGATTTTCTGGTAGGTTGTGCCCACCTCGGTTTCGCCGATAGATGTCATCCCCTGGGCAAATTCGCCGCAGGCACGGATGAAGAGCATGCGGTAGGCGTCCTTGGTTTCGGTTATGTTGTTAGGGTCTTCAAACCCCGCGCCCAGCCGCTCGTCCCAGCCGTAAAACGAGATGCCCGGGTTGGCGTAGATCTGGCCGGCGTGCTCGAGCTTGGCCTTCGCGTTGGCGGCGTGTTGTCGCAGAGTGTCACCGTCACCACTGTATCGGTAGTAGTCCATCAAACTCAGAATCCAATATAGCGAATAGCTTTCAATCCCGTTGTCGCCAGTGGCGGTGCGATCCAAATTGGCTTTCACAAAGTCGCGATTGCCGAAGGCCACCAGCGCCGCCGCCTGCGCCGGGTGCGCGTCGCCGGTCCAGGAATGGCGGTCGCCGCGGTCCATGAGAATCGCGCCGAAATAGTCCTGCAGCAGATTCAACTTCACGGTGTAAGCGCCAGTATACCAGATGCGGGTGAGCAGCGGATCGCTGCAGGCAAACGAGCCCGCGTAATTCGCCGGTTTGACCTGGCAAACCAGCCGCACCGCCGTGATGTGCCACGGCTTGTCGAAAGTGCGGACGTGAATCCAGCCGAAGCGTGCCCCTTCATACAGGCTCTGGTTCAGTTCTAGCCGATATGTCCGGCCATGATTTACCGGCACCTTGGTTTTCACCGCGTTCTCTGGTCCGGCATTCACCACGGCGGATTCGTTGTACTCGCTGATGCTCATGTCCACGGCACCGGAGAAATCCGGACTATCAAATTCCAGCCAGGCGGCGCTCTCCACCCCAAAGTCAAATCGCATGGTCCCGGTGCCATTGACCACTACCTGACAATGCCCGCCGGTGGCGGATTCGAGATTTTTGACGCTATCCGGTCGGTCAGTGGATGCGGCCACCGGCCCGAGAAGATAGGTTTGCAAGCCATCCGACGCCTGCGGGTGGGTCCAGATGAAATTCACGAGCGGGTCGGGCGATGCCGGATTGGCCACCTGGGCGCTTTCGTGGGCTTGCAGTGCCGGATAGGGTTCGGTGATCGGAGAAATTCCCGGGAGAATGCGCGGGCCGGCGGCCTGCATGCCCGCGCTGGGCCATACCAGCAGGCTGACGGCCAAGGCCCCTGACATGATCGACGACTTGGAATGTGGCATTGCGGCGGGATGGTGGCCAATTCAGCGCCAAATTGCAAAAGGCAATGCGGAAATTCTCAGGGAACCGGGCAGGGTGGAAGTTAGGATTCCCGGCAAGTTCAGCGATGTGCGAATTTCTAACTCCTGCCCGCTATTTTTTGTGTTCCCGCCGCAGGCGCAGGGCCTCGCGTGCCTTGGCGACGTTTTCCGGTGGAAACGCGGAGCTGAACATCTCTTTGGGCAGCGAGCGAGCGGCCACCGTCGCGGACGTCTCAACCAGAACGATCACGACATCAAAATCCTCCAGTTTGGAGAAATCCTCGATCACGGAATCCGTTTCCAGCAATTGCGCGACGAGCGCCTGTTGGGCATCGGCGATGTGCTGCGCGGCCTCCTGCCTGAGGGCCACGGCCTTGGCCAACGATTCCTTTGAGGCCACCTCATTGATCCGGCCCAGGATATTCGGCTTCATCCAATCCTCTGAAATGCGCTCCTTGCGCCGCGCCTCGATCGCGGCCTGCTTGCCCGCCTTCACGGCCTCCGTCAATTGGTATTCGGCACTGAACAGGTTCTTGATGAGCACCGCCAACCGCTCGCTCTGGGCCTTGGCGGCACCGCTTTGGGTGGTTGCGAGTTTTGTTAGGTTGGTGACCGTCCATTTGGCATTGGCCAGATCCGGGTTTTGAAGTGGCCCGAGCGCTACCGGCAAACCGGCGGCGAGGACGCTGGTGAGGCACGCCAGCGCGCACCAGGCACTGGTTCCCAAGCACCCTCGCGGATTGCAGATTGTCCTTGTCACGGCTCCCCTTGATGCAAAAAATCAGGGCACTCAGTCAACCACAAAAATCCGGTCCTCGGTGCGCCGGGCGCGGGCGCTGCCAACCGCGGAATAGATCCGCGCCAGAGCGATGAGGCGGGCCAGGCCGGTGGTGAGGCCCAGCAGTCCGGAGTCGGAAAACCCGTCAATGGCGTGCCGGTAGGTTTCCTCGAAGGCATCGCGCATCACCGGCTGTTTCGGGACTTCGAGCAGCGGGCGATCCTCTCTGAGTGCCAGCGCCTTCACAAAATCGTCAACCCGTTCCCCTGCGAAGTGAAGCCAGAAAATGCTCCATGGATCGGCAGCGTCGGCGGGGTAGGCATGGCACTTGCCACGATTCAAGGCGAATCCTAGGGATGTCCATCTTTTTTAGAGAATCATCCATTGTGGCAGGGCGGGCGTTGGTGTATCCCTGTGGTACGGAAGTGCGTCCTGCGTCCGGAAACCTGACGCCTGCCGTGGAAACCTTGATTCATCCATCTGAACTTCACGAAGATAGCCATTCGTCCGCTCCAGACAATGGCGCAGGTGGGGATCAGCGCTTCGAAATAGCCCACTCCGCTCTGCCAATCACTTTGCCCAAGCCGCCATGTCTGTTATCGCCAAACTCGAACCGCTGGTCCCATGGTCAAATCGGATTTCCGGCGGCGGCTTTGTCTATCAGGATCGATTTCATCCCCTGGCAGCAAATTGGCCACCGCAAAAGCATCCACTTCACGGCAATGGTTTCCAAGTCCCGTGGCAGGTCGTGCAATGCTCAGGCAACACCATCACCTTGGGATTGCGCGACGCGGCAGTCGGCCCTTTCCGTTACGCGGAATCAGTTTGCTATGAGATTCGCGACTGCTCATTGGAAACGTCGCTGACCGTGGAAAATCAGGCGGACGCGGTCCTTCCCTACGGCATGGGGTTCCACCCGTGGTTCCCGGGCCACCCGGGGACCCGCTTGCGGGCACCCGCCACCAGCGTCTGGCATGAAAACGCGGACCACCTGCCGACGCATGAACAGCCGCTTGCCGCAGTGCCGGAATGGGATTTCAGCGACCCAGAGTCGCGAAAGGATACCGGCACGGCTGTGGTGCGTGTGGTGCCCCCTATTTTTCCACCTCCGGCCCGGCCACCGGCGTTCTCAAGGGCCGTCACTAAACCAGTAAATTCCTAACAATCCATGAAACGTAGTTTGAGTCTGATGTTAAGTGCTTGTGTTCTCACCGGCGTGTTGAACGCGGCGGAGTCCCCGGCGCTGAAGGGGCAGCGTTTTTTCACACCCAACACGGTGATCCGCGAGAACCAGATCGAATCGGCGCGGAATCCCAAGGTCGGCCACGATGGGGCCGGGATCCACCCGCCGGATGCGATGGCTGCGTTTCACGACCCGGCAACGAATGGGTCCGACAACACTTCTCTGGCCGGCGAATGGAAACTCCGGCTCGATGAGAAGCGCTCCGGCAGTCTGGACCATTGGTTCGCCGCGCCGCTCGCCGGTAGCGGAAAAATCAACTTGCCCGGCACGCTGGATGACGCCGGCCTGGGGCTGGAGAACACCAAGCCTGCCACTCTGGAAGGGCCGTATCGCTTGCATGACTATGCCGGTCCCGCATGGTATCAACGCGACATCGAGATTCCCGCCGCATGGCAAGGAAAGCGCGTGAGCTTGCTGCTGGAACGCTGCCGGTGGGTCACCAGCGTCTGGTTCGACGAGCAGCCACTGGGCTCGCAGGACAGCCTGATCGCACCCCATGTTTATGATCTCGGCTGCGGCCGCGCTCCCGGCAAACACCGACTGACCATTTGCGTGGACAACACGGTCAAACTCGACATGGGCCGCTTCGTCTCCGCGTTGTTCGGCGGCACCTGGGGCAACATGAATGGCATCATCGGCCGCATCGAATTGCATGCCACCCCGCCGGTTTGGTTGGACGTGGTGCAGGTCTATCCGGATGTCGACAAGATGCAGGCGCGCGTGGCGGTGAAAATCGGCAATGCCAGCGGCCGGGCCGGGCACGGGGTGTTGCGCGTGGGCAACCAGCAGGTCGATGCGGCGTGGGATGAAAAGGGCGGCCGCGCCGAAGTGAATGTGGACATGCGCGGAGCGAAGTTGTGGGATGAATTTTCACCCTTCCTGAGCGAGTTGAAGATACAACTCGGCGACGACCGTTGCACGGTGCGGTTTGGCATGCGCCAATTTGCGGCGCGCGGCAGCCAGTTCACCTTGAACGGCCGGCCGCTGTTTTTGCGCGGCACCCTGGAGTGCTCGGTGTTCCCTCTAACCGGCTACCCGCCGACCGATCCGGCGGCCTGGCAGCGGATCTATCGGATCATGAAATCCTATGGCCTCAATCACATCCGGTTCCACTCGTGGTGCCCGCCCGAGGCGGCATTTGTGGCAGCCGACCTCGAAGGCATCCTGATTCAGGCGGAAGGCCCGATGGCCAATGTCAATGCCGGGGCCGACCCGCAACGCGACGCTTTCATCGAGGCCGAGTTGCAGCGCATCGTGGACACCTACGGCAATCATCCGTCGTTTTGCACCATGACCCTGGGCAACGAATACGGCGGCAATAACGCGCTTCTAACCCGTTGGGTGGAGATGTTGATTCAGCGCGATGCCCGCCACCTCTATTCATCGGCGTCCTGTGCGCCGACCACCGCCAACCGCCAGTGGACGGAGCTGATGGACGGCCGCGGCATCGGCGGCCCTGCCACGCAGCGCGATCTGCGCGGCGTGGTGGCCAGCGACGCCCGGCCGATCATCGGCCACGAGATCGGCCAATGGATGTATTTCCCGGATTTCAACGAGATCAAGAAATACACCGGCGTGATGGCGGTGAAGAATTTTGAAATCATCCGCGAGGATATGCGCAACAAACATCTGCTCGACCAGGCCCCGCAATTCGTATCCGCCAGCGGTCACTTCGCCACTCTTCTCTACAAGGAGGAAATCGAGGTCCTGTTGCGTACCCCGGGCTATGCCGGGTTCTCATTGTTGGATCTCCACGACTATCCGACCCAAGGCACCGCGTTGGTCGGCCCGCTCGACCCGTTCTGGGATTCCAAGGGCTTCATCACGCCGGCAGCCTATCGGCGGTTTTGTGCGCCGAGCGTGCCGTTGCTGCGCCTGCCCAAACGCTGCTACACCACCGACGAACCGTTGGTAGCGACGGCGGACCTCGCGCATTACGGTGCCGCCGACCTGCCCAACGCGCAGTTGCTGTGGTCGGTCAAAGACCCGCAGGGGCGCGAGGTGGCGGCGGGCAAACTGGCCGCGGTGAACGCCCCGACCGGCAAGCTAACCGAACTCGGGAGGCTCAGCGCGTCGCTGGCCGGGGTGGATGCGCCCGCCAAGCTCACGGTCACGCTGTCGCTGCCCGGCACGGAGATTGCCAACGACTGGGAGATCTGGGTCTATCCGCCAAGGCCCGCGAGCGAGCCAGCGGCCAATGTGAGAGTCAGCGAGAATTGGGATGAGGCGAAAGCCGCGCTGGCGGCAGGCGAGAAGGTGGTGTTGTTTCCGCGTGCGGCCAACCCGGCGCAATCCATGGCCGGGGCGTTTCTGCCGGTGTTTTGGAGTCCGGTCTGGTTTCCGAGTCAGAAGCCTAACACGATGGGCCTGCTCTGTGATCCGCAGCACCCGTTGTTCGCGCAGTTTCCCACCGAAGCCCACAGCAACTGGCAATGGTATGAGCTGATGCAGAAATGCCAGCTCTTCATCCTCGACGATACCCCGCCGGAGTACCGTCCGCTGGTCCAGGTGATCGATAATTTCGCCCGCAACCACAAACTCGGAATCACCTTCGAGGGCCGCGTGGGCAACGGCCAATTGCTGGTCTGCGGCTTCAAACTCACCGACCTCAAGAGCAATCCGGCCGCCCGCCAATGGCTGGCCAGTCTCTATCACTATGCCGGTTCGGCCGATTTCAAACCTGCCACCCCACTCACCACGGATTTTCTGGACGGGTTGTTCGTGTCGCAGATGACCAACAAGTTACAGGCGCTCGGTGCCAAGATCCACGCTGACAGCGAGGCACCCGGATATGGCGCGGAGCTGGCGATCGACGGCGACCCTAACAGCATGTGGCACAGCCCCTGGAACGAGCCTGCGGCAGCGTTTCCGCATGAATTGGTCATCGAGTTGCCCAAGCCGGTGAAACTGGCGGGCATCAAATGCCTGCCGCGGCAGGATAACAACCCGAACGGCTGGATCAAGGGTTACGCAGTGTGCACCAGCGCCGATGGCCGGACCTGGGAGGCCCCCGTCGCCCACGGTGAGTTCGGCCACAACGCCAACTGGCAGTTGGTGAAATTTGCCAACCCCGTCACCACCCGATTTATCAAACTGGTGGCCCTCGGCGGCTTCGACGCGTCCAAGCCGTATGCCTCGCTGGCTGAATTCACTGTGATGCCTGCGGAAACTACCCCTTGATATAGGCACCGCAGGATTCGCGGACCACCAGGCTCGGGGTCAGGCTGATGCTGCGCGGCGGAAATGATGGATCGACCAGGCGGTCGAGCATCGCGCGAAATGCCGAGATGGCGATCTCCTGGCAGGGTTGGCGCACCGTCGTGAGGGGCGGTGTCACTAAACTGGCAAAGCCGGCGTCGTCAAAGCCCACCACCCGCACGTCGCCCGGCACTGTGATTCCCAGTTTTCCCAAACTCTGGATCAGCACGGCGGCCGTATGGTCGTTGGCACAGGCAATCACGTCAGGCCGCGCGGCCATGATCTTGTGCGCGAAAACCGGGTCGGCAACGTCGCCACGCTCAGTTCCCAGCGTGCATGCAGCGCCGCCGGAGCGGCGGAGAGCCTCCCACAAACCTGAGTAGCGGGCATCCACCGTGGAGGCCGACCACGGTCGCGCCACGTAGGTGAACTTCCGGCAGCCGAGCTTGAGCAGGTGTCGACCTAACATATATCCGCCGCCGGTGTTGTCGACGCCTACCAGATCGAACTCGCTGCGTTCCGGAAACGGGGTGATGTCGCGATCGACGAGCACCACCGGGATGCCGGCGTCGCGCAAGCGCTTGATCATCCTGCCGTTGGCCTCGATCCCACCCTCCACCAGTTCATAGGGCGCAAAGAACACTCCATCGATGTGCTTTTCGATGAACTGCTGGCACAATTCCTCGCCATGTTCCAAGCGGGTATCGGCATCGAGCTTCGGCTGGGTCGACCCGCCCCAGACCAGACCGTATTCATGGTGGCGGGCCAGGCTGGCCAGATGGCCTGCGATGAGTTGGAACACCTCGGTGTGGCCGAAGTCCGGGATCAACAAGGCCAGCATCCGGGTGGCTACCATACCGCCCAGCTGCCCTGGCGGCCGTGCATAGGTGCCCGATCCCGCCCGCCGCGTGATTAATCCCTCCTCGCGCAGGGTGCGCAGCGCCTGGGCGACGGTCGGACGCGATACCCCGAAGCGTCGGACCAGTTTGGCCTCGCTGGGCAGGCGCCCTTCCGCGCCGTACCGGCCATCGGCGATTTCCTTGCGCAACTCGGCGGCGAGCTTGGTGTGTTTGGCGGATACGGATAGGGCCATGGGGAGGCTGTCATGACAGGAATCAGGCCGGGCCGCCAGCTAGTAATCGCTATTGTAACATCTTCGGCTGCTTTTTCGCATGCCACACCCCATTTGCCGATTTTGGCAGGGGATCGATCAACCATGCGTTCGGGCATGGCGCGGCGTGTGAGCACCGCAGGGCACATGGCTCGCCTGCGGCATTTTCAGTCATGCGTGCTTTCAAAGCAGTCAAGACAGGAACTTTGCCGATTTTCTCATCCCCGCTTGCCGTCACGGCTAGAGCCAGCATGAATCCAGCGGCGCAACGTGGCCGTCGTTAGCCAAGGTGCTGCGCTTCAGCATCCGATTCGACGATCACCGATAGCCGCGGCAGCCAGCTAACGGGAGTGCAGGGTGGCGGTGGCGGGTGCCAGGCCCTCCGCGGTGGCGGTGACGCGGATCTCGCCGGGCTGACCGCGGTGGGCGCGGACGATGGCCAGGGCGAGGCCGTTGAAGGTGGTGCGGCGCGATGCTTGGAACGGCTCGAAACTCGTGGCATCGCCATTGTCCACGGCGATGACCTCGGCCGGCCCGGTGAGGGTGAAGGTCACCGGCAGGGCGGCGCGGGGGACCAGGGTGCCCACCGCGTCGCAGACCCGCACGGTGAGAAACACCAGGTCGTCACCATCAGCCTTGAAGTCGGCGCGGTCGGCCGTGAGATCGAGCTTGGCCGCCGCGGTGGCCGTGCGCTGGACGGTTTGCGCCCACGGCGCGCCGTTTTTGTAAGCGACGAGACGCAGCTCGCCGGGTTCATATTTCACGTCGTCCCAGCGCAGCCGATACTCGCCTGCGGCGCGGTGTTTGCGGCCTAGCGATTTGTTGTTGAGAAACAACTCCGCCTCGTCGCCGGAGGTGTAGGCATGCACCGGGGTGACCTGGCCGACGCGTTCGGGCCAGGACCAATGCGGCAGCAGGTGAGCCATCGGAAGTTCCGGCCGCCAGCGTGCCTGATAGAGATAGTAGCGGTCCTTGGGGAAGCCCGCCAGATCGATGATGCCGAAATACGAACTGCGGGCCGGCGATTGGCTGCCGATTTTTGCCAGCAACGCCTGGTGCGCGAGTTTTTCCGCCTCACTGTGGAAATTGGTCAGTGTGGAGGCACCTCCGTTGTAGGGCGTGGGTTCACCGAGGTAGTCGAAGCCGGTCCAGACGAACTCGCCGGCACAGCCGGGGTTGCGGTCGAGGCCGGCGAATTCGACGTCGGGGTGATAGGCCCAGCCGGGCGCGTAAAGGTCGTACGAGCTGACCTGATAGTTGAAGAATCCGCCACCCTTGTTGTTGGAGACCGGGAAAAAATACTCGCCGCGCGAGCTGACGCAGGAGGCGGTTTCGGAGCCGAACAACGGCCGTTGCGGGTGGTTTTTGAGGAACTCGCCATACATGTGCGGCTTGTAGTTGTAGCCGAAGACGTCGACCGCGTCCTGCATGCCATTGTTGCCGGAAGCGGGATTGTCACAGCCGATGCCAACCTGGCGGCTGGGGTCCTCGCGGTGCACGATGCCGCGCAACTCGGTGGCCAGCGCCGGGCCGGTCTTGGCGTTGCCGGCTTCCGGGATTTCATTGCCGATGCTCCACAGCACCACGCACGGGTGGTTGCGGTCGCGCCGCACGAAATCCGTTAGATCTCGCTCGTGCCAGCGCTCGAAGTCGCGGGAGTAGTCATTGGGAGTTTTGCCTTGTTTCCAGCAATCGAACGCCTCGTCCATGACCACAAAACCCATGCGGTCGCACAGATCGAGCAATTCAGGCGCGGGCGGGTTGTGGGAAGTGCGGATGGCGTTGCAGCCCATGCTGCCGAGTATCTCCAACTGGCGGCGCAGGGCCCGCGTATTGATCGCGCTGCCGAGCGCGCCGAGGTCGTGGTGCTCGCAGACGCCGCGCACATCGAGGCGTTGGCCATTGACCAGGAGCCCGCGCTTGGCGTCGAAGACCGCGGTGCGGATGCCGAAAGTCGTCTCGGCGGTGTCGGTCAATTTACCGGCCACGGTGATGTTGCAGCGCACGACGTAGAGGGCGGGAGCGGCGGGATTCCACAGCATCGGGTTTGCCACGGTGAACGTCTGCTCGGCGCTGGTCCGGGGCGCGCCCGCAGCGAGGGTCAGGCGGGTGAGCTGGGGGGCGGCGGCGGCCCTGGGAGCGCCCGCAGCGGCGATGCCGAGGGCGAAGATGCGGGTTTCAATCACCGCTTCCGCGGCCTGCACGCCGGGGTTTTCAATTTCTAGCGATACCTTCACGGTGGCGCGGGCGGTCTCGACCGCCGGGGTGGTGACAAACAAGCCGCCCGGGGCGACGCGCAGCGCGCCGGTGGTGACCAGGCGGACGTTGCGATAGATGCCGCCGCCCGGATACCAGCGTGACGAGTTGGGGGGATTGTTCAGGCGCACGGCCACCGTGTTGGGCGCGCCGGGTTTGAGATGCGCGGTGAGTTCGACCTGGAACGAGGAATAGCCGTAGGCGCGTTCGCCGACCGGTTGGCCGTTGAGCCAGACCTGGGCATGAGACATCGCGCCGTCGAATTCGAGAAACACCCGCTTGCCCGTTAGATCCGCCGCGGCTTGGAACGTCTTGCGGTACCAGCCGACGCCCGGCCACGGCAGGCGGCCGGTTTCGGCGGACACGTCGAAGGTGAACGGCCCCTCGATCGCCCAGTCGTGCGGCAAGTCGAGTTTGCGCCAGCCGGCTGCGTCGAAGGCCGCGCTCTCCGGCGTGGGGGCGGCGTCGACGAGCTTGGCGCGGCGGATCGGCGCGCCTGCCGCATCCGTGAGAGTGATCTCGCGAATGCTGGCCCAGCCGCCCGCCGGCAGCGCGCTGGTAGAGATGCGCAAGTGGCGAAAGCGGCCGGCGAGGTGGAGCGCCGCGGCCGGATCGGCACCGCCGGAGGCCAGTGGCGACCATGACTTGGTGTCGGCCGACCCCTCGACGGTGAAGGCGTAGCCCTGCGGCTTTTCCCAACTGATGGCGATGCTGCCGAGGTCCAGCGGTTTGCCAAAATCGAGGGCCAGCCACTGGTTGGCGGCGGCATTGGCGGCGCACCAGCGGGTGTCCGCATCGCCGTCGAAGGCCATCTCGGCGGTGTTGCCCCTGTCCGCCTCTTCCGATGAGGCGGTGGCGCTGACCGACCAATTCGAGCTGCCGGGCTCGCGGACGACCGAGCCGTCAGGCAGTTTGCCAAATCGCGCGAAGCTCCAACCGGCGTTGAAGTTCTCAATGCTGCGCGCGGTGTCGCCGGGAATGCCCGCAATGTGCAAGTCGGGTGCGGCGGCGGCTTGCCAGCGGTCCGGCGGCGGCGCGGCGGACTGGCCTGGGTTGGCCAGCATGAGCGATGCAAACAGCGAAATGGCCTGGAATTGACAGCGGGACATGCAGGCAGTGTGAGACCGCCGCTCTGCCCGGTCAAGTCTGCACTGGCGGATCCTTCCGGGCAACTTCCAGCATGAGTTGCGGAATACACCTAACAGCACACCCACGGCGCAACACCCAGCCAATTTGAAGGAACGGATAGAGACTTTGAAATAGAAATTCCTTGCCATGGCCGGCTATTGTCCTACTGCCAGCTCAGGCCTTCCAGACCTTGTCCGATGCCGCCACTTCTCCCTTCATTGCGTTGCGGGTGTCGACGATGCACTGCGCCCATTGCCCGAGTTGGGCGTAGTCGATGCAGCTGTGCGCGGTGCTGATCAGGACCAGATCAAACGAGCGGATCGACGCTTCATCCCACGCCACGGATTTCGTTCCGGCCCAGTGGGCATGCTCGCGTGTCGGCCTGATCACCGGCACGTAGGGGTCGAAATACGCCACTTCGGCACCCCGCTCGCTGAGCAATTCGAGCAATTTGTAACTGGGCGACTCCCGGTCATCATCGACGCCGGACTTGTACGCCAGGCCGACGATGAGCACGCGCGATCCCTTCACGGACTTGCAGGATGCATTCAACGCGGCGGCCACGCACTCGACCACATGGCCGGGCATGGCGGTGTTGACCTCGCCGGCCAACTCGATGAAACGCGTCGTCTGCTCATACTCGCGGGCTTTCCATGTTAGATAGAACGGATCAATCGGGATGCAGTGCCCGCCGAGGCCGGGACCCGGATAGAAAGCCATGAATCCGAACGGTTTGGTCTTGGCGGCCTCGATGACTTCCCAGATATCGATGCCCATGGCGGCGTAGACCTGTTTCAATTCATTGACCAAAGCGATGTTGACGCTGCGGAAGATGTTCTCCAGCAACTTGGTGGCCTCGGCGGCCCGGCATGAGGAAACCGGCACCAGGCGCTCGATGGCCATGCCATAAAGACTCATGGCCTGCGCGAGGCAGGCCGGGGTGTAGCCGCCGATGACCTTTGGAATGTGGGCCACAACGCTCTGCGGGTTTCCCGGATCCTCGCGTTCCGGCGAGAAGGCCAGGTGGAAATCCACCCCCGCCACCAGTCCCGATCCTTGCTCGAGCACCCGGCGGAGGTCCTCGTCGGTGGTCCCCGGATAGGTGGTGGACTCCAGAACCACCACCGTGCCCTTGTTCAGGTGCGGGGCTATGGCTTCCCCGGACTTCAGGACATAGGAAATATCCGGCTCGCGATTCTGGCTCAACGGCGTCGGTACGCAAATGATGACCGCCTCAACCTCCGCCACCCGGGAAAAATCGCCCGAGGCGGAGAAGTGCCCCTCGCGCATCAGGCTGGCGATTGCTTCGTCGGGAATGTGGTGGATATAGCTGCGTCCGGCGCGGAGCGCGTCGATCTTGCTGGAATCGACATCGAGACCGAGAACCTCGACGCCCGAGCGGGCAAACTGCAGGGACAGCGGAAGTCCCACGTAACCTAGGCCAATAATTGCTGTTTTCATTGAGTTGATTCAAATTTCGGGAATGCAGGAAAGGGGATGAGTGGCAAGACGGCCGGGCTGGGGGTGGCGGTGCCGTCAGCGTCGTCTCAGCGTTTTGGGTTTTGTGGGCAGGGTTTTGGCAGTTAGAAATGACAATGGATGAGTGACTCCCAGAGACTATTGGGTTTTACTTGATTTTTAGTCATCGAATAGATATACTTTAATATATTTGCATTTCCGTAATAGCCGGAGAGCGGAAGCAGTTGCTGATGGCACGTCAGGTGGCCGGACGCGATGGTGGCCACCGCCGGGCGAATGTCGCCGGGAAGCCCCCCGATGATCCGCATTGTGTTTCGGGGTGCGCTGCGGTATCGCTGTTGCTGATTTTGACCCCGACCGCATGAAAATTCACACCGTTGGCGAAACCGTGTTCGCATTCGCGATGATTTTGGCAACCCGTTCCGTCGCATACCCGCAAACCGGATCCGCCCCCAGCGCTGCGGCGAGAGCGTCCATCGATATCGCCGCAGCGAGGCCCGGCGGCAAGGAGGTCCTCATCCCCAGTCGCATCTTCGAGGTTCCCGCGGGCAATGACTTCAACGATCCCGCCAGTGATTTCAGTTTGCATCGCAGCAAGGCGACCGACAACTTTGTCCTGTTCTGGGCGAAAGAATACGGCGACGACCCGATGGCCAACAGCGTCGCCAATCGCCGCTTTGACGCCGCCGCCGCCCTCAAGGAGGCCGACCGATTCCACAAGTTCAACCTCACCGGCACGAGCGCGGATGATTCCATCATTCATTAGCCGATGGCGCAACAACCCTGCGCTGCTGACTTGGCCAGCGAAAGGGGTTGGCTCCGCAGGTGGATCCGCGCTGGACACAAGACCGGAAGTCACCGTGAATATTTGTCGCAGGGGCAACTTCGCGCTTGACATGGGGCGTCTGATCCCGTCATTGCCAATGGCGTGATTGAACCAAGCGGTACCATTTCCGATGCGATCCCATGTGGAGGCGCTGATGGTCACCGGTTGCATCCGCGCACGGTCGGTTGGTTTGGCACCACGTGCGTGGCGATGGGAGGCATCAATCAGAGTTTGTTCTTGATTGGCGCGTTGTTTATCGGTCAGGAAGCAATTTTGGGCCAGGGCAGTGCGGCGGTGCCGTTGCTCATCGTGGGTCTGTTGTTGAGCTGGGCGGCGACGCCCGGCTGGACCGAATTGATTCTAATGTATCCCAACCGGGTCGGCGGCATTGCTGCGACCTGTGCGGAGGCGTTCCGGCCGTACAGTCCGGTGCTGGCCAATCTCACCGGAGTGTGTTACTGGTGGGGCTGGGTACCGACCTGCGGGTTGACCGCGTTGCTCTCTGCTTCGGCCATCAACCAATGGTATGCGCCGTGGTTTCCGGTGCCGCTCATGGCGGGGTGCATCGTGGCCATTTTTGCAGGGGTGAACCTGTGCGGCGTGAAATGGGTGATGCGGATGGCCATGCCCATCGCCACGGCCTCGGCGGTGTTGGCTTTCTTGTCGGCCGTCATCCCGGTTTTCAGCGGCACCGTGGATTGGCAGCAGGCGTTTACCTATCACCTGACGGTGCCCTTCGCCGGGATCTTCGGTCAGGTCACCAGCGTGATGGCGGGCATCTACCTGATTGGTTTCGCCGCCCCGGCTTTCGAGCAGGCGTCCTGCCACGTCGGGGAGACCATCAATCCGAACAAAAACGTGCCGCGAGCGATGTTGGCGAGTGCGGTGCTCGCCTCGCTCTATTTCATCATTCTGCCGGTGGTGTGGCTCGGGGCGCTGGGGCCTGAGCCGCTGGGCAAGGAGCTCGCGCTGGAGTTGGGGCCGACGTTTGCGCCGCTGCTGGGTGGTGCGGCGAAGGCAGCGGCGATCTGGTTCATGATCCTCAACATGTTTCATGGCACGATTGCGCCCTTGGCCGGGGCGGCGCGCACGCTGGCCCAATTGGCCGAGGACGGATTGCTGCCGGAGTTCATGGCCAAGCGCTCCAAGACGGATGCGCCGTGGGTGACAACGGTTCTGACGGCGGTGATGGCGATCGCCTTCCTGCTCATTGGCGATCCGGTGTGGCTGATTGCGGCGGCCAATCTCACCTATCTGATTGGCATCGGCATGCCCAACGTCGCCGTCTGGTTGTTGCGCAAGGATGAGCCGGAGATGGCACGGCCGTACCGGGCACCGCGTGGCACGATCATGCTGGGAGTCATCGCGGCGGGCATCTGGGGCCTCTCCACCGTGCTCGGTTTCCAACAATTCGGCATGCGCACCGTGCTCATCGGCATTGCCTTTGCCTATTCGGGGGCCGCGCTATACGCATGGCGCAAGATGGCCGACCGCCACAAGGCGGGACTGCCGCTCATTGCCCGCACGCTGCATTTGAAGCTCACCGGGGCGATGCTTTTGGTGTTGGCCTTCGATGCGATCGGTTACCTCATCGCCATTGACAACGTGCCCCGCCACGACACCGCGCTGATCACCGCGTTGGAGGATATTTTTGTGGTGGTGGCGCTGTTGACCATTGCCATCGGGTTGATTTTGCCGGGCATGATCGCCCATTCGGCGGTGGAGGTATCCAAAGCCACCGATCTGCTGGTCAAGGGGACATTGGCCGATTTCACCCGCGCCATGCAGGCCTTGGCGGCCGGTGATTTGGAGGCCGCCAAGGCGCATTTCACGCTGGTGCCTGTGATCGTGCATTCGCGCGATGAGCTCGGCGACATGGCGGAGAATTTCAACCGGCTGCAGGAAGAAATCGGGCTGGCGGCGATGGGTTTGGCGGGGGCGCGCGAAGGCCTTTGGGCAAGCCGCGAGGCGCTCACCGCCACCAACCAGCAACTGCAGGAAGCCAATGCACAACTGACCCACGAATTGGCCGAACGCAAAGCCGCGGAGCAATCGTTGCGCGAATCGCAGCAGCGCCTCAGCGACGTGCAACTCGCCTTGGACGAGCACGCCTTGGTCGCCATCACCGACCAGAGCGGCCGGATCAATTACGTCAACAACAAGTTCTGCGAGGTCTCACAATATTCCCGCGATGAGCTGCTCGGCGCGGACTTCCGCCTGATCAACTCCGGTTTCCACCCGAAAACATTTTTTGTCCAGCTGTGGGAGACGATTGGCCGCGGCCAGATCTGGAAAGGTGAGATCCAGAACCGCGCCAAGGATGGCTCGGCCTACTGGGTGGAGACCACCATTGTGCCCTGCCTCGACGAGCAGGGCAAACCGAGCCAGTTCATTGCGATTCGCACCGACATTACCGCGCGACGCAAAACCGAGTTCGAGCTGGTCAGTGCCCGCGATGCCGCCCAGGCGGCCAACCTCAGCAAGTCCCAGTTCTTAGCCAACATGAGCCACGAAATCCGCACGCCCATGAATGGCGTCATCGGCATGACCGGCTTGCTGGAGGAAACCTCCCTTGATGCCGACCAGCACGACCTTGTGCAAACCATCCGCAAGAGCGGCGACCTGCTGCTGACCATTATCAATGACATCCTGGATTTCTCCAAGATCGAAGCGGGCAAGCTGACGTTTGAAATGCACGACTTCAATGTGTGCGATGTGGTGGCGGACACCTTGGAGATGCTGACGGAATCCGCCCACGGCAAGGGGCTCAGGTTGCTGGGGTTGGTGGAGGCCGGGCTGTTTGCCCATGTGCGCGGTGACGCCGGGCGTCTGCGCCAGGTGCTGACCAATTTGCTGAACAACGCGATCAAGTTCACCCATCAAGGCGAGGTGGTGCTGCGGGTGGTTCCGGTTTCCGACGCGATGCTGCGCTTTGAAATTTCCGACTCGGGCATTGGCATCAGCGCCGACGATCAACTCGGCCTCTTCCAGCCGTTCAGCCAAGTGGATGGATCCACCAGTCGCAAATTCGGAGGCACCGGCCTCGGGCTTGCCATCGCCCGCCAATTGGTTCACCTGATGCAGGGAGACATCGGTGTGACGAGCGAGCCCGGCCGTGGATCGACGTTCTGGTTCACCGCGCACTTCGCACTGCAGTCAGCCGCCGCGCCACCCACCAGTCATATCATCGTGCTCGACGGCCGCGATGAGGTGGTGGCCGAGAGTGCGGTGGCGGGCCACCGCGCCAGCACACGCCGGGTGGGCGATTCGCCACTGTCGCCACTGTCGCCACTGCCGGCGTCAGCCACGAGCGGTGCCCGCAACCCGGCGGTGCGGATTCTTTTGGCAGAGGACAACATCATCAACCAGAAGGTGGCGCTGCGGATGTTGGCCAAACTCGGATATCATGCCGATACGGTGGCCGATGGCAACGAGGTGCTCGAAGCGCTCCAGCGTATCGATTATGACATCATTTTCATGGATTGCCAGATGCCCGAACTCGACGGCTACGAAACCACTCGGCTAATTCGGCTGGCGGACGGCCGCCCGATCCACATCATCGCCATTACCGCCAACGCGATGGGCTGGGACCGTGAGAAATGCCTCGCGGCCGGCATGAACGACTACGTCGCCAAGCCCCTGAAGTCCCCGGATCTCCAGGCCGCCCTGAGCCGCTGGCAGATGACGCCCCTCAATTAGCCTGCTGGGGTTTACATGTCGTTCACATGATGTAGAGGTTCTGTGTAGCAAATGCCAGACACCCTCCATCCCATCCAACGGGTCTCCCGCCTCACCGGGCTGAGCATGCACGTCATCACCGGTTACGATCTCGCGCATCTGGGGGCGACCCTGGACGACCTGCGCAAACCCCGCCACCCCAAACACCCAACGACCTAACGATGAAAGAATACACCCTGCAAACCGAAATCTGGCTGCCACGCCCCCTCGACGAGGTGTTCGCCTTCTTTGCCGAGGCGCGCAACCTCGAGGCCCTCACCCCGCCTTGGGTGAAATTCTCCGTGCTGACCCCCGGCCACATCGAAATGCGGCCCGGCGCGCTGATTGACTATCAGATCCGGGTGCACGGCATCCCGATCCGTTGGCGCACCGAAATCACCGAGTGGCAGCCGCCTAACCACTTTGTTGACAAGCAACTGCGCGGCCCCTATCGGCTGTGGCATCACACCCACGCTTTTGAGGAGCGCGACGGCGGCACCCTCTGTCTGGACCACGTGCGCTATTGCCCGCGGGGCGGGGCTCTCATCCACTGGTTGTTTGTGCGGCGCGACGTCGAGCGGATCTTCAACTACCGCCAGCAGCGGCTCCGGCAGTTGTTTCCATGAAGCCATCCAATGTCGCGACTCGAATTAGAATATCTGCAAGCCATTTCATCGTGAGTGGGATCGTGAAAAGAACCGATGCGCGTATCGCCAAAACATATCCACCAAAAGCTAGGGCTGTGGCACCGTGTGATTGAGAAGATGGCGGTTTGAGTTTGTTGGGTGTCGGGAAGGGGATTGGATTGATTGCCTTTGCAGGATCTAAAACGGACTTGTGTTACCACCAGAAATTTTCACAACTGGCTGTATGGCTTCCTTGGTTACCTGTTCAGGCGGTGATGGTATGGTGATCTTGAAATACTCTTTGGCATTGCCTCCTATATTGGAACGCAGATACTCGCTAGCCTTGTCAATAAAGACTCCCTTCGAGTCAAAAAAGTCCGCATTGACAGTCACACTGGACCACTGCCGTTTACCTAGATTTGTGATTAGCCCAACAATCTCCAGCGAGTTGCCCACACATCGGGTCCGGACTTCGCTGATCTGAAGATCCTTCGTCGCATCCCCCTTGAAGCAGGTCATCATAATTAACGGCGAAAATCCAATGAGCATCACAGGAATCATAAACCACATTTGCTTTCGACCCCAACTCATATTCAGGTTGGAAATTTCAGCCCCACAGTTGGAGCATTTCATTTTGGCTATCATAGTTTTTTCTGGTTAGGCATTGCTTCTGCGGTGGTGTGCGTTCTTAGGTTTGAGTTAACAATAGGCCGAGTGCGTGGACTTCGCGCACTGGTACTGATAAGGTCGTTCTCACGTCCATGACTCAAACACCAGCCCGTCGCCCGAGCAAGGATAATTTCTCGGATTCTCCCCCACCAGCCTTTGCCGCCTGACTATCATTCCCGGTGACTACAGCGTGTAGGATATCCCAGAGCGTAATTGTAGGTGTGCTCTTGTGCAATTCCGTGCTCGCACTGGTGTGGACTGGCCAAGAAAGTCTATATAGCCACAGTCACTTCTCAGCGGCCACTTGGCACGGATTTTTTGAAGCATTCCGGGAATTCTCCACCGCCAGCCCAGGTGAGGCCGCCGTCACGCCAGACCAAGCCTGGACAGAGCGGCGTGCCGGGATGGTTAAGATCGCTTAAACAGTTGCCTCAGGTGGGCCGCCGTGACATCAAGGCATGAGGACCACTTCGAGGCGGGCGAAGTTGCCGGGCAATGGCGGCAGCGGAATGGCTAGGTAACCGTCTGTCAAAGGTGGCAGCGGGCCTGACTGGGAATCAAACACCACGTTGGTCCAAGCGTTGAGGGTTTGGGTGGTCTGCACGCGCCAGATCAGATCGGCTTTGGTGGCATCGAAGGGGAAGCGCAGCGCAAAGGTCGAGCCGGACTTCACCAGCTGCGGCAAGCGTGTGACGACGGGATCATAAGGACCGACGCCGAGCGCGTAATGCATGAGATTGGAGACCCCGTCGCCGGCGGGCATGGCGTTGGGGCCGGAAATCGCCGGGTTGGCGCGATCCGCTGGGTTGGCAAACCCGAGACTCACCCATGCGGCGAAGGTCACGGGATTGCCGCCCACCAATACCTCGAGCAGTCGGCCCGCCACCGGGCCGCTGCCGAAATCGACCGCTTGCGCGGCTACCGACCAGCTCAGCTTGTCGCTGGGAGCGGCGAGCCGGTAGGGGGTGCCGAGGTGGGGAATGGTGCCGCCGGGGTCCGCAACCAACAGACGCACCTGGGTAGCGGCCAGCGTGGCTGCCAGGTCGTGGGTGGCCGGGGTGAAGAACCCGCCGCCGAGCCGGTCACCCGCTGTGGGATTGGCGATGTTGATAAACAGGTCGACGCTTGCCGGTGCTGATGGAAACGGCGCGGCTTGGGTGAGACGCAGCATGCTGTTGCCTGCGGTTCCGGCGTGCTGCAGGACGAATTCAGCAGCGGGCAGCGCGCAGGATGCTGCGCTCAGCGTGGTGAAATAGGGGGCGAGCGTGCCGTTGCCGCTGAGCGGGCCGGTGGTTCCGCTGCCGCTCAGGACGGTGCCGGTGGCGAATTGGATCGGCGCGGCGGACCAATTTGCGTCAACCTCCAGCGCGCCGTTGGCAACCACGAGGGGACCGGCGAAGGCCGGGCTGGCACCGCTGAGCACGAGCGCTCCACCGCCGGATTTGGCGAGGGCGGCCGAGCCGGTGACCGTGCCGGTGAGTTCGAGGGTATTGTCGGATCCATTGGTGTGGATGTCGGTATCGGCGGTGAGGGTGATGGCATTGGTAACGATGGCGCGGTTGATGCCACTCGGGAGGGGATCAAACCGCAGCGCGCCTAACACACCACTGTGATCGCTGTCGACAATGGCCGCGCCGCGGCCGCCCCCTGCCAATACCAGCGCGCCGCCGAAGGTGTGGCTGCGCGCACCATTGGCGTCGTTGCCCGAGATCAGGCGCAGCTGGCCACCGGCTTGCACGCTCACGCCCGAGGTCTGGCCGGGAACCGCGGGCTGGGTGACCTGGACCACCCCCTCTTCAATGACCAGCGGACCGCTGAAAATCTTGCCGTCTCCGGTCAGGCTGGCGACGCCGAGCCCTTGTTTGATCAGGCCGCCGGGGCCGTCCCAAATTTCGCGCAGGCGCAACCCGCCATTGTCCAAATCGCCCAGGATATTGGAGACATCGAGCCGCAGCGGGGTGGTCAGAAAGACGCCGCCGGGGATATTCAATTCGATGTAGCCGCTGCCGCTGCCCGCAGCGCTGAGCAGGGCAGGGGATGCGCCACCGTTGAAAGTGAGTGCGCTGCCGGTGGTGCCGCTGATCTGGTTGCAGAATGAGGTCGCGGCAACGTTCATTTCCAGCGAGCCGATGGTGACGGGCGCGGTGAAGGTGACCGCACGGTTGGCGCTGGCCGGCGCGTTGATGATGGCGCGTGCTGTCGGCCCGTTAGGCACGGCGGCGCTGGCCCAGTTGCTGGCGATGTTCCACTCCGCATCGCCGCCGGGGACCAGCACCGGGTCGCCGGGTACGGCGTCGGCCTCGACCGTTAGGTTGTCGAACCGGTTGTTGCCGGCGATGCCGCCAGCGCCTTGGGCAAACGTGATGCGCAGGCCGAAGTGGGGATTGTTGTTAGCGGCGGCCAGCGCGCGGAAATCCAGCGTTTCGACCACCGGATCGGCATCCAGGATGGTCAGAGTGGTCCACGGGACATAGGTGCTGCCATCCAGCGTGTAGGCCACCGTCTGGCTGCCCGCGCCCTGGGTTGAGCGGCGGGATTCATATTTGACGAGGATATTTTGGAATCCGGTGGTGGGCAGGGTCGTGGTGACCATGGTGCCGGCGGTGAGCGGATTGTTGACGCGCAAGTGGGTGTTGGCGGCATCGCCGTTGCGCGCGTTGAGCCCGGCGAATCCTTGGTTGTTATCCGCCAGACTGGTGCCGGCCACCGCCATGGTGCCGCCGCCGATGGTCTGGGCGGGATCTAACAAGGTGGAGGATTTATTGAAATTCCAATAATGAATGAGCACGCCGGGCGGTGCCGGGGTGGCACCGAATTGGACCGGCTCGGACCAATAACTCCAGTTGCCGGTGCTATCCTTGTGGCGGACGCGGATTCGGTAGGTTTTTCCGGGCTCGGTGATGCCCAGCGGGATGGAGAACGCGCCGGGTGCGGTGCTGAGTTCGCCGGACGACCACAGCGTTTGCGCCTCATACTTGCGCGGGGTGCCCGCGACGTAGCCGGCGATGCCGGGGGCTAGAATCTCCGCCACCCGCCATTCGTGCGCCGCATAGGTGGGGGCTCCCTGCGGGTCGCTGAAGGCAGATGACACGAAATTCAAACTGTTGACAGGATAGCCGGCGGCCCCCGCATAATTGATGGTGGGTTTGTCAGGAAAATCGGTGTTGGCCGCGGTGGTGGGATTGCTGTTGCAATCGACCCATCCGCCATACAGCGATTCAAATTCGAGATACTTATATCCATAGCCTTTCTGGCGGTTGGCATCCGTATCCGTGCCGCCACCGCTGCCGGTCATCGCCTTGCGCGTCCAAGTGCCGCCGGGCCAGGTGTTGGTGGCAAAGTTGACCAGCCACTGCATGATTCCCGCGTGGTCGCTGAATCCGTCTCCATCGGCGTCGGCGAGCGTGCGGATCCATGAGCCGGTCTGGGTGGTGCCGCCCAACCCGCCGCGCGATCCATCCAGGTAGTTGGCGCGGAAGAAATTCCCCTTGTGGCTCGATTGGCCGCTATTGGCACCGCTGCCGGCGGTGTGCGGATTGAGGTTCCACATCGCGGCGTCGAGGTTGGCCCAGGTGAGCGACTGGCCGGTGGGATTGACGAATTGGGCGTATTCATCGATCAATTGGCCGATCTGGCCGCCGTGGGCGCTGCCGTCCGATCCCATCAGCGAGAGCACTTCGCGGCAGCGGTTGCGGTACTCGCGGGCGATGTTAGGCCAGCGGGAAATCGCCCGGATCACATTGGGTGCGCCGGCCACCACCACCCCGCTGTCCATGGTGCCGCCCCAGTGGTGGGCGGCGATGTACATCATGTCGAGGTCATAGGGAATGATGACCCAGCGGTTGTCGGTGGGCCGGTGATAGAACCGGTAATTGTCGCCGGGGCGCACATCCACGTTGCCGATGAGGCGGTTCAACGCGAGGAAGGTAAAGAGCGTGGGCAGGTCGATGTTGTCGCGGTACCACTGCTCGGTCTGGCCGGCGGCGGCCAGGTTGGTGCTGAAGGTGGACCAGTCCGAGGAATCGACCACCTGGGAGGAGCCCTGGTGTTTTTTGTCACCGGCGTTGCCTTCGATCGAGTAGATGTTGCCGTCGGCCATGGCGCGTTCGCCGAGAAAATTGCCCTCGGTGGGTTCGAGGCCGAGGTAGAGGCCCCACAGGTCGCCGTCGTATTGTGAGGTGGTGGAGGTTTCCACGGCGTCGTCGATGACGCGGAAGTGGAGGTACTGTGTGTTCATCGAGGCCATGCCGAAGAGCTGGAAGATCCGGTTGCTGGACGCCTCCTCAACCCCGGCGGACCCGCGGTTGACAGCCGCCCACGGGCTGGCGTTGCAGTTGATCAACAGGTTGTTCCAGGTTTTTTGATAGGGGTTGCCGTAGTTGTCATATCCCTGATAATTGCGCGAGCGGTTGAAATAGACGTTCCATTTGTTCTTGCCGCTCACATAAGTTGAGCCGATGCCGCGCACGCCGAACTGGATGTGGTCGTAGATGACGCCGCGCTCAATGACGGTGCCGTAGAAATGGGTGGTGCCGTAGCTGCCGTTGTATTGGCAGTTGGCGACGTCGGTGGCGTTGGCGATGAGGTGGAACGGCGGAATGCTTTGAAGCATGGACGATGGAAATGTCTGGCTCGCGGTGGCCGGAAATCCGTTGAATGCGGAAGGACGGAGTGCTCCCGTCCAGGCCGGCACGCCGGCATAGACGAAGTAGGCGAAGTTCGGTTGATCGTCGTCGGCGTAGGGCACGGTTTGGGCGTTGCCGAGCGCATCGGCGAAGGAGATTTTGTAGCGCACGAGGCTGCGGTTGGTCTGCAGGCTGGCGGGCAGCACCACGGTGTAGACCGAGTCTCCCGCCACGGCATCGCCGTTGCTGCCGTCGTCCACCATGGCAAGTGTGGTCCACGTGCTGGCATAGGTCGCGTCGGTCTTGCGGATATACCCACCCGGATTCACCACTTGATAGGCCAGGGTCACCGCGCCCATGCCGTCGGGATCGGTGATGTGGGCGGTGATCGTGACCGCTTGGTTGGGCGCGGGCGAACTGGGCGCGTGGACGACTTGGCGGGCTTGCGGTGGAATTTTGTTAGTTGCTTTGGCGACGTGGTTGGCGGCACCTGGGGTGGGGCTCGAGGAACCCGTGGTGGCAGGGGTGGACAAATCCACATCGAAGTTGAAATCCGAGCTGCCATTTTTGGAGACGTTGGCACCAAGGATGGTGAGCACGTTGGTACCGCCGAATAGATAGGTGTCGGTGCTGGGCAGGGTGATGGTGGACCAGGCGGCGGTACCGACGGTTGCGGTGGCAACCGCGTTGTATGCGACCTGGCCAGCGGGCATGCTGCCGCGGAAAACTTCGGTGCCATTGATCCAAATCACGCAGCCATCGTCATAGCGCACTTTGAGGGTTAGTGTTGTGGGGATCTGGCCCGTCGTGACGGTGAAGGATTTGCGGGCGTAGACGGTCGTGTAGTTGGAGGCTCCGGTTCCCTTCATGTCCGCAAGCGTCGTCGCGCAAGCCACGGTGGTGCCATATCCGATAGGGGTTTGGCCGCTGAGCCAAGCGGAGTCGCTATACGCCACGGCCCGCCATGCATCGACCGGACTGGATGGCTCCGCCGTGCCTTTTTTATATTTCCAGCCGGTGGCACCGGCGGCGATGTAGGTAGCGGCGGGGATGCCAGTGGTGCCCGACGAGCGCCAGGATCCGCCGAGGTCGTTGTCGAGCGAGGGGTTGATCAACTCGCAGGACGGGCCAGCGCCGTCGGCCGCGGTGGGCCATGGAAAGCCGGCCGAGTAGCTCACGCGATCAATCAGAGCGCCGGTGGCATCGCGGAGGTCGATGGTTTCGCCGGAAGTAGACAGGTGGCCGGTCCATGGGCCCAACACGCCGGTGATGGTGAATTTGGTTTGGAGGGTGGCCGGGTTTTCGCCGATAACCTTGTATCCCCCGGCGGGAATGGAGGTGCCGGCGGGCATGGTGAAGGTGACAGCGCTGGCGAGCGACCAACCGGAGATGTCTAGCGGGGTGTCGCCGGGGTTATACAATTCGATGAATTCCTCGAGGCTGGTGGTGTCGAGCGAATTGTAATGGAACTCGTTGATCACCGCGCTGCTGGGAACCAGCCCGGTGGTGGTGAAGGTGCCGCTTTCCGATGCCCACGAGGTGGCGGCCGCGTTGACGCCGCGCCAGCGGAAAAAATACGCGGTGTTGGGTGCCAGGCCTAACACGAAATGGGTGAAATCGCCGCTTTGCACGCCGATGGCCGCCGATGTCGTCCAGGCGGCGGGAGTCGTGCCGCCGTCGGCAGTTCCATAAAACAGGGTGAGGGACGGCGGGTCATTGCCGGTTTGAGTGACGGTGCCACGCAGGGTGGCGGTGGTCCCGGTGATGCCTTCGGGACTGCGGTTTTCGACCAACGTCGCATTGATCGGGAAAGTGGTGAAATCCACCGCGGCGGATGCCCAGGTGCCGCCGGCCGAGTTTTGCGCATAGGCGCGGCAATGATAGATCGTCGCCGGCGACAGTCCGGACGCCACGGCGCTGAGCAGACCGGCACCGGTGCTCAGGTTCAGCGAGTGGGCCCAGGCGGCGGGGGTGGTGCCGCCATCAGTGGTGCCGTAGTAAACGGTCACTTCCG
The DNA here is from genome assembly GCA_903908495.1 of Akkermansiaceae bacterium. Taxonomy (GTDB): domain Bacteria; phylum Verrucomicrobiota; class Verrucomicrobiia; order Verrucomicrobiales; family Akkermansiaceae; genus Luteolibacter. The sequence continues at coordinate 86,538 of CAIVSK010000014.1, forward strand.
GGGCCTCGCCGCCGGTGGCGGTGACGTTCGCGCCGAGAGTGGCGGTGGTGGATCCGATGCCGGCGGCGGCGCTGGTGACGACGCTCGGTGCGACGGGCGAGGTTTCAAATGCCTCAGACGGAAACACCCACGAGTCACCGGCCGAGTTGCTGGCGCGCACCGTGAAATAATAGCTGGTGGCAGCGACGAGCGAGGTCAGCGGGGTGGAGAACGCCCCGCTTTGGGTCTCGGCCAGGGTGACTTGGTGGAGCCAGTTGGCCGGATTGATGCCGCCATCGGCGGGGCCCCAGAACAGGGTGATGCCCGGAGCGGCGTTGCCAATATTGGTGACGTTGCCGTTGAGGGTGGCGCTGGTGGCGGTGATGGCGGTGGCCGCCAGATTGCCGACGGTGGCCGCGCCGGGAAGGGTCAGCGAGGTGGCGTCCAGGCGGATGTTGTCGAAGTGCGAGCGTCCGATGCCGCGGGCTTGGAGCAGGATGCGCAGGGGCTTGCCGAGCGCGGCGGTGTTGTTAGGGGTGTCGAAAACAAGTACCGGGGCATCCGCAAAGCTGCCTGAGGCAACATTGGCGAAGGCATCCCATGCGCCGGTTGCGTACACGGTGCCGGTGGCATCCGCCAGCACATACTGGGTGAGATTGCCCGCTTGGCTCACAGCGCTGCGGTTGCCCGCACCGACGGTCAGCGTGTAGCGGGTGTTGGCTTGATAGGTCGAAGTCAGGTCCTGCCAAACGTCGTAATCCTGCTCCATGCCGAGGTGATCGGTGCCTTGGGAGGCGAAGCCGGTGATATACTCCTCGAAGGCGTTGCCGCTGTTGGAGCCGCCGGTGCCGGTCCATTCCGGGCTGAGGTCATTGCTGTAGCCGCCGGCGGTGAGCGAGTTGCCCTCAAACGACGGATCGCCGATGGTCACCGGCGCGGCGCGGGTGGGTAGTGACAGGATCGTGACAATGGCTGTCATCACGAGGAACTGGATGCGAATCGACTGTTGCATGGGTCTGGAACCAGCGCTGCTCGCTGGAATGGGTTCGGTTTGCTGCCCGAAAATGCACCTAAACACCCCTCCCAACCAAGCAAAAAATCCATTTCCAGCCGGTAGGTGCGGGTGTCGGTCTTGACACGGCTGGCTGCCCGAAGCATGAATCCTCGCGTTCCGTGATTTGTCGACCCATTCAAAGCCCATGAATATCCAGTCTCCCGCCGCCATTCCGCAGACCGTGATGAAGTTTGCGCTGCTGCTCCTTGGATTGGCCGCCACCGCGCTCGCCGAGGACCTCTGCCAACAACCCACACCCGTAGACATGGCCAAGGCCGCCGGCGTGACCCTGCCCAAATCCCCTTGGCATCTGATCAACATCTGGTGGGACTTTGATAAACCCGTCGAACACTTCACCTCGCTGGAGATCGACGTAACCATCGACCGCGACGTGCCCGCCGACTACAATCTGTATGTTTCGCCCTGCGGCATCGCCAAGATCAACGACCTTCAGTTCTATGGCGGCCTTCAGACCAACATCAACGGCTGGCCTGACAAAGTGAGCCGCGAGCGCGTGTTCCCCGGCAAGGGGGCGATCTTCTCGCGCTGGTCGAGTGACAAAAAGACTCCCATCGGCCTCGACCATGTGCGCACGGCGGGAGACGACTGCGTGGTCGAGAGCGCGGGCTACGAGGGCGAATTCGCCAGCGTGCGGCGGCCGTTCGCGTGGACCAAGGGGACTTATACCTATCAGATCAGCAAGGGCGACTCCGAGACGGTTAACGGCGTGGAATGCACCTGGTTCAAGTGCAGCGTGAAGGACGCGCAAGGCGGCTTGCACGAGGTTGGCAGCCTGCGCTTCGAGGGCAGCGATTTCACGTTTTGGGCCAAACACAGCGCCTTTGTCGAAGTCTATAGCACCGCAAAAATCCCCAACTCCGGCATTCCCAAAATCAACATCACCTTCGGTTGGCCCCGCCTCAACGGCCACAAAGCCACCCTCAAGCGCGCCTCCGCCTACTACCCGCACGACACCGGCCCGGCTGCCCCGGACTGCGCCTGGGTCAAGCCCGATGGCGAAGCGTGCCGCGTGGAAATCGGCCCGATCTTCCAGCGCGATGAAGCCAAGCGCCGGCATGATCTGCCGATCAAGCTCGCCGACGGCCAGTGACCCGCAGGCGACTTGGCGGCGGCGGGCGCTCGGCAGGCCTCCGTCGTTCGCGCAGCTATTCATGTCCTTCGGCATTGTCCAACTCGGCCAAGTCTCAGCGAGTCTCGGTCACGGCGAGATTGTTCAACAATGCATCCAGCATCTCGCTAACGGATTCTGGCTCAACAACCTTGCCTCCATGCACAACCGCCGCGCGTTGTTCAATATGGACATCAGCGGTGGCCAGCCATCACTATCTGCCGGATCAGCGACTGGCGGACGGGGCGGCGCGCATGGACGCGGTGGGCGCACAGCACCTGGGCCGGGCGCGGATCAACCAGCGCGGCACCGGCAAATGGGGCCCGGAGAGTGGGTCGCTGACGCTCTCCGGTCCCCAGCTCGCGGCGGGGATTGGGCTATGGCACGGCGATGTCGAGGCGGGCGAAGAGTTTGGTGTTGGTGCCGCGCGGAATATAGACCCGCACGCGGGCCGTGTCCGGCGAGGCGGGGACAAAACTGAAGTCGGCATCCACCAGGATCTTCACGCCAGCCTCGCCGTCGACGGCGGTGGTCCAGCCGCTGAGGTCGCTGCCGAATTGGACGTTCGAGCTGACCGCCGCCGCCACCGATAGATTGCTGCGGCGGAAGGTGAACAGGATGTAGTCGACCGAGCCGGCACCGAGGTCGGTGGTGACCCGTTCGAGGGTCGGCGCCAAGGCTGCGTCCATGCCCGAGGCCGGGTTGCCGCCGAGGACCATTTCCGCGGCGTTGCTCAGACCGTCGCCATCCGGATCGCCGGTGGGGGTGGTATTGGCGCCGGGAGCGAAGGTGAAGCTGTCCATCCACGAGGTGAAGGTGGCTGAGGAGGCCAGCGTCAGAACGCCGGTCGCTTCGTCAAAGGTCCATACCTTGGCACCTTCGGTCTTGGTCCACTTGTCGCTGCCGGCGTCGACAAAGCCGACGACGGTGAAAGTGGCTCCGTAGGCGCCGCTGAGCGAAGCCACGTTTTCCAAGGTCCAGGTGCCACTGGTGAGGGCGGCGGCGGCCGTGGTATCGATGGCGAAGTTGCCGTCGATGACCAGGGTGCCGGCACCGGAGATGCTGTTGGTGGTGCCGCTGGTGGCACCGATGGCAAACGCGAGTTGTGCGCCGCTGGCGAGCGTGAGGGTGCCGGCATTGACGACGGTGTTGCCGGTGCAGGTGTTGGCGCCGGTGAGGGTGAGCAGGCCCGAATTACCCTTGATCAAGGTGCCATTGCCGGAAATGACTCCGGCCAGCGTTTGGTTTGCCGTGCTGTTGATGGCCAGTGTGGCGGAGTTGGCAATGGCGATGGCGGCGGCGTAGGTGCCGCTGCCGAGTTGTCCCGCTCCGCTGGTCTCCACCGTGCCTTCGTTGATCATGGTGGCACCCGTCAATGTGTTGACTGCGGTGAGCAGCATCTTGCCAGTTCCGTTCTTGACCAGCGGGCTGCTGCCGAGGAGCGGCGCTGCCACCACCAGGTCATTGCCGCTCGGATCTCCGGTGGCTGCAACCGCGAAGGGATTGCCCGAATTGACCGAATAGCCGGACGCGCCGGTTCCCGTGAGCGTCGAGGTGGCGGACCCTCCGACGGTCACGCCGTAGTCGATGGTGCTGTATTGGCCGTCGTAGCCGCCGGCGTAAATGCCGTTGATGGTGCCGCCATTAAGGGTGAGCGGGCCGAAGTGATTGTGATAGGCGTTGAGGGTGATCGTGCCGCCATTGACCGTGACCGGGGTGAATACCGTGGTTTGTCCCTGCAACACGTTGACGGAGTTGATGACCAGCGTCGCGCCGGCATTGACGGTGATGCTGGTGGTCGGCGAGAAGGCCCGGATGTAGTCGGGGGAGCTGAGCTCCAAGGTGCCGCCGTCGACCTGCACCGCGCCGGCAAACGATTCACTCGCGGCCAAGGTCAAGGTGCCCGCGCCGTTCTTGACCAAGCTGCCGCTGCCGCTGATGACTCCGCCCAAGGTTTGGGTGGCGCTGCTGTTGTAGGCGAGGCTGCCGTTATCGGTGATGGCGGCGCCGTAACTGCCGCTGCCGAGTTGGCCGGCACCGCCGATTGCAAGCGTGCCCGCGGCGATGGTGGTGGCTCCGGTGAAGGTATTCACGCCGGACAAGGTGATGGTGCCGGCGGCGGAGTTGAGCGCCAGCGCGCCGCCGGAGACCGCGCCGCTGATGGTGCCGGTGCCGCCGAGGCTGCCGTTGACGAGGGCGAGGGGGCCGTCGCTGAGGGCTGCCGCGTTGCCGAGGATGAGGGAGCCGCCGTCGAGGACGGTGCCACCGCCGTAGGTGTTGGCAGTGTTGAGGGTGAGGCTGGCTGGGCCGGACTTGATTAGAGTGGTGGTGGCACCGGCGATGCTGCCGGTGCCGCTCACGCTGTAATCCAGACTGGAGTTGGCAAAAAAGACCGACGCGGGAGCCACGGTGGAGTCGAGGGTGATCGCCGTGGTGCCGGAAGCCGTGTCGTCAAAGGTCACCACATCGCCATCCATGAAATCGGTGCCGACGTTGGTGATCCAGTTTTTCGGCCAGGCCAGCGCGCTGCTGGTCCACTCGCCGCTCAGCGCGCCGGTCCACGACGGGTTGATGCCGCTGACCGCATAATCGACGAATCCACCGTGAATGACCAG
>CAIVSK010000015.1 GCA_903908495.1 Akkermansiaceae bacterium
AAAAGAAGCCGTCGAAACCGTCACCCCGCTGCTCGACAAAGACGGCAAGTGGAAGGTGTCGGGCTATTTCATCAAGTGAGCCGCGGCCTGGCAGGCAGATTGCCGCAGATTCGCCAGCGCCCCTGATGCCCATCGGGCCCACGGTTTATTGCGCAGCCAATGGCGGCTGCCTGGCAGCTTCGATCGCTGCCTGATGCTCGAAGGCCGCCCAAGCCGACCAGCCATACCACAAACGCATTTGTTGTTCGAGGGAACTCTCGGCTTGCTGCCAGCGTTGCGCATAGGCAGGATCATCCGCCGCCAGCAGTCCCACCCCGGCATTCTTCTCAAAATTCTGTCGCAATACCTGCAATCCACCGGCCGTTAGACCGGGGACACTCGCAACGATCTTTTCATCCGCCAACACATAAAACAACGGCACCCGCGTCACCCTAACACCAGATGCCGCCGCACCGCCCGGCTGCCGCGGATTTTCCCCTTCATCCGGCACGGCATCCGGCTTGGAAAGACCCGCGCCTCCAGCTCGCTGCGTGGCGAGCTGGACAGGTCCCGCCGCCACTGGCCCCGCGGCGGAAAGGGCCTCCACCCATTGCCGCCCATCCGCGCCGACCTCACTGTGGGCGCGTGTCACGCCATTGCTACGAGCCGCTGAGCGGGTCGGCGGCACCCCTTGCGGGACGGCCGCGGGGCGCTCGCAAACGACGCTGGCAACCGCGAGCGCCAACGGCAGCACCGCAAGCAATTTCAAGATTGGCGGAGACATGCCCATGTTCATCCTGTGCGTGGCAATTGGCAAAGCGGCATCCGGGATGACTCCCGGATGCCGCGACATGAGACTCGTACCGGATGGATCAATAGTGGTTCACAATATCACCGTCGGTGGTGCGCTCGCACTGCATGTCCGCCAACTTGACGGTCTTGCGGCTCGAGGTGATCGAACCGGCAAGGTTCGTCTTGAGCAGGGCCAGAACGGTGGCGGCATCGCCGGTGGTGTCGTTGCGGTCAAGCATGTGCTCATAGCACCAGAAGGTGTACTTGCCCTGCGTCACCAGCGGCACGTCCACTGCGTCGGCGGCGGCAGACGTACCGGATAGCGTGGTGGCATAGCTCACTCCGTTGTGGCTGAGGGTGGAGGCACCGGTGGTGGACTCGCCATCGCCGACGCTGACGTAGGCCACAGAATAGCCATTGGCGGCCGTGGTGGCAGACTTCATGGCGGTGGAAAGGTCGCCGCCGGCGACATACCCACTGTTGCCCAGGGCGGTGTAGGACGTGACGGGATTGCCGACCGGCTGATTCTGTTGGAGACCGGCGGAGACGCCGACGCCGGTTTCGGCCATGGCGCTCAGACGCGTGCCGGAATCATCCGTGCGGCCAACCGCGTAAACCGTGGTGGCGGCATCAGTGGCACTGCCCGTGAACATCGCCAACTGCAGCGAGCCGGTTTTGAAGAGCGACTGGGCGATCTGCGGAGTCATGTTGGCAATCCCGGCGGCGGAGCCACCAGGAGCGGTGATCCACACGAAGGGCAGCACCGCCACCTTGGTATCCGTCACCGTGCCGGTGTAGATGGTGGACGCTTGGAACACGTCCGAAAAGCCGAAGTCAGGCGTGTTGCTGGTCGAGGCCGAGGTAAGATTGCCGAGTGAATCCTTGGTCGTGCCCTTGACTCCGCCAAACGGCGCGGACGTACCGAGCAGATAGGCCGAATTGGTGGCGAAATCCGCCGGCTTGACCGGGAAGAGTTGGTTGACGGGTCCAGACACGTCGCGCACGCCGGACACCGATCCGGTGAAGGCAAGGTAGAAGGTGGTGGTGGTGCCGGCACCATTGAAATTGCCCGACATGACGATGAATGACGAGCCATCCACGCTGTTGGCAAGATTGGCTGTGTCGACGCTCTTATCGAACACCGCGCGGGTGTTGGTGAGCTTGCCGCGCAGATAGGACATCAGCGCGCCGCGAAAGGCGCTTGAGCCGGTGATGTAAACGTTGCTTCCGGTGGCATAGGCACTGGAAAAGGTGGTGCAGACGAGGCCTGCGACGACAATTATGTTTTTCAGTTTCATGGATGTAGTTGGTGGTAGATTGGTTGAATGAGGGATTACAAAGGTAATGGGATTGGGTGGGGTTCAGGCGATTCTGCGACGCCGGAAAAACAGCGGAAGAACCGAAGCGGCCGCCAACAACGCGGAACTGGGCTCCGGCACGAACGCGATGGTACCGTCGGAGCCAAGCGAGAAGCTGCCAACATAGGTGCTGGCGGAGCTGCCCGTGATGTTGAACAAGGCGAGCGCCTGGGCGGTGGTGCCCTCGATGCCCGGGCTGGCGAACGAATAGAGGTCAACCGCACCGGTGCTACCGGCCTGGCCGGGAGTGCCGCCGGGGGCCATGTAACCGCGCCAGTTGTTTTGATAGCTGTTGGTTTCCGCGGCCGCATAGGCGCTGTTAGCCGTGGCGGCAGCGTCATCCAAGCCACCGACAATGCCGATACCACCGATGCTCTGGATATCCGAGAATGCCAGGTTGCGCCCGGACTGGGTATTGATCTGCCATGGCAGCGGGATGGTGATCGAGTTGGATTGCGCCTCGGAGACGAACAGGTTATTGCCCGAGGTGCCCCCGGCAATGCCCCATTGCAGGTCGGTGCGAGCGGCCCAACCGGCTCCGTAGATATCGGTGAGATCCTGGCCGAGGTTGCCACGATAGATGGTGGATCCGATGTCACCGATGGTAATCGGCGTGGCCAGCGCCACCATGTATTGTGAGGCTTGGCCGAGGCTCACCACGTAGGAGATGCCCGCACCGGTTCCGCCATTGGCACGAACGCCCAGAATGAGATCTCCCGAGGCAACCGTCGCGGCTCCTGCCGGAAGCGCGCCGGCCAGACTCGCGATCACCGCTGCCAATTGTGTTGTTTGATATATTTTCATGTGTTTGTTTGTGCGGCGGGAGTTATGTTTTATCCGGCTCGCGCGTTGATTTATTTCAATATCCCGGATCATCCGCAAAACGTCTTGGGTGACAATTCCGACACATCGATTCGTAGCAACCCACTGCAGCCTCAAGGAGCGACGCAGAGGCGGACGAAGACTCTCGGCTGCCCGACTGGCAACGTGAAGGTGACCGGGCCGATGGCGGCCTCAAGGCCGGTTTGAGCGTTGGTCCAACTGCTCAGATCGGTCGATGTCTGGACATAAACTGCCGACGCGGCGGCATTGCCGGAGGCGCGGGGCCAGCTGATCGTGCCGTTGACGATCTGCGGATTAGCGGAAAAGCCATTGCCGTTGGTACCCATGAACCACTCGACACCGTTAGGGACGCCGTCACCGTCGTAATCGAGGTTGGCGGCCTGGCCGCCGACGTGACTGGCGGCCCATGACGCATAACTGACGGGCGCGGACGCCGAGTTGAACGACACGTTTCCGTTAGACTCGATCTTGAAGTAGCCGAGGTTGGTCGCGGTGACGATGCCGCTGGTGGCGCCGCCGAACCGGTAGAGGCTGAGCGTCTTGAGCGGCGTGGTTTCGATGCCCGTGATATCCCAGGCGAAGTCAAGCGTACCGGTGGAGCCGGCCTTGCCGGAGGTGCCGCCAGGAGCCAGATACACGCGCCAGTTGTTGAACAACGAGTCGGTTTCAATGCCGACAAGCGAGTTATGGGTACTGACCGCTGAATCGTCGAATCCGGCACCCGGGGTCGCCAGGCCCAGCGCGTCGTTGAGGTTGCTTGCGATCGTGGCACGGCCGTTGCGCGTGTTGATGGTCGGCAGCGGGGAATCGACGGGAACGCCGGGGGTGGTCTCACCACGGGAAAGATAGAGCGTATTGGCCGGATCGCCGCTGAATGCCGCAGTGGTGCCAGGACAACCGCCGACACCCCACAGGATGTCGGTGCGGCTTGACCAACCAGCACCGAAGGTCTCCTCAAGCTGGGCGTTGATATTGGTGATGGTGCCTGCGGTTCCATCGCGATAGCCAGCGGCTTGGCCGATGTTGACGACCACATAAGTGCCAATGCCGGCCTGGCCGGCATCGGTGCTGCGGAAGCCCATGAGAAGCACGCCCTGAGTGGCGGTGGGGCCGGCGACTGCGGCGAGCGGAAGCACTGTGACAAGCGCTGCGATGGATTTGAGGAATGGCAATTTCATTTTTATTTGGTTGAGAGATCGGGTGGGACTGGATGCGATGCGAAGAACCGAGTGAGCTCCCCGCGGGGCCGATTGAACATTTTCAACCGGCAAGCTGAAGCACTCGTTTGCAACGAAATTGTCACATTGGCCCGGCACCGGGCGGACATGACTCAGGGCTGCGGTTTGTCCTCGTTGTCCTCTTTGTCACCGCTGTCTGCGGCGTCAGCCGGGGCGGCGTCGCCACCCCCGCCATAGCCAAGCACCTCGACGCTGATGATCGAGAGCACCTCGGCAGGCGGGGCTGGCGGGGCCGCATCGCGTTTCGCCGCATCCTCCAGCGTGGTGTTGGTGGCTCCGGCAGTGGTCGCGGCGGCACTGATCGCTCCGACGCTTGGTGCGGCCGGGGCGGCGGGTGCCGCGCCGGTGCTAGTGCCTCCGGCGGAGATATTAGCAGAGTTGACAACGATGGCGGCGGCGATGTTGAGGTTGCCGGACACCCGGATGCCGGCGTCGCCCGCATCGATGGTTCCCAACGGGGCGATCAAATCGACGTTGCCGGGTTTGACGCCGGCCACCGAGGCGAGCACTCCGATGCCACCGCCTGTGGCGAGGCCTGCCAGGTCGGTTTTGACGTCAGCGCTTTCAGGGTCGATCAGGACGCGGGTTGGCGGGGCGGATTGCACGGTTTTGGACGACGAGCCGGCGGCGATGTTGCCGAGCGACGACCAGATGATTTCATCGCCTCCCTTGAGGGTGAAGATTCTGGAGATTCCCAGATCGACGTTGTTGCGGGTAAAGATATCGATGTGACCACCGGCTTCAGTGACGATGCCGGGAGGCGCGAGCGGATTTCCAATGGTGGTGGCCGCCAGCGTCAGCGAGCCGCCTGGGGCTAACAAACTGATAGAGCCGCCATTCTTGGTGCGGATGTCGCGGGCCCGGGTCTCGATTCCGCCGCTCCATGAGTTGCCCGGAAACAACGCGGCGATCGCCTGGGTGCCGGCGTCATAGTTGCGGTAGCCGGATCGCAGCGGATTGTTATGATCACGGCCGGCGTCGCGCAGCACCAGATAGAACAACTGCAATGCGAGCTGGACCTGCGCGTTGGCATCGAGCGCATCGAACTCGCTCTGGGTCAACCCGAGTTCGGCCAGATGAGCCGTGCCATCGCCGGCCTTGACAAACCGAGCGATGAACGCAGCGAAATCGGCCTGGCTGGCGTCGAGCGAGCGCGCGTCGCCAATGCCCGCCGCAGCGATGATGTTCGCACCGGCGAAGGGTTGATAGGGATTGCGGGCGTTGCCGATACTGGTGATGCCGCTGCCGGTACCATCCGCGTTATTGCCTCCGACGCCCAGATCAAGCGTCCGGCCGGCCAAGACCTCGAGCGTGCCGGGACCTCCGATCTGGATATCACCGGCACGCGGACCGGAGTTGCTGGCGCGGATGTTGCCGGATGCCAGCGAATTGACCAAGGCGGCGGTCGCCGTGTCATAGGCAATGAGATCGCGCCCGGCGGCCACCACGCTTACATTGTCCGGCGCGACGTTCTGCAGATAGAACGAGATGTCACGGATATCCCGGCCAGCGATAACTTGTGCCGTTTTGGCAGAGAACAACTCGATATCGCTGATGTCCGCATCCGCGTAGATGCGCAGCGGCGTGGCATCGGCGGCATGCAACTGGCCGGGCGTGTGCAGCAGTTGCTTCGCCGGAGTGGTGCCGTTGGCGGAGCCGGTCTCGGCAAACATAGCCGTCAGGGAATTGAAGATCGCCGCATCTGTCTGGCGGCTCAACACCGACGAGATGCCGCCGACACTCTGATAGGCATACGGGTCGGCCGCCTGCGGGACCGCCGCCGGATTGGCATCCGATAGATTGATCACGCTCGATGCCCACACCGCGCGGGTCAGGTTGCCGCCGGTGGCGGTGCCCGAGACTTGCAGGCCGCCGATGGACCCGGCGGCGAGCAATTCGAGCGACCCGGCCGCTGCGGGTGCCAGGCTGAGGTTGCCGATCAAGGCGATGCCGCCGGTGAACGCGGTGACGGCCAGCGAGCCCGGCAACACACTGAAGCCGGTGGCAAAGGGAGCCACCAGTGACTCGCTGAGGCGCAGCCACGGTTGATAGAACGAGGCCGAGGGCGGATTGCTGGTGAGGCGCATTTCATTCTCGAACCATGTCTGGAGCGCTGGGGCGAGGCTGGCGACGGTGCCCGAGGCAATGCTGCTGCCCTCGCGCAGTGTCACCGACCCGCCGAGCGAGACAACCGCCAGCGCGCTGGCCGGCGAGTAGGTGGAGAACCACGTCTTGTACCAATATGTGTTGTTATACCCCTGCGGCAGCAAAAACGGATTGGCCACCGGCCCGAGCAACACATCCTTGGCAGCCGACACCGTGAACCGGGCTTTTCCCGCAAACAAGGTGGTAGCCAGCCAGGTACTCGGATCGAGGGTCGCCGCCGGGCTCTTGAGCGTGCCTAACGAGGGCGAGCGGGTCGCGTTGGTGGTCACCGATGCTCCGGCGCTCAGTGTCCCCAGACCGCGTTCGACATAGTAACTGCCTCCGTCGATGTTTCTGCCGGCAAGCACCGTCACGTCACCCCCGCCCAGTTCGATGAGCGCCGCGGCATCCGGTGTGCCTTTGGGCATCCGCGCGTTGGTGGCCGACACCGCGTCCACGTTGGCCACATCGCGGCCCGCGTGAAGCGTGACATTGCCCCCGCCCAAGGCCCCGACGCCTTCGAAGAAATTGGTGAAATCGACCCACCAGGTGGTGGACGCCACTTCGCCGTATTTCGAGACCCCAAACTGACCGGTGGACGCATCGACATAGCCGCGGCGGTCGAGCCAATTGACGGGCATTTCACGGGATGAATCGGCGACCAGGGCACCCAGTGCGGTGCGCGTGAGATGCACGATATCGCCGCCTGCGGCGAGGCTGACGTTGCCGCCGCCAAGGGTGTACTGGACGGGAGCCGGGGTCGCTTGTTGGACCGCGCCGAGCGAACCCAGGGCGGAGCCGTTGAGGTCGGGCCGCGGGGTATCGAAAGTGCCGCCCAGCGTGGGATCGGCCACCAGGGTGCCGGCGGAATAGATCGAGGCGAAGTTGTTGAGGAGTTGGAGGTCGCGGGCGGCGACGACGTCAATGTTGCCACTGCCGGTGCGGATCACTTGAAACAGCCCGCTGCTGGAGCTGGCACTGAGGGGAGTGGCGGTGAGCGCGTTGGCACCGCCGGTGACCAGGGCGTAAAAGCCGTTCTTGCCCAGCTTTACCGAGCCGCTGTCGCTGCCGAGGCTGGCCATGGCCACGACTTGGCGGGTGTCAGCCGCCGCCAGATCGGCCCCGGCGACGAGGCTGAACGACCAGGCTTGTGCGTTGGCGGGCAGCAAGGGATTGCGGGCGAGCAGCGCTGAGGTGTAGGCACCCGTGGTGAAGCCGTCAGTTAGCGAGGCGTTAAGCACGATGTTGCCGGCCGAGCGCAGGGTGAGGAATCCCGCAGCTTTATTAGGCCCGAAGCGGGCGCTCGCCAGATTCCAGTCACCAAGCAGTGACGTCGTGGCCGGGCCGCCCAGGGTGATATCCGGGGTTGGCGGGGTGGCGGTGACCGCGCCGCTGGTGGTCAGGGAGCCGGCCACCAGCGCGATTGGCACGGCACCGCCGGTGCCGGAAAACCAGTTGAGGGAGCCGGCGGAATCGAGGCTGACGTAGCTGCCGGCGGCCACCGCGACGCTGGTGTTGGCATGGATCAGGGTGAGGGTGCCGTCGGGAGCGGTGATTCTTCCGCTAACGGTGGACCGGACCAGGTTGTTGCCGGCCGTTCCAGTCGGAAAGGTTACCATCGAACCGGCCGTGAGTGCGACTGAACTGGTGAGCAGCGAGTTGAGGGTCACGCTGCTGCCCTTGACGGCAAGGGTGCCACTCGCACCAGTGCTGCCGGTGGTGAACCCAGCCCCCGGATTGAGCACGACGTTGATCGCGCCGCTGCCCGCAGCGTAGGTGACGGTGCCGCCACTCGCCAGCGTCAACACGCTGCCGGCCGGCACCGCAAAATTCGTGTTGGCGGTGATAGAGGTGACCGCTCCGGCCGTGCTGGTGAGGATGGCGCCGGCGCTGCTGCGGAGTTGCGAGGTGCCCGGCGTACCGGAGGGAAACGCCAGACTGCCGCCGCTGCTGGGTATTGCCAAGCTGCTGTTGGCCGCGCTCAGGCTGAAGGGCAGCGGGGTCGCGGCGGCGGAGTTGACCACTTCCACCCCCGGACTGAGAATGAGCTGCGCTGCCAGCGCCGGACTGTTGGCCGTCAAGCGGGCCAGCAGCGGGGCGTAACTGGCGCTGCTACTGCCCGCCGTGCCGAGGAATTGCTGGCCGCTGGCGAGGACGAGCGACTGGAAACCGCCGCTGATCAAGCCGCCGAAGTCAGCGACGTCGAAGGTCCGATAACCTTCGACAGTGACCGTGGAGGCGCCGTTGATGGTGGCGTCGATCGGTGCGAGCGCGACGTCACTGTTGGCGGCATTGCGGGGAGCCCGCAGTAGCAAGGTGCCTTGAAAATCTCCGGCGGCGGCACTCGCCCCGCTCCATGCGTGAACTCCCAGGTCAATCGTCGAATTCACATTGAGCGCAAGACCGCCGCCATTTGCACCGCGAGTCTCGAGCACCACCGATCCGCCTTTGCCGGCAGCGTCGAAGTCGGCAGCCGCCACGTTGATGTGGGCCCCGCCGCTCACAATGAGGCTCCCATCCGCCACCAGGCGCACGCTGCCGCCCTGCGGACCGGACGCATCAATCGTGCCGGTCACCGTGAGCATTCCGCCATCAGTTGCAACCGTGTAGGCATGGGAACGCGCGCTGCCGTCCACCGCCACGTCACCACTGCGGATGCGATACGAGCGGGACGCATTGAACGAGGCGGCATTGAGCAGCCGATCCAGCGGGGCAAGCGATGCGAGCTTGCCCACATCCAACGAAAATGCCCCGCCCGTGCCCGCCACTCCGCCGCTGCCGGCAAGGGTGCCGACAAGACTCACCGAACCGCTCACTGCTGCGATATCAAGTGAGCCGGCGTCACCGCCGCCGGCCTGCGCCGCGACGTCGAGCAAGCCGCTGGCCGTCAGCGTGACCAGCCCTTGATCGGCTTGCAGCCGGATCTGCCCGCCATTGGTAAAGCGCGTCTGGCCTTGGAAGTCGCGGGCAAATCCGCCGGCATCAATGGCTCCGCTGACGGTCAGGTTTCCCGCAGTGGCGTGGAGCGACACCTGGCCGCCCGGCATGACCACGCGCGAGGCGACGGCGACCGTGGCGCCGGTTAGGGCGAGGGAGGCACCCAACCCGGCGGCGGGCAACGCCCCCGTGCCGCTGCCGGCCGCCTTCAGCTGGAGCGTGCCACCGGCGCTGAGGGCGTAGTTTACGGCCTGCGACGACTGCCAGACCGGTGTGTTGAGCGTGAGGTTACCGGCGGCACCGAAGCTGCCGGATTCCATGCTTTGCATCAGGGTGGCGGCCGTCATCACCGTTGATGCCAACCCGCGCGCCACCACCGCACCACCGCCAAAGTCAATGCTGTCGGCTTGAAAGACAATTTCACCGGAGTTCGGTAAACCCAGTGTGCCAGGCGTGACGGCCGAGCGGTTGTCGATGGAAATCTGGCGGGCATTGAGAATGGCGCTGCCGCCGGCCAGGCCGAGTCCGCGGATTTCGGCGGTGTGGAGCGTGAGCGAATGGATCAGCGCGGTGCCCGAGGCATCCACGCCGCCCACCGTCCCCGCACCGAGCACGTCGACCGAGGAATAGCTGGCAAGCGAGAGGGCTTGGGCGTTGGCGAGGGATGCGAGGGTG
>CAIVSK010000016.1 GCA_903908495.1 Akkermansiaceae bacterium
CCGTGGTGGACCGCTCGCCCGCCGGACTCGTTCAGGCGGTCACCTGCAATGGCGATCTGCTGCTCTCCTGCGAATATGATAGTGCCGGACGCCTCATTCGTTGCCAGGACGGCACCTGCGCGGCGGCGCGAACGTTAGATGACTGCGGCAACGTGACCTCGCTCACTCGCACCGACATCTCCGGGGTACCCGGCACTCCTAACAAAACTTTCACGGTCGCCAACACCATCGATCCACTCGGTCGCAGCACCCAAACCACCGACGGCACCGGCAACACCGCATCCTTTGCCTTCGACTCACTCGGCCGCTGCGTGACCGCCACTGAACCCGGCGGGCTGGTCGTGCACACCGCCTATGATAGCGACTCGCCCACCGGTCCGTTCAGCATACAGATTTCGGCGGATGTCAATGGTGATGGAACTGCCAAAGTGCTGTCCAGCACGCTGGTCCGCTGCGGCGAGTGCCGCAGCGTGACCGACTCTAACGGAAATAGCGCCGTCTTCAGCAGCGACGCCCTTGGCCGCGTGATCCGCTGCGATCATCCTGACACTACCTATGAAGAGTGGAGCTACGACTCGCTAGGGAACAACCATGTTTGGAAATGCCAGGACTTATCCCTGCGCACCACCACTTTCGACCTGAATGGCCGCCCGACATCTTGCGCTTGGTCCAACCCTGCTGCCGGTGTAACCCCTGTGCCCGATACCACCTATCTCCACGACGGTCTCGGCCGCTGCGTAAGTGTCGGACAGGGTTCCTCTCTCGTGACCTTCAGCTTCGACTCCTGTGGCAATCCCACCAGCGAGACACAGGATGGATTAACGGTTTCCCGCACCTTCAACCACCGCGGACGCACCAGCATAACCTATCAGGATTACCACCAGTTTGTCGAAAGCCGCGACGCAACCGGCCTGCTGCTTGCCGTCTACGCCGTGAGTGGTGGCAAGCCGGTTTCGCCACCGGTGGTTGCGCTGGATTATCTCGGCCACAGGGTTTGCCGCAGCACCCATGGCAACGGAGTGGTCACCAACTACAGCTATCGTGGCGATGGGGACGCCCCTCTAGCAGGTGGCAGCGACGCATCCTTCGACACCTGCGTCCACGTAACCGTCAACAATACCGCAGCCACCCTCCTCAGCGAGACCCTCCTGAGCCGCGACTCTATCCAACGTGTAATCAGCGAAAGAACCGCCTTCGCCGCTGGCACCGGTGCACCCGGCCGATCCAAATCCTTCACCTTGGATCGCCTTGGCCGCATCACCCACTGCGTCACCCATCGCCGCAATGTTGCCAATGGGGAGATCCTCGTCGAGAGAGATGTCACCTACACCCTCGACCTCGAAGACCGCCGTCTAAACGCCGCTGGCGGGGACAATCCCGGGACCTACACCCAGTCAAACACGTTGCCACCCGGCGACCAACAAATGAGTCAATACACCTCATGGCCCCGCGGTCCGTTAGAGTGGGATAACAACGGCAACCTCGCGCTCATGACCACAGCCACCGGATCACTCACCTTCGTCCACGATGCCGAAGGACGACTCGTCGCGGTGAACGATACCGCCACCGGATCTCCCCTCATCAGCTACGACTACGATGCGCTCGGCCGCGTGATGATCCACAAGATTCACCGTGGGGGTGGTCTGCCATCCATTGACACCCGCTTCGTCTATGACGGTAGCGTCTGCATCCAGGAGTTAAGTGATAATGGCAGCGGTGTCCTCAGCCCTGACATGACCTTCGTCTGCGCCGAGGGCCTGAAACAATGCATCTCCACCCGCAATGGCACGATTTACTATCCACACGGTGGTTTGGAAAACGCCTTGATCCGCCCCGGCCATCACAAGCCTGGTAGTTGCTCGTTCATCACCCTCGTCACCAATGCCAGTGGCGAAGCGGTCGAACGCTTCGATTGCGACGACGCCCGCAAACCGATCTTCCTCGATGCCATTGGCACGCCCGTTGCGGAAACGAGTTCGTCCATAGGCCTGCGCTGGATGGCTCCGGAAAGTTCATGGGAGCCGGAGATCGGCATGTTCCATGGCACCGGCGGGACCTACAGCCCGGACCTCGGGCAACAGGTTTCCCGCCGCCCCGGGAGCAATTGGAAGGGCGGATATTGATGGATCCGTCTAGATCCACCAGCGGCACCTCCACGTGCAGGTCGATCCCATCACGAAATTTGCAGTTTTCATGTCGGCGGTCAGCCTTACTGCCATAAGGGTTTACCCGAAAATCGGGGATTCGAGGGGTGCGGTAACTCCGGTGACCGCCAGAAGGGGCTGCTGTAGGAGGCACATTTGTCGGCAAAGTCATGGCGATGGCGCCGCGACTCACGGGAACAAGCCAGCCGAACCGACACCGCGCTTGCCTGACAGTGAGTAGGCAGCGTAAACTTGGCCTCATGAAAGCCGTAGACTGCATGCTGGTGTTGAAAGCGCTGGGTGAAATGAATCGCCTGCGCATCATGCGCCTATTGATGAGTCGTGTGCTTGACGTCAACACGATTGCAGAGCGTCTGGGGCTCACGGAATACAACGTGTCGAAACATCTTCGCATTCTCAAGGATGCCGGCCTGCTGGAAATGCAGAAAAATGGCAAACAACGCCTTTATGGAGTCGTTACCCACTTGAAAAACAAACTGGCTGCCAACGGAAACGTTCTCGAATTGGGCTGCTGCACGTTCCGCTTTGACAAGTTTCCGAAGTAGCATTGTGAGGAAGGAGCGAAAAATCTCTTGCATGCACCGCCTTACGTATGCACGATTGCGCAGATGTTCCATATATTCGCTGCCAATAACGTAGGATTTCCGGCAAGATGAGATCCAATCGGGAATTTATTGGCGAAGCGTTGGGCACCTATGTGCTGGTGCTGTTCGGGTGTGGATCGGTCGCGGTCTCCGTCCTTTTTGATGCGCATCAAGGTCTGATGCAGGTAGCCTTGGCTTGGGGAATCGGGGTGATGCTGGCGATTTATCTCACCCGCCATTTGTCATGCGCCCACCTCAACCCTGCGGTCAGTTTGGCGATGGTCGTCAGCGGACGCATGTCAGCAAGGAGGCTGCCGGTGTATCTTGGTGCCC
>CAIVSK010000017.1 GCA_903908495.1 Akkermansiaceae bacterium
GTCAGGACTTTGCCCCGGTCTCGAGCAGCAGATAGGTGGCGAGTAATCTCTGATAGATGGGCCGGGTGGCGGGGTCTGGCAGGATGGTGGCGGTCGCGGGAGCCAGCGCTTTTGTCAGGCACGGGTAGTCGTGGTGGCCGATGACGTGAGCGGCGAGCATGGCGGCACCCAGGGCGGCGGAGTCTTGGACGGCGATGGTTTCCACCGTGGCCTGGAAGACATTGGCGAGAGTCTGGAGGATGCCGGTGCTGCGGGAGGCTCCGCCGGTGACGCGAATGGTCTCGAAGTCGCCGATCCACTGCGAGTGGACCCGGATGGAAAGCACCTGGGCCTCGATGATGGCGCGGATCTGGGTCTGTGGTGTGGCGGCGGCGAAATCGAAGTTGGCGCGCAGACCGGGCGGGGTGAAGACCGGCGGGGTGATTTCCGGCTCGAACCACGGCAGGGCGAGTTGGCCGTGGTTGCCGGGCGGGGTTAGTTCAAATGCAGTGACATCAAAAAACGTCCAGTCCACCTGCGCATCCTCGCGGATGCGCTCGCGGGCGAGGGACCCGTTCTTGAAGCAGGTGAGGCACATGAAGCCGCCAGTGGGATTGCCAAACACGTGGCCGCAGCCGTCCGGATCGGTCCGGTAGGGGTCGAGCACGGCGAAAAACGTGTCGCTGGTGCCTAGGCTGACCACCGCGAGGCCGGGCCGCGTGGCACCGGTGCCGACCAGACTCGCCGGGTTGTCACCGGTCCAGGCGGCGATGGCCACGTCGCCGCCGAATCCGTACTTGGCGAAGTAGGGGGCGAGTTTGCCGATCACCGTGTGGGTAGGCACGGCGGGCGGGAGCTTGTCCAGCAACCCTGGCGCGGTGGCCTCGCAAATCGCCGGATCCCAGCAGAGGGTGTTGAGATTGAGCAGGTTCATGCCCGCACCGTCGCCGTGGTCGATGGGAGCCTGCGCGCCGGTTAGAACCGAGGCCATGAACGACGAGACCAGGTGGATGGTGGCGGTGGCGGCGTAGGCGGCTGGGTCGTGTTGGAAAAACTTGCGGATTTGCGGGCCGGTGAAGCGTTCGATGGCGGGCGAGCCGGTGTCGGTCTGGAGCCTGGCACCGATTTCGGCGGTGATTTCGGCGCACTGGGCGCTGGTGGACGAGTCCATCCAGATCGGCGCGGATTGGCGCGACAGGGCGGGGGCGAGTTGCCCGGCGAGGTCGAGCGCGGGGTCGAGGCTGGCGAGAAGGGTGCTGGCCCGGCCATTCAGATAGACCGAGCCATGTTGTTGGCCCGCACCGGCGATGCCGACGATGCGCTCCAAGGGAGCACCTGCGGCCTGCAGGCGGGAGAACAACAAGTCGAGCGCGGCGAGCCACAGCAGGGGATTGGCATGCTTTTCGAGCGGGTCTCCGGCCGGCGAATATGCGGCCGGATACTGCGGCAGATCGTGGTCGAAATTGACCGTCGCCTGGCCGACGATGTGTCCGCCGGTCGGATCAATGATGAGACCCTTGAGGCTTTGGGTGCTGCTATCGAGGCCGAGGTACATGGATGGTTAGAGGCTGAGCAGGATATCGTTGAAATGGATTTCCAACAATTCCTGGCGGCCGCTTTGGAGGGTTGGCTCACCATTCTTGAGGGTGAGGGCGGTGAGTTTGTCGAGGGACGACTTACCGGCGAGGATTTCCTTGCCGACGGGGGATTTCCACGACGCGTAGCGATCGTCCACGATCTTGGTGTATGCCTTGTCGGAGAGGATCTTGTCGGCCACCAGCAGGCCCTTGGCGAAGCAATCCATGCCGCCGATATGGGCGTAGAAGAGGTCCATCACATCGTTGGATCCGCGCCGGCACTTGGCATCGAAGTTGAAGCCGCCGGAACCGATGCCACCCTTTTGTTGGAGCACGGCGATCATGGCGGTGGCGGTGTCGTAGAGGTTCACCGGGAATTGGTCGGTATCCCAGCCGAGGAGCACGTCGCCGGCATTGGCATCGACGCTGCCCAGCTTGTTTTCACTGGCGGCGACGGTCAACTCGTGGGCGAAGGTGTGCCCGGCGAGAGTGGCGTGGTTGGCTTCGACGTTGATTTTGAAATGGTCGTACAAGCCGTGGGCGCGGAGGAAACTCAGCACCGTGGCGGTATCGTAGTCGTACTGGTGTTTGGAGGGTTCGCGCGGCTTGGGTTCGATCAGGAATTGGCCCTTGAAACCGATTTGTTTGGCGTGGTCCACGGCGAGTTGGAGCAGCGCGGCGAATTGGGATTGTTCCTGGCTGTACCGGGTGTTGAGGAGGGTTTCGTAGCCTTCGCGGCCGCCCCAGAACACGTAGTTCTCGCCGCCCAGTTGGCAGGTGGCTTCCAGCGCGTGCTTGAGTTGGGCCGCGGCGTAGGCAAACACCTTGACGTCGGGATTGGTGCCCGCACCGTGGGTGTAGCGCGGATTGGAAAACAGATTGGCGGTGCCCCACAACAGCTTGATGCCGGTGTCCTTCTGCATCTTCTTGGCGAGTTTGACGATACTCTCCAAGTTGGTGACTGACTCGGCGAAGGTGCTACCCTCGGGGGCGATGTCGCGGTCATGAAAACAATAGTACGGGACACCGAGTTTCTGGCAGAACTCGAAGTTGGCCTGCAGCGCCTTTTCGGCAGCCTCCATCGGTGAGCCGACGTTCCACTCGCGCACCCAGGCGGCCGGGCCGAACATGTCCGATCCGCCGCCCTTGAACGTGTGCCAGTAGGCAACGGCAAAGCGGAAATGTTGGGCCATGGTCTTGCCGCGCAGCTTTTGGCCGGCGTTGAACCACTTGAAGGTCAACGGGTCGCGGCTCTGGGGACCGGCGTATTTGATCGGAGATTTGACCAGCGGGAAGTACGATTTCATGGGATTACGGATGGGTGCAAGAGCACCTCGCGAGTTTGCGGGTCTAGCGAGTGGACACAAGGGATTTTTTTGGGTGGCGGCAAAAAATGTGCTGCCTCAGAACACCTGACCTCGTGCGGGAGCCAAAAGCGGCTGGGGGTATTGAAATCAAGGATTTTGATGTTTGGTATCCCATCGTGGCGGGAGTTGGACGCGTGATACCAAATCGCAGCGCCAGGCCGGCCGGGTAGGCGGCTCAGGGTTTTTTGACGAAGACCGAGCACCAGCCGGCCGCCGGCACCGATTTGCCGCCGACGGTGAGGCAGGGGCCGAGCGCATCGCCCGCTTTCCCCTGATAAAGCGTGCACCCGGAGCAGACCTGGTCGTTGGCGTGGCGCGGGTACTTCTGGGCGTCCACCTTGGTGGTGTCCAGCTTGAATCCCAGCGCCATGGCCACCGGATCATTTTCCTCGAGCTTGGCCGGAGGCGGCGGGCTTTGCGCCAGGGAGCGACTTGTCAGCAGGGCGGGGGCTCCGGCCGAGGCCACAAGCTTGAGCAGAAACGTACGACGGTTGTGCATGGTGGTATGACGGGGTGGCGGGGTGGCGGCGCGCAGCAGATACCGCAGGGCGGTGGCGGGTTTATCAAGAAAGATTTCTCGGAATTCGCTTGCGGGCACAAAAAAGGCGGACCGTTTGGCCCGCCTGGTTGATTTCCTCGCGTCGTCCTGGTGTCTCAGGATTCGCCGGCCGCGGTCGCGTTGCGTTGGGCCTCGCCACCGCGGATGAGGTCGCGGAATTTTTTGCGTTCGGAGGGGAGGGTGCTTTTCCACGGGAATGCGTCGATGCGCGGGTCGTCCCTGGGGATGCTGTGGGTGAGCACCTGGGTTGCCAGAAGCGCCGCGCGGAATCCCGGTGCCAGTTTGGCGGGTTCCACATCCAGGTGCGCGAGCGTCTCGGCGGCCTTGGCGGCCTGGCCATCGCAGAGGTAGGCGGTGGCCAGCACGCATTGGATGGTCGAGTCCTTGGGAAATCCGCCGGCCAGGGCATTCATCGCCTTGAGCACGGTTTTGGGTTCGATCACATGGTTGATGCAGGCGAGGTAGGCGAACTGGGTCAGCAGCACCGGGTTGCCGGGCTCGAAGGCGAGGTAGCTGGCGCAAATTTCCAGCAAGGTGTTATCGTGGCCTTGGCGTGCCAGCGAGTTGAGCAACGGCTTGAGGTCCGCGTACAAGGGCAGCGGCCCCTGTCCCAAGTGGATCGCGGCCACCAGTGCTTGCTCGGCCTCGTCGGCCATTCCCGCGTCGCGGGCAATTCGCTGCAGCGTCAGATAGGCACCGGTCAGCGGGCTGGACTTGGCGTCGGCCATCGCGGCACCCCAGGCCAGCTTGCGGGCGGTGGTGTCGGCCGTCTTGGCGGCGGACAGCGCCCGGTGGGCGAGTTCCTCGTACTTCGGCATGTGCGCCGCCTGCGAATCGAGCAATGCCTCGACGTGATCCCAATCTCCGCAGCGCTCCATGGCCTCGAGCATGGGTTGCAGCAATTCCGGATGCTGCTTGAGGCAGGCCGGCGGGAAAACCTCCAGCAGGCGCGGGTAGAGTCCGAGGTCGCCCAAAAAGTCCGCCAGCGCCTCCGGTTCACTCTCTTGCCAGCGGCCGATGGCGGCCTCCACCACCGCCGCACCCTTGGCCGCGCTCTCGGCCGTGTTGGCCGCATAATCCAGCCTTGCGAGCATCAGCGCCTTGCGTGGCAGTTCACCGCCTGTCGCTTGTTGCAACGCGGGCCGCAGCGGGGCCAACAATTCAGGCTGGAGGCCGGGCACGGGGATATTTTCGAGCAGGTCGAGCCACTCGTCGGTATCGGTGGTGGCGGCCGGCATTTGGGCGGCGATCAGGCGTTGGGCCTCGGCGTGGGCCTCGTTTTTGGTGCTGCTGATGAGCACCCGGATCAAGCCGCGCTGCACCGCGCCATTGCGGGCCGCTTCCGGCACCGCCAGCAACACCGAGGCCGCCTCGTCGAGGTGCCGCTCGGTGATCAGGCGATCCGCAAACATCGTCGCAAATCGCGGGTCCCGCTGGCATTCAGCCGCTAGCTTGGCCCACGTCTGCCCAAGCAAACCGAGGGCCACCTCCGTGGCAATCCCGCGGAAGCCAAGCAGGCGGTCTTCGTCGGAACTTTGCGGATGGTTCAGCAGCGCCCGCGCAATGTCACCATGCGTCGGGTCGCGCAGCGCCGCAGTGGATTTCTCCAGGATTTGGTAGGCTTCCAGCCGCGGGTCGCCATCGCGCAGCACCGTCAGCGAGAGGTCGCGGGCCGCATCCATGCGCACTTCCGCCACGGCCTTGCGGGCGGCCGCCATGTTGCGCTCCACCCGCCAGCCCTTGAACACCCGGTAGCCCGGCTTGCCTGCCAGCCATCCGAGCCCGCCCACCAACGCCAGCAACAGCAAAAAACGCAGAAATGGATGCAGGTTGACCCAGCGGTCGGTGACGATATCAAGGCGGCGACGGATCATTTTTAGCGGTTGATGTTCAATGGATCTGCACTGATTTAACCACGGTGCGCAGCGGTCTCGCCGCGAGTCTGCCCGACAGGATGTAGAAGATCAAGCCGCTGACGCCGAAAGCCAGCAATCCGAGCGCATCGTGCGCCTGATCGAATGCCGCCTTGCCGTGGGTGAAGCGGATTTGCGCCAAGGAATAGGTCCGCGCCATGTTCACTAGAAACGCCACCACGCAGGCGCAGCCCAACAAGGTGAGCGCCCGCGATATCCGCAAGCGCTGGAGTTCCGCAAAAAACCACGTCGCCATCACAAAACTCTGGAACGACCGCACCCCGCTGCAGCCATCGGTCACCTCCACCGTCAAGTCGTA
Organism: Akkermansiaceae bacterium; assembly: GCA_903908495.1. Lineage (GTDB taxonomy): Bacteria > Verrucomicrobiota > Verrucomicrobiia > Verrucomicrobiales > Akkermansiaceae > Luteolibacter. Next base: position 5,715 of record CAIVSK010000017.1, read on the forward strand.
CAAACGCAACCGGTCACCCAAAATTTCCACCGGCTTGCCCAACATTTGGAAAATCTCCGCCACTGCGGTGACCACCCCGCGGGTCAGATGGTGGACGATCCAAGTCTCCACCACGCTCGGCCACGGCAGCGCCGAGAGCCACAGCAAGGTGATCCAGCCAAAGCCGGCCGATACCCGCCAGCCGCGGCTGACCGCCAGCAGGCCATGGCTGCAGCCGGCAGCCGTGAGTCCCAGCAGGGCCATCGGCAGTCGCCACGACGGGTCGGCATAGCCGAGCACCCGCAGCACCAGAATCCACGGGACCAGCAGCGCCGCACTCGCCAGCACGAGCGACTGCCGCGGCAGGGCCACCGCTCCGTCCAGGCACTTCCAGCGGCGGACCATCAGCCACAGTGCCGCAGGTGGCACGTACCAGCCGTAGTCGTAGTACTCGCCGTGGCCCCATGCATACGACGCCGCAATCATCGCCGGGGTCCACAACGCCGCCACTCCCACCAGCGGCAGCCAAGTGGAGGGAAGGGGGCAGCTGCGGCGCGACGACATGGGGGAAGAAAAGCTGAAATACGGAAAACTGAAATGCTGAAATAACAAATTAAGCCGCGAAGCGCTGATTCAGGTCTCAGGTCTCAGGTCTCAGCTTATTCTCCACCAGTCCCACCCGCCAGCGGTAGATCTGGATCTGGTGGAGGTCGGCGATGGCATCGAGTTGGGCGAGCAATTCCTTGGGGGGTTCGTTGATGGCCAGAATGATGCCTTTGAGCCCCTGTTCTGCGACGAGCCTGGGAACGATGGACAGCCCGCCCAGCACCCGCAACGAGCGGAGTTGGCGGCCGTGCAGCACCTGCATTTCATCGATGAATCCGAGCAGTTGCATGCCCGCATACGAGTCGTGGTCGCTCGACTTCAGGTGGTTGAGCAACAACGTGCCCAAATCCCCCGCGCCCAGCACCACCACCGGCCCGTAGCCGCTGTTTCCCTGTGCCGAGTTGTTGTGGCGCGCGTCCATCCCGAAATCCCGCAGCAGGTCGAGCGCCACCCGCGGCAGGCACACGCCGCAATAGGCAAACACGTAGCTCATCAGCGCCAGGCGCAGGGTGCTCCACTCGACGTTCTTGTACATCAGGGTGAACAGCGTGAAGGTCGCCAGCGCCGCCGCCCCCAGCCAAAATTGCAGCGACAGAATGTCACGCATGGTGGCCCTCACCCACATCCGCTGGTGGATCCGCATCAGGAATAAGGCGACGCTGCTCAGCACCACGAATACCACCACGTAGCGCGTCAGGTTGCCCGCGTTGGTGCCTCGCACGTGCCAATCGGTCTCGATCATGATCGCCGCGACACTCGCCCCGGCCAGCACCAAAATGTCGTAAACGAACAACGCGGCCGCCACCCGCCGACGGTGGCCCGGCAGCTTGATGGCCATGTGGATGACGCTGCCGGTGTGCTCGATTTCCACCCGCGCCAGATTGCGCACGCCCACCATGGCGATGACCAGAAAGCCCACCAGCGACAGTGCCATCACGCGATCACCCAACATCATGGGCAAAAACGCCAGCATCGCCAGCACGCTGGCGAGGCCCTGCAAGATCCACGCCACCCGGCGTTGCGAGCCGGATTCATCCAGCAGCCGGTGGTGCAAGTGGTTGCTGTCGGCTTCAAAGATGCCGCCCTCGATTTTCTCGCCGCGCAAGCGTTGGATGAGGCGGCGCGCACCGCGCCGCCAGATCGCCAGCAACACGTCCAGCAGCGGCACTCCCGCCACCGCAATGGGCAGCAATATCATCCCCACCACCGCCTTGCGCCCAACCGCCTCGGTCGCCGCCGTCGCCAGGAAAAACCCGATCACCATCGACCCCGCATCGCCCAGAAAGATGCGCGCCGGATTGAAGTTGTATCTCAAGAAGCCGACAATCGAGCCCCCCATCACTAACAACAACAGCGCGGCGTCGGCGTGGTGGTTCGCCAGGGCCAGCCCCGCCATGCCCAGCGTCGATACTGCCGCCAAGCCGCCGCACAGGCCGTCGAGGCCGTCGATGAGGTTGAACGCGTTGATGAGCGCCACGCACCAAATCACAAAGGCCACGCCATCGCAGGCACTCGGCCAGTCAGCCGGAAAGATGCTCAGCTGCATCGGGTGCAGCAGGAAAAACACCGTCGGTGCCAGCACATGCGCTGCCAGTTTCACCAGCGGCGGCAGCCCCTTGCGGTCATCCAAAAATCCGGCCACCACCAACACCGCCGAGCTCGCTGCAAACGCCCCCAGCCACGACCACGATAGCGGCCCGCTGGCTTTGAGCCAACCCGTCCCAAGCCCGCCGGCGATGACCCCCAAAAAACTCAGCCACACCGCAATGCCCCCGGCCCGCGGAATCGCCTTGCTGTGGATCCGCCGCTCCCCGGGCTCGTCCATCAGCCCCAATCGCGGTGCCAACTCCAGCATCAAGCGGGTCAGCCCGAGTGACAGCGCCAGAGCGAGCAAAGTGGCAGGGATCAGATGCAGGAACAGTTTAACGTACATTCAGGTTGCGGAAATGCTTGGCTGCGCTCAAGTCACCCTAGTGGAGCGTATAAATGCTGGAATTGCAAGGCCCCCTACCGAAAAAAACCCAACAATTGCACATGCGCAAGATGCTCACGCGCACCGGCACGATGCCCGGTCCACGGGGAGCGCCGTCATCCTGCCGGCTGGGTTCGGCATCTTGCCGAACCCTCTTCGAGGAGCATGAGTGTGCGCCAAGCCCCCCCCAAGCACCCCCATGCGCGCGCCATGGCCATGTTCCTGCCCGCCGCCTTCCGCGGTGCTAGAGGAAAATAGAAACCACAGAATGCACGGAATGCACAGATTGAGGCTAAAATGACAGTGTTGGGCGGGACACCCAATCCAAAATTCTAAATTCAAAATCGCCTTCGGCCATGCCAGTTTGGGCGGTGCCAAGTTTTTCCAAGTTCGCTAACGCTCACCCCGCGTTCAAAATCCTAATCCCTCCCTGCCGTCAGAATTTCCACAACCCTGTCGACATTGCGGCACCGGTCGAAGTGTTCCTCGGCGAACGCCTTGGCGGCTCGGCCACGGGCGGCGCAGACTGCCGGATCGCGAGCCTCCGCCAGCGCGGCGAGCAAGCCGTCGACGTCATTGGCCGCCACCACCCAGCCGCCGCCGCTTTCCGCCACCCAGCGGCCAATGCTGGACTCGGCGCTGCCAATAAAGATGACCGGGCGGGCGGCATTGAAGATGCCTTGCAGCTTGCTTGGCACCATCGTGCCGGTCCAAGCCGGATCCAGCGACGCCAGATGCACATCCGCACTTTGCAAATGCGCCAGCAGTTGATCCGCCGGCGCGTAGTCGTACATCTCCACTCCAGCTTCCGGATGTTCGCGGGCAAACGTCGCCACCTCGTCGCGCCGCTTGCCCCGGCCGAAAAATACCAGCCGCAGCCGCGGCGCTGGCTCAACGATCGTAGTTAGAGGATCGGGGATAGTGGATAGGGGATCGGAGGTGCCTCGGTTGTCGGTGGTCGGTTGTCCGTTGTCGGTTGTCGGTGGTCCGTTGTCGGTTGTCGGTGGTCCGTTGTCGGTTGTCGGTTGTCGGTTGTCGGTTGTCCGTTGTTGCGATGAAGAGCTAAGGCGCTGTGCGCAAGCACCACTGACAACAGACAACGGACCGCAGACAACCTCTTCCCCCGTATTGTCTGTACTCGGTGGTCCGTTGAGCTTGCGCGCGGTGTCAATCGCCTCCCCGCAATCACCGACAACCGACAACGGACA
>CAIVSK010000018.1 GCA_903908495.1 Akkermansiaceae bacterium
CTCCGGCGGCGACGGCATCGAACGGTCGGTCGGCCCGGGTCAGTTCGCCATAACGGGAGCGAACGAGACGTCGGACGCAGGGAATGAGGCTGGAGCCGCCGGTGAGTAGAACTGCCTGGAGGGAGGAGCGGTCATAGCCGTGGGCGCGGGCCTGGCTCTCCGCAGCATCGAGGACCGCACCGACCTTGTCGAAGAGACCGTGGCGCTCCATGAGATCCTCCAGGGCGGATCGGGTCCATCGGTGGCTGGCGAGGAGGGAGCCCTGCTGGTCGGTGATTTCGAAATCGGCGGAGTCGGCGGCAGAAAGTGCTTCTTTGACGCGCTCGGCCTCAGCGAGCATCCGAGGCATGAGGGCGCGGACGCTGGCGGCATCGAGTCCGGCCAGAGCGGTCTCGCTGGTGGATTTGGCGAGCCACTGGTCCAGGGCGCTGCCGCCAACCTGGGTACCGGCCTTGCCCAGCAGGCGGCTGCGCACCGTGCCGTCGGTGGTTTCATCGGAGCGGACGATTGAGACATCCAGCGTGCCGCCGCCGAAGTCGAACACGAGATAGGGCGCTCCGGGACTAACTCGGGCGGCATAGCCCAGCGCGGCGGCGGATGCCTCGTCCAAATAACGGGGGCGGAGTACGCCGGCACTGCGAACCACACCATCCAGCCAGCTCTGGGCGTGCTCGAAGGACTCCACGGGCAGAGTAAAGGCGACTTCCTCGTCGCTGAGGTCGACATGAATGCCGGCGGCATTGATAACCTGGGTGAGGAAAGCGGCGGCGGCATCGAAGTTGTCGATGGATTTCCCGAACAGGGTGCGCGGCAGCTTCATGCCGGAGCCGGTGTAGGTTTTCATCCACCGGAAGGTGCCGGGCATGGCCAGCAGGTCGCGTGCCACGACCTGTTGGCCGGTCCACTGGCCGCGCTCATGAAAGTGCATGAGCGACGGGACGACATGGAACTCCCGCCCATGGGGGTCGGTGCGTTCGGTGGTGAGATCGGCCAAGGGCAGGCTTCGCGCATCCTGTGTGTCGGCATCCCAGAGGGCGGCGACGGTGTTGGAGGTGCCGAAGTCAATGGAGAGGGGCATGGGTGGGAAATATGAAATCCGAAATCCGAAATCTGAAATCTGAAGGGCGAAGGGCGAAGGGCGAAGGGCGGGCGGTTTGGTGATTCCGAATGAAAGAGTTTACGGCGTGCCGATGAGGACCTCGGCGGGGATGTGCAGGTGTTTGTGCAGGGAGCGGATCATCCCGAGGCTGAGCGGGCGCTTGCGGTGGAGCACTTCCGAGACGCGGTTCTTGCCGGGTAGCACCTTGGCGAGGTCTTTCTGCCGCAGGCCTTCCTGCTCCATGCGGAACTTGATCGCATCCACCGGATCGGGCAGGTCGATCGGGAAATGCTCCTGCTCGTAGCGCTCGACGAGCAGCGACCAAAGTTCCAGTTCCTCCTCCTTGGCGGAACCGGGCGTGGCATCCATGAGCGACTCCACGCGGGCGAGGGCCGCCTGGTAGTCTGCTTCGGTTTTCAGAATTTTGGCTTTCATGGTGTTCAGATGCTGGAGGCGTCGATCTTGTCGTAGTCGGCATGGGTGCCGACGAAGCGGGTGAAGACGATGCCGGTGTTGTAGTGGATCCTGATGATGAGTCGGTAAGTGTTCCCCTTGATGTTGAAGACCACCCGGTTGCCGGGCAGGATGTCGGCCGACGGGTAGCGCTGCTTGATGTCCTGAGGTCCCGCCCACTTGGCAGCCGTAGCTTCATGAAACCACGCCTCCAGTGCCGACTTGGCATCGGCATGGGCGGCGTAGAACTCGCGGAGCGTGCGGCGGGCGATGATTCTCATGGACAAGTTGGCGGAAATTCAGGGAAAGACAAGAACAAAGTTCCCAATTGGGGAACTTTGTTACCGCAAGTCGCCGGTTTGGGCTTTCTTGCCATGCTTTTTCGCCACTTTCGGCGCGGCGGCGGGGCAGAGGTGTTCAAGGTTGGCGGCTGGTGTTGCTATTGGCCGAGGGATTGCCAGGCGGAGTCGGATTGTTCGACGGGCTGGTCGTATTCCGGGGTGTGATCGCGGGAGAGAACCTGACCACCCAGAGCTTTTTCGAGATCGGCGGTGATGCTGAGGCATTGCGTCCCAGCGGCTCCGCGGACATGGAGCTTTACGCTGCCGTCGGGCTGGATGGTGACTTCGATTTCCTGAGTTTGCATGGCGGGGAAATAGGCAAAGGGTGAAGGGATTCAGACGGAGCGGCGGAGGACGAGGTGGATGGCACCGGTCTCCTGCTGCTCCTCCTCCACGAGGGAGAAGCCCTGTTCCTCGACCAGTTTCTGAACCGTAGTGTGGTAGGCGTAGCGCTGAGCGAGGGCCAGGGTGAGGGTGTCCCGGTTGATGTCCTTGATGCCATACCAGTCACCGACGAGGGCGTAGTGGCCGACTTCCTGTTTGAAACCGAGGTCGTAACCGGGATTGCAGGTGGAAACGACGAGTTCCGCAGTGGTGGTGATGCCCTGCCAACCGGACACGGTGGCGTTTTTCCGCACCGCGGAAAGACCGAACCGGGCGGCAACATCGGCGAGGGCCTTCTCCAGAGGCTCGGCGTCGGTGAAGGCGGTCTTGATGGTGGTGAAGTGGGACATGGCGCTTTCTTGGATGTTGTGGTCAGTCGAGTTGAATATCGATATTGACGAACTGCTCCTCATGCTTGCGGGCCTCAGTGTAAGAAGCGGACTGGGCGCGGCCGTCACGCAGCCATGAGCGGAGGATCTCGATGCGCTCTCGCTGGGAACGGGAGAGCGGGACGAGCCTGGTCAGCGCAGCGATGATGTCATCGGTGGTGAATTCGCGGCGGGGCGATGCTTTGTCGTTGTAGGCAAGGTGCATGGCATCCACCACGGCCTGCTCGATTTCCGCGCCGACGAAGCCGGCGGAGGCGGCGGCGAGTTCGTCAAGATCGAACATGACCAGCGGGCGCTTTCGCTTGGTGATGTGAACCTCGAAAATGGCGCGGCGCTCGGCGGTGGTGGGCAAGTCGAGAAAGAAGGTGGCATCGAAGCGCCCGCTGCGGAGAAACTCCGGCGGCAGGGCCATGACATCGTTGGCCGTGCCGATCACGAAGACGGCCTGTTTCTTTTCCTGCATCCACGAGAGCACGCTGCCGAAAACACGCTGCGAGGTGCCGCCGTCCAACCCACCCCCGGCGAAGGCTTTTTCCATTTCGTCAATCCACAGCACGCACGGGGCGATGGTCTCGACCAAGGCCAGCGCCCTGCGGGTGTTTTCCTCCGACTGGCCGACGAGTCCGCCAAACAGCGCGCCGACATCCAGTCGCACCAGCGGCAGGTGCCAGAGGCTGGAGACCATCTTCGCGGTGAGGCTTTTTCCCGTGCCGGGAATGCCGATGAGGGCGATCCCCTTCGGCGCGGGAATGCCGTAAGCCTGCGCCTCCGGCGTGAAGTCGGCCTCGCGGCCGCGCAGCCATTCCTTGAGCACCTCCAGGCCGCCAATGTCGGCGATGGTTTCCTGAGGGGAGAAGAATTCCAGTGCGCCGGACTCGCGGATGATGCTTTTTTTCTCGGCGGTGATCATGTCGATACCCCGCTCGTCGAGAGTACCGGATGGCTTGAGAACCTGGCCGTTCGCCCCCTTGATCTCCGCGACGATGCTTTTGCCAAAGACGCGGAGAGCCTGATTGGCGCTCAGACCGAGCGCCGCACGCAGGACCTTGTCGCGGCCCAGGTCGGTGAGGTTGACCTTGATCTGCGGGTTTTGCGTGAAGCGGTCCAGCAGCCCGCTGATTTCTTCCACATCCGGCGACGGGAACTCCATGAGAAACACATCGTCCTTCAAGTCGTCCGGAACCTTGGCATTGGGAGCAGTGATGATGATGGACTTGCGCGTGGCCCTGAGCGCCTGCGCTAGATTGCGGAGCTGGCGGATGATTTTGGGCTGCTTGTCAAGGCAGTGGTGGAAGTCCTTGAGAACGAAAACCGCATCGGTGCCGGCCTCGGCCTTGGCGATGGCATCAAGCGCCGTAAGGGGGTCTTTTGCGTCCGGGGGCGAAGGTGCGCCGGGCGTGTCGGACACGGCTTTGAAGTGTGCCGCAATATCCCAAGTGAGCAAGCGGCGCTTGGTGCGCTCGCAAAGCTCCTTGAGCGAGGCAACGATGCGCTCCTCTTCGTAGGACGAGATCCACACGACGGTGAAACGCGAACGCAAGCAAATCTCGATTTCTTCGGCGAATTTCATAGAGGGGTATTGTTTCAGTTGAGGCCTTAGGAATGTTGCAATTTCCAAGCACCAAGTTGCGAGACCAAAACTTCAATCAAATCAGGATCCACTTTGCCCGGAGTGGCAAGGGCCCCAGGGGCAATGCCAGCTTTGGTAAGAAGCCCGGTTGCGAGACGTGCGGGACAGAAAGACGGCAGCACAAATCATAGCGGGGATTTGATGGGCCACGGCAGGAGTTTGGGGCAATCCTGTCCTCGGCCCACCCCAGCCTGCAAAAGTCGGCACGGGTTTGGAGACGAGAAATCACGCCGCCGCCCGCAATTTTGTCGCTGGGGCGTAAATTCATGGCAGCGATGGCTAGCAAAAAGTGCGCGCGCTGCACAAGGCACGCAAAAACCTCAGCAGGGCATCGAGGTTCAGTGCGATCAGGCCGATGGGCTGTCGAATTGCGCAGGGTTGTTCATTATGATCGGGACGAGGCTGAGCCAAACAGCTTCTGGCCGCGGGTCGCTCGTTAGAAGGCGCGCTGCGCGTGTTGTTAGTGTGGGAGGAGCAATATTTACGTGCCGGCTGATACGCTTTTAGTGGATTTGCGCCATGATCTTTGCAAAAAAAGCCGGCCCATTACTGGGCCGGCATGAGGTGGGGTGAGCGGTGGATTTTATGTTATTACGCGCAGCAAATCAGGCAGCCAGGTCTTTTTGGTCATCGTCTCCGGGGTAAATCCCACGACGGCGGAGTTCGTCGAGCAGATCACGGACACTGTAGTCGCTGAGCGGGTTGCTGACGGCGTCGTCGTCTGTCGCAACGATGTCAAACCCCTCGCGCTCGGCGTACGAGCGGCGCATGACCATCGTGATCGACAGGTCTGCGCTCCCTGTGACCCGAGGAGCAGCGGGAGTGCCCCCCGTTGGAGACCAGAGTCCAGTTGCCAATTGAACACCATCCGGGATTTCGACGGCGGAATTGTGCCGGAAACGGATGGCGATCACGTAGCCACCGGTTTTCCATTGGCGATCATGCTCCGCGATCCGACTCATCGGCACCCGCGCGATGACGAGTTGGCTGATTTCGCCGAACATAGCAATAATCATGTCGGCAGTGACAGCAGTGCGGTCGAAAATCCATTTCTTGGATTCCGGATCCCACTGCCCGCCTTTTGCTTTGAAAATGAGATTATTAGAGTGGCTGAACGGGGAACTGATGGCGATTTTATCGACAGTTTCGGTAATCGTGAATTGTGTCTTCATAATGCTTGTGTGCGTTTTGGTTTGGTTTTGGTTCGTTTTGGGTTCTGGTTGGTTGGGGCTGCAAGTGGTCTCATGAACACCTCAAGCCGTAGCCAAGGAGAGTGGTCTAGGCGGGTTTGTCGGGTAGGTCTCTTTTGCGGCGGCCCAGAAAGGTGGCCACGTCATGGGCGCAATAGCGGACCAAGCGCGGCCCTACCCGGGTAGGGCGCAACTCGCCGCTGGCCTCATACCTCTTGAGGGTACTGAGTGACACCAGCAGCTCCGCGCAGAGCGCCTGCCGGGTGTAGAAGGATTGTGGGTTCGGGTTCATGTTGCTGCGAACTCTGAACCAATGTGTGTTAAATCGCAAGAACAAAATTACCAAAAGAGGATAAATAAATATTTCTTTTTTGCTTTACAGAATCTTAAAAATGTGATTTATCACTCGTTGTGAACGAGAAAAAGAATCCCCATCCGGTTCGCAAGGTGCGCGACATGTTGAAAGATACGCCCGAAGAATACGGTTTGCGGCAATACAGCACTGCAGCCGGCTTCGCGGAGTTGATGGAATGTTCGCCAAGTTGGATCCGAAACGTTGAGTGTCGGGCCACCAAGAATTGGGTGTCCTTGGCCAAACGGATCGAGAGGAAGGCGCATGTCTCGGCTGAGTGGTTGTTGTCCAATCCTGCCCCAAATGAGCCAGTATTGGATCGCAGAGGCCGTGTCTGGAATCCGAGCGAATATCTGGACCCTCTGGCTGCTTATGAGGGCATGCCAGCCTGGAGAAAACTGACACAGCACGCTCCATCAGTGATTCCAGATTTGGTATCAGACGCTATTAAAGCCATGCTGATTTGGGAGCTTTCACTTGGTTTGGAAGATGGTTTGGCAAGCATGATTGCAGTATTCAAGCGTCACAAAGCATACAAGTTTCCCGCACTGGCTGGAATGAGAGATTCGCATGAGCGCATGATCGGTAAGGCCTTTTCGAGCCGAGTGTATACAGAGTGTAAAAGCATGCAGGTGGCACCAGATGATCTAGAGTCACGATTGGACGTGGATCTCACACGAATGAGCACGGAGGATGCCGCAAAGATATTGGAGGATCAGGGTCCCGGGTGGATCCTCAGGCTGAATCCAGTGCCTAGAACGGGACCAATACCTGAGATGCTAAATCTTCACCGCGTATCAAACTCGCTAGCAGAAGATTAAGGCAAATATGATCCAAGTGGATCCAATCGCCAACCAACCGGCGCTCAGACTTTGACTATTGTGAGGCATTACGAGATGTGTCCTCATCCTCCTTGCTGCTAATCTGTGGGACTTAGCTTCGACTGCGCAGTGCGTGTGACTGCAAATTGCGGATTAGATTCTTGAGCCCAGGGAGTTGCCAAGGCCTGCGGTGACATTGGTGCGGTGATCCGTGTAGACAGCCGCAGTCATGCTGATGTTAGCGTGGCGGAGCAGTCGAGATGCTGCGTGAATGCCGGCCTGGGCGCAGATGATCGAGCCGAATTCCTTCCTCAAGGTGTGAAGAGGCATACGACTGGTTATTTCCTTGGCCTTTAGCCACTTGATCAACTCGTCGTGGGCCCGATTGGCGCGGTAATGCACCTTGTCGGCTCCGGCTCTGGGCGCACACCCTTGCACTACAAACTCATCCCTTGCATCGGATTTCCATCTTCTGAGAAGTTCCATGATCTGCGGGTCCAATGGAATTTTTCCGGCCGAATCCGCTTTCGGTGCGTGGGCATCAGTGGTTTCGATCCACAGACAATTGGCAAAGAAATCAATTTGCGACCACAGAAGGGTATCGATTTCACCACGGCGTAGTCCGGCGCATAATCCCAGTACCAAGACTTTGAATGCCTCTCGTTTTCGGAATGAGCTCAGTTCAGCGCGAATTCGTTCCGCTGGAGTAGCCTCAGGGGCATCGCCTGTTTGTCCAGAATGCTCCCATGCCACTTGAATTTCTGTTTGGGTAGTAGCAATGGCCAACTCCAAGCTCCCTGCCGACAGTAGTTCCTCGGGATTAGCTATTTGAGAGCGATACCTGTTCTCGCCTTCTTCCAACAAGCTGAACGTTGAGAAGGGAACGGGGTCTGGCAATTTGACGTGAGGAATTTTCGCGCGAACGTCACTGGCAAAAATGGCCTTGCCAGCGCGAATGCAAGAATTCGCACTGCGCGTGGAAGACATGAGTTTTTTCGGATTGTTTTTGTGCCTCGCCAGATACTCCTTTCGCCATTTCGAAAGATTCTCCTCTGTAAAGAATCGCAACGGCGTCGCATCTACAAACTGTTGCCACACCGTCGCGCCTCCGTCGACGTAGTCGTATTTGCTGAGTTTTTTGGCAACTCTAGGTTTGCGCTTCTTTTTCTTTGAATCGGGTTTGTCTGGCTTATCCGGCATTTCAGGCGGATTGAGGAAAGCCGCAATCGTTCTGACCTTGGTGGTATAAATTCTAAGCGTGCGCGGTTTAATTTCTCCATGAGCGTCCACTTCCGCGAGATACTCGCCGAGCGTAAGGGTGACCTTCGGTTTCGGAGTTTCTCCTCTGAACAATTGCAAGCCCTGTTCCCAGCCTTTCATTCGTACCAACGAATCCAGCTCCCTGGCCGCCTTGGCCGCTGCACTTTTCTTGGTGGCTTGAAGGGTAACTCCTCGTCGCTCACCGTGGGCTTGAATCTTTACGTGATAGTGGCCGTTCAGCTTGGCGCCACCGTCTTCATCTCGAAATGCAGGTTGGTAAACCCGCTGTTCCCAATAGCGGATGTCGTTGCGGGAGAATTTGGTTTTTTCTTTCTGTGCCATAGCTGTGCCGTTTCTGTGCCGTTTCTGTGCCACTTTTCACACGGTTCATGGATGAGCGCAAGAGTTTTCTTTGGGTCATAATCCTTTTAAATACCACATAATAAGCGAATTGCGTATCCTGTGAACTGTTATGAACTCTCTTGAACTTTACTGGACAAAAGGACTCATAAGCCTTTGGTCGGCGGTTCAAATCCGCCCTCTGCTACCAGTTCATTATCAACGATTTGCAGCGATTTGCAGCCTGTCAAAAAATCGGCCTTGGGCCCGTATGCGGCCTCTATCAAACGAGGAATCGCTTGATTGGTGACTGGATTTCGTCGGGTGGAACATTTCTCGGAGTGGGTTTTTCGGCTGACAGCGGACCGTTGTGGCGGGTTGAGCTGGCCAGACGTACGGCGAACAATGCGGCTGCACCCCAAGCCTTCTTTGGCGCATCCCTCAGCCCGGCGGCGGCAATCATCGTGCCACGCGCCAATTCCGGGATAAGTCTGGAAGAATTCATGGGGCTAGAATGCTGCGCCTCACTCCAGCGGAACCGACATCCGCCTGCTCGTCAGGAGTCGGTTCAGGAGAACGAGGTCTTCCTCACTGACGTCAACGAAGGTGGCGAGGCTTCTCAACGCCATCACAATATGGGGCGTAACCCTACTTCGGAGGTCATCGTGTGGAAGTCCTGCGAGCCGCAGCAGATCAGCGGCAGGTGGTGGCCATCAGGTGTGCGGGGTAGCGTTCGCCCTCGATCTGGATCCCGACCGCCGCGCTCTCGATCACGGTGAAATCGTCAGCCGTCCCGGGGGGGGGCAGGGTTCCGCCGCGTTCAAGCGGGCGAACAACCTACCCGCCACCTCGTTGCTGCGCGGAATGAGCACCTCAACGCGATCAACGTGTGGACCGAATCCGTCGTTGTCCACGTTGATGACCACTCCGTTGACACCCTGCTCCGCGTTAGTCCATGAGCCAGCGAGGCCCGCGTTGTATTGGATACCAAGGTTCAGATAGATCGCGTCATCGTTGCGGCGGTAGATCACCCGCAAATAGGTTTCATCCACCCCAATTTGTGGCAGCAGTCCACAGGAGTTGGAGCCGGGGGTTGCAGGATTGGGCTCGCCGCCGATCACGAATTCGATGCCGTTGGCGATGCCGTCCAGATCGGGATCAGCGCCGAATGCGACGTCCCCAGCCTGCAGGCCTTTACCGTATGCCCAGGCGAGATAAGGTGACAACACCTTGAGATCGACAAATCCCCCCGACCCACCGTAGGTAATGCCCAAAGAATAGGACTGCGCGCCGTAAGTCACTGTCATTACGGAATTGCTGCCGGGAAGATTGCGAAAAGTGCCGGTGAAATGCCCGGTGCCCGCCGCATTGATGATGCGGAAGGTGTCACCATAGGAGGGGGTGTATTGCAGGGCGACCTGCAAGTCAGTTAGATCCGTGCCTACATCGAGGGCGGCCCCATCGCCGATGGCGACCTGGTCATACGACGAGGCACTGGTGAGTTCGACCGCGCAAGCGGGATGAGCACCTCCGGCGACAAATCCCACATTCCCGTAGAGAGTGAGCGTGGCTGGTGAGCCACCTTGGGCGATCTTCGCACCGTCGGAAATCGAGAGATTGCCAGAGAGCGCACCCGCGCCACTGAGCCGGGCGGCGGCACCTGACATGCGGTGGGCGCCCGCACCGAGCACGATATGGCTGTCGGTGACAAGGGCGCCGGTGTGGGCCGACCCGCCGAATAGATTGATACTGCCAGCACTGGCGTGGATGGAGCCACTGTTGGCTACGGCGGCATAAATGGAGTTGTCCTAAGTTATTACCAGATTTCTTGGCAAAGCCTACCGTATTGATAGCTTTCCGCTTGGGACCATTCCAATGCTTCTGGCGAAACCCAAATTTTCCTACATGACCCCGCCGGGCCAACGCCGCACCTTCCGCACCTTCCGCAACGAGGCGCTCGAGCAATACGGCACCTTGTCCGATCTCGCGGGCCGCTACACCTACCTCGCGGCGAAAAGCTACGACTACGAGACCGGCCTGCTCGGAACCACAGCGGGCAAGCAGGTGATCGCCAACATCGTCGCCTCGCGCTCACTCGGCGATCTGACCGGCGACCAACCGCAGGCGACGGTCAGCGCACTCGGCGATTCTGGTCTGGCCGGCACGATGGCCCAACTCAACGCGGACTTTTCGGTGGCCAAGGGCCGCCTGGGAATCAACAACCCGGATCCTTACGGCACGCTCTTCAGTCTGCGCCAAGAGTTGTTCAGGCTGCAGGATGATCCGGCGCTCACCAGCGACGACGCCGCCTGGAAACAGCGGTTGCAGCAATCCATCGTGCCCGACCTGATGGCCGACCCGGACGTGGCGAGGTATTGCAACAACCTGAAAATGGCCGACGGCAGTCCCGCACCCGGCATCGTCATTGCGTTTGGCAGCACCATTGATCAGGTTAAAAACTTCTTTATTTTATTGATTAGAGGTGTGTGTGTGCCACTCTCGCGTCTGCAAGAAAACACCTGTAACTTATGAAAAATCGACAACTATTATGTGCTGGTATTGCTGTGCTTTGTCTGAATGCGAGCATCACCATGGTGCAGCCTCGCTAGCAGATTTCAATTGTCCGCCATGACTCCCGACTTGGAAACTCGCACGATTCCGCGGCGCGGCGGTGAGGTGGGTGCGCCGCGAAGCTGGCTGTTCCGGGTGCTGGACGGGCGGCGGACGGCGTTTTTCTGGTGTCTGCAACTGGTGTTCTGGGGCGGAATGGTGTTGATGATGTGCTTGATGACTTCGTTCGTCAGGCCCATCAATAGCAACGATATGACACTCATCCTTGAGCGCGTCGCTGTGGGCTTGTTGATCAGCGGCGGCCTGCGCGAAATCTATCGGCACAGCGCCGCCCGCCGATTGCTGGGCTGGAGAAAAGCGCTGGTGATTTTGGGTCTTTGCCTGTCCGTTGCCCTGTTGGAAAAGCAGCTTAGCCTCGCGCTGTTCCACCATCTGGGGTTGCCGCGGCCCCAGGTGACGGAGTATTTCCAGGGCCGCAGCTCGGTCACGATGCGCTTCATCGTACTGCTATCATGGAGCGGGTTTTACTTCGCCTTCCACCAGTTGGAGGCGGCCCACGCACTCGAGTTGCGGGCGTTGCAGGCAGAGGTGGCGGCCCGCGACAACCAGCTCCGCCACATGCAGGCACAGCTCAACCCGCACTTTTTATTCAACGCGCTCAACACCGTACTCGCCAGCAAGAACGACCCCGAGGCGGTGGAAGAAGTCACTCAATGTTTGGCCGACTACCTGCGCTTTTCGCTGCATGAGACCGATGAGCTGGAACCGCTGGCGCGTGAATTCGATGCCCTGGAAACCTACCTCACCGTCCAGCGGATCCGCTTCGGGGACAACCTGGTTTGCCAGATCAACTGCGAAACTGCGGCACGGTCGTTGCAGGTGCCGCCCATGATGATCCAGCCATTGCTGGAAAACGCCTTCAACCATGGTGCCGAGACCAGCCCGATGCCGCTGCAAGTGAAACTCAGCGCCGCGCTGGTTGATGGATTCCTCAACGTGACAGTGGCCAATACCGGCCGCTGGGTTCCGCCCGGTATGGGTCGCTCCACCGGCATCGGCATCCGCAGCCTGCGCCAACGCCTCCAACTGCTCATCGGCGCCGCCGCCACCGTGACCTCCGAAGCGGGCGACGGCTGGGTGCGCGTGACCATCCGCATCCCCATGCCCACCCACATTCCTTCCAAGGTCCGATGATTTCCGCCCTGCTCATTGACGACGAAGCCGCAGCCAACCAGCACCTGCGCCAGTTGCTGGCGGTCCACCCGCAGGTGCAAATCCTCGGCGCGGTCGCGAGCGTGGCGGCGGCCATCGCATTCCTGGCGGAGCAAACGCCGGATGTCATCTTCCTCGATGTCAACATGCCCGGCCGCACGGGGCTTGAGCTCCTGCCGGAGCTGGCCACGGCGGACATTGCAGTGGTTTTTGTCACGGCGCACGAAAATTACGCCATCCCCGCCTTCGATGCCGGGGCTGTCGATTACTTGGTCAAACCCGTCAACCCGCAACGACTGGCGTTGATGATTCCGCGCTTGGTGACCGCGGTGACCCGGCGGCACCAGCCACTTGCGGAGGAAGCGAGCCCGCCCGCGCTGCCGGTGGACGAGACCCTTTCATTTCCGGTCTGCGACTCCAAGGGGCTGAGGATTTGCCGACGTTGTGAGATTGTGTGGATCGAAGCGATGCAGAACTACACGCGAATCCAAATCAAGAACCACCCCACCGCCCTCTCGGCGCGCCGCAGCATGGGCGAGTGGGAGTCGCTGTTGGGCGAGCCCGATTTCTATCGCCTCAGCCGCTTCCTGCTCATTCGGCTCGACTCCCTGCGCTCGATCGAATGGAACCCGCGCAGCCAGAGCCGACTCACGATGGAGGGTGCCGCCGAGCCCCTATCCATCGGCCGCCAGGCCGCCGCCAGGCTCAAGGAGATCCTCGTCCAGCGCGAGGCTCAATAGGCCCGCCCCCCGAATTGCACAGTTCGTGCGTGGTTTGACCCGTTTCGTCACTTTTCCCTCGCTTTGGCGGGATTTTCGCCGATCAACAGCGGCGTTGCCTGTGGCGCTAATCCGCATTCCGCAGCCACCGCTTCAAACACACATCAACGCACCAGGTGAGACCAATTTCACGAAATAAACTTGTATTTTTCTTAATCCGGCCGGTTCAATCCATGAAATACATCCAACAAATTATATCGTGTCTGTTTGCCGCCGCAACGACGGCGAGCGCATTTCCGCCCGCGCCGTATTACACGCTCTACGGGATCGTGCGCGACCAGGTGGGGCAGACGGTCGCGGGCCAGGCGGCGGAGATTGTGTTGCTCAAGGGCGGGGTTGAGGTCGGTCGCACGCCGCTTACCAGCGGCCGTCTCGACGAGAACTACGAGCTCAACATCCGCATTGATGCGGCGCGCAGCGGCACCACCTTGTACAGCACCAAGGCGGTGGCGGCGCAGGGGGACTTCAGTCTGGTGGTGTCGATGAACGGGGTGTGGTTCTACCCGATCGAGTGCAATGGCACGCTCAAGGCGGGCAAGGGCGGGGAGCGGACGCGGTTGGACCTGAATCTGGGCGAAGATGCCAACAAAGATGGATTGCCGGATGCGTGGGAGGAGTGGCAGTTGTATCTGGCGGGCATTTACCCCGACGCCAATGGCAACTGGGACCTCAGCCTGCTCGGTGGGGCCAACGGACACTTCATGAACAGCCGCCTGACCAATTTGGAGGCTTATATAGCGGGCACCTTTGCCGGCGATGCCTCGACCTTCCAACTCTCGCTCAAGGAGAAGCTGCCGGATAGCGTGCGCTTCGAGTTCTACGCCATCACCGGCAAGGTTTACACCATCGAAAGCTCCATCGATATGAAAACCTGGACCCGGGTGCCCATCGCCGTCGGCTCGCCCGGTGCCGGCAGCCAATCGTACCAGGCCACCAATGTAGGCATCATCACCGTGTTCACCGCTCCGCGCTCCGCCACCAGCGAAATGTTCCGCCTGACGGTTAGGTGAAAAGCTGAAACAGGCAACAGGAAAGCTGCGCGACGATAGATGAAATAATGAACTTTTTTACCATGAACTTGAATTTGATAACGGTTAGATCGAAGGCGCGAGCTGGGCTGGGGCTGATTGTGGTCTTGGCGGGGCTGGGAATGGGCAGTGCGCAGGCGCAGTGGAAGAGCACGACGTATGCGCTGAAAGGCGGGTGGAACGCGATTTATCTGACGGGTGACGCGAGTTATGACACGCTCGCCAATCTGCTGCCCTCGCAGGTGCTGGAAGTGTGGCGCTGGCAGCCCAACCCGACGCAAGTGGGCTTCACCCAGTCGCCATTGATACCGGCGCCTGGCACGGCCGAGTGGGCGGTGTGGAAGCGCGACGGGACGATGACCTCGCTGGTGAGTTTGCTGGGCCAGACTGCCTATTTGGTGAGGTGCAGCGGCACCGCGACCAACAGTTACAGCATGACCCTCAAGCAATCGCTGCAATTGCCGGTGAATTCATGGGTGCGCAACGGGGCCAACCTGCTCGGGTTTCCGACACTCATGAGTGGCAGCTATCCAAAGATGAATGCTTACTTTGCGACCTTTCCGGCGGCGATTGCGGCGAACGCCAAGATATACAAATACGTGGGAGGCGAGCTGGGGGCAGGCAATCCGATGCAAGTGTTCTCGACGAGTGCGGAGCCGCTCGATGCCACCCAGGCGTATTGGTTTTCCGCGGCAGTGACCGGCGACTTTTACGCGCCGCTGGAAATCAGTCCCAGCAGCAATGGTGGACTCGTCTTTGGGCGCGATGGGGCGGTCATCAAGGTGCTCGTGCGCAACCTCAGTGCCGCCGCCGTCACCCTGACCCTGACACCGACGCCGAGCGAATCCGCGCCGACGGGCCAGGCCGGGATTGTGGGCGCGGTGCCGCTGACCAAGCGCGTGTTCAATGCGAGCACCTTGCAATGGACCGAAACGCCGATCACCGGCAGTTACACCGAGGCGATCGGGCCCACGAGCACCGTCGAGCTTTTGTTTGGGATCAACCGCGGCGATGCCTTGATGTCCGGAGCCGCGTCCGGGGCCAATTTCGCCTCGTTGCTGCGCATCACCGACAGCAGCAACCTGATGGACGTGTATGTGCCGGTGACGGCTCAGACGGCTTCATTGGCGGGATTGTGGATCGGCGATGTTTCGCTGACCAACGTGAGCAACAAGGTTTCCAACGGCGCGCAAGCGAGCGCGAGTGTTGCTGGCGGAGTGATCACCGGCTTGACGATCGTTGGATCTGGTGGTTTTGGTTACTCCACTGCCCCGAAGGTCACCATCGCCGGGCCCCATGCCAACAGCAATGCCACCGCCACCGGCCTCGCCTCCGTCAGCGCGGGTGCGGTCACTGGCATTGCGCCCGCCGCCACGGGTTCCGGCTACACGTCCGTACCCAGCGTCACCCTGTCACCGCCCACCGCCTCCGCCACCGCGACGGCGAGCGCCAGCATGAGCAACGGCACGGTTGCGGCCATCACGCAGACCCAAGCGGGCGGTTTTTATACCACTGCGCCGACGATCACCATCGACCCACCGCCGGGCAAGGTCACCGCCACGGGTAGCGCGACAGTCAACTTCGACAGAACCCTGGCGGGCATCAGCGTCGTTCAAGGCGGTTATTACTACGCCACGGCCCCCACCGTGACCATTGACGCGCCCACGCTGGGCACCGCCACCGCCACCGCAGTGATGACGGGCGACGCCGTCACCGGCATCACGCTCAACGACCCCGGCCACAATTACACCGGCGTGCCGACCGTCACCATTGCTCCGCAGCCGAGCGCGCAGGCTACCGCTACCGCCATTCTGAGCGGCACCAAAACGCTTGCAGGTATTGCCACGTTGACGGGTGGCAGCTATTACCTCACGGCCCCGACGGTCACCATCGCGGCACCGCCGGCAGCCACCAACGCCGTCCCGGGTACCGTGACCCTTTCCGCGGGAACCGTCACCGGCATTGCGGTGGCCACCGCGGGCACCAACTACTCCGCCGCTCCCAGCGTCACCCTCTCCGCTCCCAGCAGCAGCGTCACGGCGACCGGCACCGCGGTGCTCAGCGGCAAAACCTTGGGCAGCATTACCCCGGTTTTGTACGGCGGCTACTATAGCGTCGCACCGACGGTGGCGATCAGCGCTCCGACCGCCGCTGTGACGGCGGCACCGGGTGCCATCACGCTTTCCGCCACTGGCACGGTTGCAAGCATCGCGCTGGGCACGGCAGGCAGCAATTACACCACCGCCCCGACGCTCGTGCTCTCGGCCCCGCCTGCCAGCGCCACCGCCACCGGCACTGCGGTGGTCAGCAGCAAAACCCTCGCCAGCATCAACCTCGTTCTGGGAGGTGGCTATTACACTGCCGCGCCCACCGTGGGAATCACCGCTCCAAGCGCCGCGATCACCGCCGCGCCCGGCACCGTGAGCCTAACCGCGGGTAGCGTGACCGCCATCGCGCTGGGCACGGCGGGCACCAACTACACCACCGCGCCGACCGTCGTACTTTCGGCCCCACCGGCCAGCGTGACCGCCACCGGCACCGCGGTGCTCAGCGGCAAAACCCTCGGCAGCATCACCCCCGTTCTCGGCGGTGGCTATTATAGCGTTGCGCCGTCGGTGGCAATCACCGCTCCGACCGCCGCAATCAACGCCGTGGCGGGCACGGTGACCCTTTCTGCCACTGGCACGGTTGCAAGCATCGCGCTGGGCACGGCCGGCACCAACTACACCACTGCGCCAACCGTCGTGCTTTCGGCCCCGCCCGCCAGCAGCCAAGCCACCGGCACCGCGGTGCTCAGCGGCAAAACCCTCGGCAGCATCACCCCCGTTCTGAGCGGCGGCTATTACACGGTCGCGCCAACGGTGGGGATCAGTGCCCCGAGTGCCTCTGTGACCGCGGCACCAGGAGCCATCAGCCTGTCAGCCGGCACGGTTTCGAGCATTGCCCAGGGCACCGCGGGCAGCAACTACACCACCGCACCAACCCTGGTGCTGTCGGCACCGCCCGCCAGCACGACGGGCGTGGCAACTCCCACAGTCGGCGGCGGCATGGTGGCCAGCATCGCGGTCACCACTGCGGGCTCATATTACTCCGTGGCCCCTACCGTGACAGTGGCTGCGCCACCCGCCAGCGTCACTGCCACGGCGACGATGACCTATGTTTCCGCAACCGTGATCAACCTTGGATCATCCACGCCCGGCACGAACTACGCGACGGTTCCCACCATCAGTTTTTCGGGTGGCGGCGGCAGCGGTTTGACGGCGGCCTGCCAACTGGGCCTGACGGCGCAGAGTTTCAAAATCACCTCAGGAACCCAGACCTATTCCGTCGCACCCACGATTGCGATTTCTGGCGGCGGGGGTAGCGGAGCCACCGCCACGGCGGTGTTAACCAATGGCCTGGTTACAGGTATCACGATTACCTCCATGGGGTATCCCTACACGAGCGCTCCTACCTTGGCGTTTTCGGCGGGCACCATTCTCGCTGCGGGCACATCCCCGACGGCAACCGGCAACGCCACGCAATTCGCGGTCTATAAAATCACGACCGGCGGCACCCCAACGGGCTACACCAGCGCGCCGACGGCCACGATCACCGCGCCCGCGGCGGCGGTCCAGGCCACGGCCACGGCCACTGTCTCAGGCGGAGGCATCACGGCCATCACCGTCGGCACCGCGGGCACCGGCTACATCAGCGCGCCGACGGTCACCATCGCCGCGCCGCCGACGCCAGTGCAAGCCACGGCAAGCGCGGTTCTCAGCGCCGATGGGGTCGGCAGCTACACCATCACCAATCCGGGTGTCGGCTATTCCAGCGCGCCAACGGTCACTTCGATCACCGCCGCGCCTGCCGCAGTGCAGGCGGTGGCCACCGCGACGTTGACCAACGGCGCAGTGAGCAGCTACACGATCACCACGGCGGGAACCAACTACACCACCCTGCCGACGGTGACGATGAGCGGCGGCACCTTTGCCACCCCGTTGCAGGCCGTGGCGAGCGCCAATTTGACCAGCGGTGCGGTGAGCAGTTACACGGTGGGCACGGCTGGTGCGGGCTATTTGAGCGCGCCGACGGTCACTTCGATCACCGCCGCCCCTGCCGCAGTGCAGGCGGTGGCCACCGCCAATTTGACCAACGGCGCAGTGAGCGGCTATACGATCACCACGGCGGGCAGCAACTACATCACGGTTCCGACGGTGACGATGAGCGGCGGCACTCTAACGACCCCGGTGCAGGCGGTGGCGACGGCCAACCTCACCAGCGGCGCGGTGAGCAGTTACACGGTGGGCACGGCCGGGGCGGGTTATGTGAGCGCGCCGACGGTGACCTCGATCACGGCGCCGCCTGCCGCCGTGCAGGCCACGGCCACCGCTGTTTTGACCGGCGGCGCAGTGAGCAGCTTTACCATCAACAATGCCGGCACCAACTACACCACGGTTCCGACGGTGACGATGAGCGGCGGCACTCTAACGACCCCGGTGCAGGCGGTGGCGACGGCCAACCTCACCAGCGGCGCGGTGAGCAGTTACACGGTCGGCACGGCCGGGGCGGGTTATGTGAGCGCGCCGACGGTGACCTCGATCACGGCGCCGCCTGCCGCCGTGCAGGCCAAGGCCACCGCCAATTTGTACAACGGCGCAGTGAGCGGCTACTCGATCTACACGGCGGGCACCAACTACACCACGGTGCCGACGGTGACGATGAGCGGCGGCACTCAAGTGACGGGAGTGCAAGCCACCGCGACAAGCACCTTGAGCGGGGATGGCGTGGCCAGTTTCGATATCGTCAACGCAGGCGCAGGTTACCTCGTCGCGCCGGTGGTGACGTCGATCACGGCCGCGCCGACTGGGGTAACCACTGCGACGGTCACGGCGAGCATCGCCAACGGCCAAGTCAGCGGCTACACCATCACCAACCCAGGCAGCAATTATCAAACCGCGCCGGCGGTGACGATGAGCGGTGGCAGTTTCAAAACCCCGGTGCAAGCGACGGCGACGACCAGCTTGACCCAAGCCACGGCGGTGGCGGGCGGCACGGTCAGTGGCATCACGGTTGGGCAACTGCCGACGGTGTACTCGTCGATGCCGACGGTGACGGTGGCCAATCCACCTGCCAGTGTGCCGGCGACGGCGAGTGCCACGGTACTGAGTGGAGCGGTCAGCACCTTGGTGCTCACGGCAGGTGGCAGCAATTACGCGACGGTGCCAAGGGTGACGCTGAGTGGCGGCACGGGCGCGACGGCGACGGCGGCCTTGGGCCTGACGGCGCAGAGTTTCAGCTTCACCCCGGGCAGCCAAAGCTACACCACGGCGCCCGTGGTGACGATTTCCGGGGGTGGAGCGACCACCGCCGCGACGGCAACGGCGATTCTCAGCGGAGGCGGCTCCGGCACCGTCACGGGCATCAGCCTCAGCACGGTGGGTGCGGGCTACACCAGCGCGCCGACCCTCACGATCTCCGGCGGCACCATCAAAACCGCGGGCGCTCTAACCACGGCGCTGGGCAACGCCCTGCAGTTCAGCGTCTCCAGACTCACCTTGGTCAACGGCGGTTCGGGCTACAGCGCCGGCAGCGTGGCGGTGGCCCTCGATACCCCACCGGTGGCCCAGACGGCCACCGCCACGGCCGTCCTCAGCAGCGGCGGCTTCGGCACGGTCACCGGCATCACCCTGACCTCACCGGGTAAGGGCTACCTCTCCCCGCCGGCCATCAGCATCAGCTCGCCGGATACCGACACGGTCACCGTGCTCAGCGATGGGATCGGCAGCATC
Organism: Akkermansiaceae bacterium; assembly: GCA_903908495.1. Lineage (GTDB taxonomy): Bacteria > Verrucomicrobiota > Verrucomicrobiia > Verrucomicrobiales > Akkermansiaceae > Luteolibacter. Next base: position 19,620 of record CAIVSK010000018.1, read on the forward strand.
AGTCTCGGCCTCGGCGGCGCGGGCTACGCCTCGCCTCCGGTCGTGACGCTCAGCGATCCACCGCCCGGGACGCCGGCGACGGCCGTGGCGACCGTCGCCGAGGGGTTGGTCACCGGCTTCACACTCACCAACGCGGGCAGCCTCTACACTGCCGCGCCCAACGTGACGGTTGCCGACCCGCCAGCGTCGGTGCAGGCGACGGCCACCTGCGTCTTGACGGGTGGCAGCAGCGGCACGGCCGCCAATGGCGTGGGGTCCATCACGCTCACCCAAGCGGGCAGCGGCTACCCGAGCGCCCCGACCATCACTTTCTCCGATCCTCCCAATTTGGTGGGAGCCACCGCCACGGCCACTCTCAGCAACTATGCCGTCACCGGCTATACGATCGTCAATCCGGGCAATGGCTACTCCAGCGCTCCGACGGTGACGGTGGGCGCACCGCAAGTGAATTTACAGGCGACGGCCACGGCGACGGTGGCCAATGGCTCGGTGACCGGCTTCACGGTGACGGGTGGTGGCAGTGGCTATGAAATGGCGCCGGCCATCACCATCGATCTGCCGCCGCCACAGACCGGCAGTTCGACGCCGACGCCCTTCAAGCTGCGCACGTTGTTGCATCTATCGGATAGCGGGGTGGCGAGCCTGTTGTCGCACGTCTATCTGGGCCAGTTGGCGGTGGCTCCCAATGCGGCGGGCATCTGCACCCATGAGTCACTCTTGAAACAGGATGCCTTGGCCAGCGCCCAGCACCTCGGTTCGGCCTTCCTGCCCTTGGACCAAGTCATCATCAATGGCAGCGGTCACTTCGCCACCGGCCAGACGCTCACCCGCAGGGTCAGCATTCCCTATAACGATGCGACCAACCCCTTCGTCCACGAGTACCACCCCGATCACAACAACATGGATGCCCTGGGCAATCCGCTGGCGGCCGGGGTGGAATCGCCCAACATCACCCGCACCTGCAAGTTCATCTTCACCGCCACTCCACCGGCCGGCAGCACTGTGACCACCGGCTGGGGCAGCAGTGTGGTGGGCGGCAACTACATCGAAACCATGGCCGGCGTGCACAAGGACAACCTCATTCTCTCCGGCACCTTCGAACTGCGCCGCGCCTCTCAAATCGGCACGCTCTCGCAGTAAGAAAAGCTGAAAACTGAAAGCAGAAATGCAGATGAAGAAAAAGCCGCCTATTCTAACTCTTAACAAATAACTCTTAACTAATAACCAATAACTCTCCCCCCCCATGAAAAAGACCGCCATATTCGCCACCCTGCTGTGCCTGGCACAGAGTTCCCTGCACGCCGACGTGCCCTCGTTCATCAACTACCAAGGCAAAGTGGCCGACGCCACCGGGCTGCCCATCGGGGCGTCCGGCACGGCGGCGAGCTTCACGGCGGCACCCGTGAACCGCAAGATCCTCTTCCGCATTTACAGTACCGCCACCGGCGGCACGCCGTTGTGGACGGAAGAGCAGACCGCGACGGTTTCCAGTGGGGTGTTCAGTGTGCTCTTGGGCAACGGCATTCCCGCCACCGGCCTCGCGGCTGGCGGCGGCGGCACCACGCTGACGGCCGAGCAGGCGGCCCACACCGACCTCAGCGCGGTCTTTGCCAACAGCGCCAGTCGGTTTCTTGAAATCGTGGTGGACAGTGGCGACAACGCCTTGACCGCCGCCGACGTGCCGGTGAGCCCGCGTCAGCAGATCACCAGCACCGCGTTTGCCTTCCGCGCCAAGGTGGCCGACGGCATCGCCCCGGCAACCGCCACCTCCACCGACTTGACGATCAGTCCCTCGACCCTGCCTACGGGGATTGCCGCCAGCAACTACGGCCTCGGCTGGTACGGCAGCGGCCGCACCTTCAACGGCATCGCCGTCGATGGTCCCGTGCTCTACGGCAACGCGGGTGGCGCGCTCGGCTCCAACACCGGCAGCGTCAAAAACCTCGCCCTGGCGTGGAATGCCGCAGGCCAGGTCGGCATCGGTACCCCGGCCCTGAACGCGATCAACACCAATCTTACCAATAAACTCATCCTGCAAGGTGACGACGCCACCACGCCCGCCCAGCAACTCGTCATCCGTGGCAATACCGACCCCACCGAGCGCCTGGCCATCGGCTACGACACCACACTCAACCAAGGCACCCTCCAATCGTACACCGCCGCCTCCTCCTACGGCAATCTGGTTCTCAACCCGCTCGGCGGCAATATCGGCATCGGCACCTCGGCGCCGACCAACCGCTTGTCGGTGGAATATGCGCGGCAGTCCACCGCGAGCTCTGCCAATGCAGCAGCCAAAATCGGGGGTACCAATATCTACACCTATATGGGGTCTTATAATAACGGCTCCTATGCCACATGGATCCAATCGATGCGCTCTATAGATGATGTGGCATTCCCCTTGGCTATCAATCCCAATGGCGGCAACGTCGGTATCGGCACCACCGCTCCCGCCTCCAAGCTCGACGTCAACGGCAGCGCCCATGTGGCGACCACGCTGACCGTGGATGGAGCGGCCAGCGCCGCAAGCTTTACCGGCAACGGTGCCGCGCTCACCGCGCTGGCCGGTGCCAATCTATCATCCGGAACCGTGCCGCTGGCGGCCTTGGTTGATGCCGTGAAGCTGGCGCTTTGCCCCGCCGGTTCGATCATGGCTTACGGTGGAACGACGGCCCCGACGGGGTGGTTGCTGTGTGACGGCACATCCTACAGCCGGACGACATATTTGACGCTTTTCACTGCGATAGGCACGAGTTTCGGAGCGGTACCAGACAACTTCAACGTGCCCGACTTGCGCGGTCGCTTCCTGCGTGGAACGGACAACGGCGCCACCCACGATCCGGACAGAGCTTCGCGCACAGCCATTACTACGGGAGGCAACATCGGAGACACGATCGGAAGTTTGCAGCTGGATGCGTTCAAAAGCCATGTTCACGCGCTCCCAAGTGATTCGGTGCCCGGCGCCACTGGTGATATGCCAACCGTCAATAACACAGCCGGCTCCGATGAGGCCATCTCTGCGGCTAATCCAACGGGAAGCACGGGCGGCACTGAAACCCGCCCGGTCAACGTCAACGTCAATTACATCATCAAGTATTGATGGATCGGAGGCTGAAAGCTGAAAAGCTGAAAGAGCATCGCAGCTCCTCTGGCGCATTCCTTTGCTACGACTCATGCACCAGTCATTGAAGATTTCAGAAATCAAACCGCAGATGGGTAGCAGAGAATGTCGGGATGTGGGCTGGGAGAAAAAACACCTGTGACTGACTGAACGGCAGCACGAACTACAGAAGATGAACCACAAAAACCACAGAGAGCACAAAGAAATGAGGTCTTCCTTTGCGTCTTTGCGCCTTTGCGCGAGGTGATCTTCATACCCTGGCAACTGTAACAGCCGATGATCCTGCTGCCAATCCGCTCATTCCAATTAAGAGTGATCTCGCGCAAAGGCGCAAAGACGCCAAGTTTTCAAGAATCAAGAAATTCCAAATCCTCCTTCTGCCGCTCCTCTGCGAACTCCGCGATTCATTCATCCTTCATCCTTCAACTTTCAACTTTTAACTTTTAACTTTTCTTCCCCATGAACACCCACCTCATCCGCTGGCTAGCCGCGGCAATTGCCGTGATGGCTGCACCCATCGTCCAGGCGCAGTACGATGCATCCGCCGGCAACTTCAACTGGATCTACGCACCGTACAACGCCGCGGGAACGGCGGCCACGCCCTACGGCCCGCCGACCGCGCAGGGGATAGCCGCGTACCAGATCAGCAACCAAACGACGCTGCCGCAGACGGCAGGGAGCAACTTTCAAGGCATGGGGCAAGTGGCGGGAGCCACCAGCATCATGTCGTGGACGACGGTGCCCTCGCCCTACGTATACGCCGCGGCCTATCCGTCGAATGCAATCGGGGTCACGGCCGCGACGGTGGTGCTGGAGAACAGTTATTTTGGAGGAGTCTTCACGTCCGGGGTGCCGCGCTATCTCATGGGCGACGTGATGACGGCGCCGCTGGTGATGGCCGACGGGGTGACGCCAGCACCCGCAGGCTACTGGCGGAGCAAGCCAGTGGATCCGGGCGAAATCTTCAACGGTGTGACGCCGGTGGCGGCTTACTCGGTGAACGTGAACACCAGCGACACGGGCAGCAGCCAGGTCACCGTGGACAGTGTGACGAGTGGGGTGGTGGTGGGGGCGAGTTTGCTGGGGCAACCGATCACGGCGATCACCGGCAACGTGTTGACCTTGGCAGGCAATGCCAACCTGGCGATTGCCAGTTCGATGAACGTGGTGGTGACGCCGGCGATGAGTTATTATTACAGTCCCCACGCGGAAAAAGTTTACGCCTCGCAGCCGGGGCGCGTGCAAATCACCTGGGTAAGCCTGGCGGCCACCGCGGGTGTTTATGGCACCCTGCTGGAAACCTTTGCAGTCTCGTCTAACACCGCAGGCAAGGTGCGCAAAATTTATTGGACGGAAGGCAACTGTGACGCGCCGCGAGTGTCCGTGACCGATTCCCGGATCACCACCGTCAACCCCATCTACAACAGCAGCGTGCCGAAGGCCGTGGCCACCGAGGTGACGATCCCTGGATACACCAGCCTGGCTCCCAATTTGAAAACCTTGTTCTTCACCAAATACGGAGCCATTGGGCAAATCGCGGCTTACAACGTCGAGGGCCGCATCCTGGTCGAGTACCTCGGCAATGTCCGCTTGGGCAACAATATCTATGAATTCATCGGTGTCGATGTGGTGGACATCGCCCGCACCCCTCCCGCCAATTATGTGACGGTGAATCTGGGCCAGCAAATATTGCCGCACGACGGAGATGTCAGTTTGACACCCTCGCCAACCCTGGCTGGACTAACATCCGGCAACTTTGCCACCAGTTCGGAAAGAAACGGCACGACGAAGTATTTCGCAGAGAAAACCACGGGCGATGCCAACAGCCCAGACAATGGGAGTCCAGTCAACCCTACAGCCTACAGTACGGCGGTTTTCTATTGGATGGAGACCGGCAACTATTCGATCCAATGGCCGAAGTATCAGGATCATTACTGGCTGCGCTGGTCGCCCAATCTGAGCGACTACGCCTACAATACGGTCAGCGCTGCCGGCAGCACTGCTGCCACCGGAATCTCGTTCGCCGGCGGAACGCTGCCGACCATTGTGTTTCAAGACGATCCAGATCAGAAGGAGAGCGCGATGGACCCAAGCACCCAGTCCTTGTACGTGACCTTGCAGGCGGACCAACGCAACCGCACATTGCTTAGATTCGATGGGACCGGCGCGAGTTGGTATGTGAATCTCTACACCCAAGCGGAAAGCCGCAGCCCAGCGCTGGCATCCACCTCCAGCACCAGCAGTGGCGTGACCACGGTGACGGTGGGCGATACCAGCGGCTTGGAGGTGGGGATGGTGGTTTCAGGCCCCGGAATCAGCGGCATCGCCACCATTAGCAGCATCAGCGACCGCAAGCACTATGTGCTGTCGCAAGTCATCGCCGATGCCAGCAATGTCAGCTTGACCTACACGGTGGAGGAGGATGGCGGCGTGCCTATCCAGGCGACGGCCACCGTTGGCACGCGCCTGGTCGCGCCGGCGGGGCATGAGAATGCAGGTTACATTTCCAGCGGGACGGGCTATTACCCGGCGGGCTATTTGGATCCGACGGTGGTGGGGGTGGCCGCGGCGAATGCGGGAGCCATCATCCCGGTGAATGCCTTGCCAAGCGACCCTACGCTGACGGTGCGTTGGTACAAAAAGGTTGCCACACCGAGTGCCGACTTCAAGGATTTCTATGTGCCGGGAAAAGTCGGCCGCTACACGGTGGCTTACCCGAGCGCTCCGGATCAGATTGTCATCGATCAGGGCGTCGGCACCAACGACTTGCCAGGCCCGGAGGCGGCCGGCAGCGTGTATGTGCAAAATGACTCCAGCCTGCACGGCTACAACCCCAACGAGGAGCACGCGCTCATGCTCGGCGGCCGCGCCTACGCCCTGCGCGACGATTTGAACATCTACAGCAATAACGCGCTCACCCAACCGGCCGGACAAGACGCGAACAGTAAACCTCTCTACAAGGCTGCCAATTACACCTCTGAGCCCTACGTGCTCATCGCCTACACCGATGCCAACGACCAGCGGCCATCGATCCACGCTTATCAGGTGTTGCGCAGCACGGCCCAAAGCCCCTTCAACTACCCAGCTACGGCGGGCAGCTTGCTGGTCAAACCGTACCCACTGCCCTTGTTGCCTCTGGCAATGGTGCCCGTGACCACGACCACGGGGACGGTCACGACCACGGCATCGGTCAACAAAGACGTGGAAATCCTCACTGCGGTGGATGCCCCCACCAACACCAGCTTCACCACGGACACGGCATACAGTGGTTTTACCTTCCAGGATCGCAAGGGTTTCTCCTGGGTTCATCGCGGGCCTCACAGTGATCCCTTGCAGGTGAGTTCCTCTTCCACTGGCAGCTCCACCGTTACCGTCGCCAGCACCACCGGCTTGCAGTCGGGAATGGCCGTCAGCGGCAGCGGCATCACCGGCTATGCATCGATTCTGAGCATCACCAATGGCACCACTTTTGTCCTGTCGCAATCCACCACCGCCACGGCCCAGTCGTGGGCGTATGCGCCGGCCCTGACGATGAAATTGTATTACGTCAACCAGAGCGGATTTTTCATTCCGGGCTATAGCCTGGCCAATCAGCCGCCAGTGGGCACGCCGTTGCCGTTCCTGCGCGACGCCTCCCGCAGCGGCCAGACTCTGACCACGACTGCCATCGATGCGTTCGCGACATCAGGCAACGACCAAATCGATGCGCCGCTGGCGATTACCTATCACCCGGCATGGCCGACGACATGTCCGGAACTGCGGGTGGGGGAAACATTGGCGCAACCGACGCGCGGACTGCCTCAGGTCCGCGGTCAGAAAAGCGCGCAGGTGTTTTATCAACAGTCAGTCGCTCAGGATTCGAGCAATTCCTCATCCACAAACAGTGTCATCCTCCTCGATCCAACCCGCGAAAAAACCTTGGCCATCGACGCCGTGGGCTTGAGCCAAGTGCCGAGCTCAATTGCCACCAGTGCTTATCTGGGCAAGACGTATTTCCAAAAGCTGCCGCCCGACCTGCAACAGCGGTTTTACTTTGATCCCATGCGCGGTCCCAAAGGCACACTGGTGCTCAAAGGCATCTTCCACGACGTGGCTGCCGGTGACAAGTACTTCGATCTCAACCTGTTGACCACGGCGCAAGAGAGCGCCATCAATGCCCTGGAAACCAGCACCGGCGCGGATCACAGCGCTTGGCTCCAAGCGATCAAGACTCTCAAGACCACGGTGGAAACCTTCATCGAAAACCCATCGAAGTTGGGCACCTACATTGTGGATACTGAGACCACCGCACCTGTGGACATTTATGCCGCCGGCGACAACATGAAGACGAGTACGGTGGTGTACACCAACCATCAAAAAAGCCAGGTGTCATGGAACTTGTTTTCCACGAAGCATCGTTTCGGTCGATTCTTCAAGTCTTGGTATCGGACCGCTGCAACCATGTACGGCAATGCGCCAGTGATCGCGGCGATTGAAGATCCTGACACGGCAGTTGACAGCTACGCAGTGACGGCGACGGGTCAAGGGACGGGCTACGTGACGATGGTCTTTGGCAACGGCAAGGCCTTTACACCCACGGGTGACCCGGTGCAGGTCCAAGTGTTCAAAGTCAACCAACAGCTCTACCCAGGGGATTTGAAGATCATCATGTCGAGCAATCCACTCGACGAACAAGTGACGCTGCGCCACAGCGCGGACTTTGCTGGCAAGCCCGACGACTATGAGTTCGATTGGCGCTGGAGCACCGGTGAGGCGAGTGCGCCTGCAACCTACTCGAACGTGATGATCCCCCGCATCGGCGATGCGGCCGCGACCGTACCTAACAACAACTGGACCATCGTCAGCGACCCGGGCGCCCTCACTGCCAGCGATGCGCAATACACGGCGGCAGGTTCGGCCCTGCCGCTGCCTCGTCAGCTCAACGTGCACCCGGCCAGCTACACGCTAGACGAGAGTGGGGCCGGGGATCCCTCGCTCATATTGAAGTCCACCACCCCGGTCGATTTCTCTTCAGGGGTTGCGGGCCGCATCGTGTTCAGTGCGAGCCTGGGTGACCTCGACGGCTGTGTGCTGTATGTGAATGGCGTGCCAGCCCTGGCTTACAACGCGCCGGACCCGCAGTTCAGCTCGATCGGTGCGAGTTCGGGCATGACGCCCAACGGTCTGCCGCTGCAGTTCACGGTCGATGCGAGTTATTTCAAAGCCGGGGCCAACACGATAGAAGTGGCGATCTATACCCAGGCCGATGCCAACGCGACCTCAACGCTCAACTTCAAGTTGGAGGCTTCGCAGGAAACCGATATGGTCAATAGCAGCAGCGCTTGGCAAATGCCCGGCGATTTTGTGCCAGACGACTCGACGGTGGACCCGAAGGTGGGTTGTGACTCGATCAATCAAAACAGCGCCATCATCGGTGGCGATCCGACCCATCCGTTTGGAGGGCCGCAGTTTGTGCTCAACGACCGTTGGTTCACCGTGCGCTACCGGCCCAAGGCCGGCGTCAACCATGTGCTGGTTGTGGCAGGAAGCCCACGACCGTGGTCGCGCTGGGCACCGCCGCAGTTCACGGAAGGGTGGCTCAAGCGGGTGCTCGTCGCCATCAATCCCTTCACCCAACGGGTCCAGGGGCTCTCCTCCACTGCGGTGAACACCGACGTGAGCATGCTCACCCAAGCCGGTGCCCGCTGGGAAGGCAATCTGGCTCTCAACATGGACAACATCAACAGCGCCGGCCTCATCGCCATCTATGAAACCGTGCTCAACCGCGCCAAGAGCATGAGCATCGACGCCAATGTCAACGACCCTAACAGCAATCAGGCCTTGCTGCTGGCCGCCGGGTATTTGAACGATCTGTACACGATCCTCGGCAACGAGGCCTACGCCGATGCGGCCAATCCCACCATCTCGCTGGACACCGGTGCGGTGGCCAGCAGCCGATTCTCCTTCGAAGGCCAGGTCGCCAACATGCTCGATGAGGAACTGGGGTTGCTGCGCGGTCGCGACGATTTGCTCAGCCCCGGCGTGAGCGTCGCTCCCGCCTACAACCGCCTGTATTGGAATTACACCGGCGGCATCAACAGCGGTGAGGCGATCTACGCCGTCAATTACAACATCAAGGCCGCCACTGGCAATCCCAGCTCTGGGATCGGCGCGGCGGATGCTCAGCGGATGTTCCCGCAGGGCCACGGCGATGCCTATGGCCACTACCTGACCGCGCTGACCGGCTACTATCGACTGCTGTGGAATGAAAACTTCACGTGGACGCCGAGTGCGGAAGCCATGAGCGTGCTGGGCGTGCCGGTGACGGTGGACTTCCAGGACGAACGCAAGTTCGCGGCCTCCGCCAACAATCTGGCTGGTACCGCGCAGCAAATTTGTGATCTGACGTTCCGCCAAAACTACAAGGATGCTCCCGCCGCGGGTTGGACGCAATTCCGCGACCAAACGCCCACCAATCCCCAAACCGGTGTGACCCGCCACTGGGGCCTCGACGAAACCGTCAGCCGCAGCGCCCAGGGCGCGCTGGTGCATTGGGCGATGGCCAACGCGATTTTGCCGGACGTGGACAACTATCACACGGGCATTCAAAAGATCGACCGCACGACGGTGCCGGAACTCGGAGCCTTGGCGAATTCGGCCCTGGGATTGCAGAGCACCCTCGACAACGCCTATGCCCACCTCAATCCGCTCGGCTTGAGCCCGGGTGCCGTGCCGTTTGACATCAACCCAAACCTCGCCAACAGCGGTCAATTCTCCCAGTATTATGACCGCGCGCTCACCTCGCTCAACAATGCGGCCGGGGCCTTCAATCAGGCGGGGCTCATGACCAAATCCCTGCGCGATCAGACCAACACGGTGTCCGACTACTCCGCGTCGATCGCCAGCCAGGAAACGGCCTACGTCTATCAACTCATCGATGTCTTCGGCCGCCCCTATTCGGGGGATATTGGAGCGGGCCAGCTCTACGCCCAAGGTTACCTCGGCCCGGACCTCAACCACTGGTTCATCGTCGATCGCCCCAACGATTTGGTCGATACCACCAAACCCGTCAGCTTCACTCTCAAACAGTCCAAGCAGATTAAGGCGTTCACGGGCAACAGCATCGCCGACATCGTCAATGGCTACAAATCGGGCAGCGCGGTGATCCCGCACACCGTCAATTACGCGCCATCGCAGTGGGTGCAATACAACGACGTCTGGGTTTCTGGCGGGTTGGGTTCGCGGCCGCAGACCGGCACCTTGCAAGATGCGCTGCAAGCGGCCCAGCAGAGCTATCTGGCGCTCGCGCAGGCAAACCTCGCCCTCCAAAAGGCCACAGCGGATATGGTTCACAAGGGCCAGGTCTTTTCTGATAATGTGCAATTCCACCAAACCGTGGACGGGGTCACCGCGGTAGGCAACGCCCTTGTTTTGACTCTCTCGGAAGTTGAGTTATTCTGCAAACAGGCTAGTGCCACTAGTGCAAAAGCGACAGAAGCGGCAGAGAATCTAGCAGCCGCTGCGGCGGATGCCATTCCTAAAGTAGAAGGACTTGCAGTTGATGCGGCGGCCCCCGCGCGCGGTGCCCTCGATATGATAGGGGCGTGGGGAAGCGCCGCCATTGCCCAAGCCGGTCTTGCTTTCAACGTCGGTGAGGGCAATGCGGTTATTGGGGGTAAAGCCACTACCATGGCCCTCGCCCAGACCGTTACGGCCCTTGGCTTTGGTCAGGACGAAGTACAGAAGGCCTACGAATACGATGCGTCGTACCGCGAGGTGACGACCCAAGCCAACACGGTCATGACCCTGGCGATCAATCACCAGACCGCGGTGCAAAACGTCAACAACGTGCTCAGCAAAGGCTTGAGGATCATTGCCGATCGGGAAGTCTTCCGGCAGCGTGCGGCGGCGATCATTCAGGGGTACCGGACCAAGGACATGACGTTCCGGACGTTCCGCGACGAGTCGCTCCAACAGTATCGCTCGCTCTACGATCTGGCCAGCCGCTACACCTATCTGGCAGCGAAAGCCTATGACTACGAAACGGGTTTGCTGGGCTCGCCGCAGGGGCAAACGGTGTTCAGCAAACTGGTGGCCTCGCGCTCGCTGGGTGACCTCACCGGCGGCCTGCCGAGAGCGACTGTTAGCACCCTTGGCGATGCGGGGCTGGCAGGCACCATGGCGCAGCTCAGTGCGGATTTCTCGGTGGCACAAGGGCGTCTGGGCATCAACAACGCGGATAACTACAACACGGTGTTTTCGCTGCGCCAGGAGTTGTTCCGGATTGCGGACGACCCGACGATCACCAGCGACAACACGGCCTGGCAGCAAACGCTGGAGCAACACATCGTGTCCAATGTCCTCAACGATTCGGATGTGGCGAGCCAATGCCTCAACATCAAAAAGCCCGACGGCAGCGCGGTGCCGGGGATCATCATCCCCTTCAGCACCACCATCGAATCGGGCAAAAACTTCTTTGGCATGGAGTTGTGCGGCGGCGACCACGTCTATTCACCGAGCAGCTACGCCACTCTCATCAGCAATGCGGGAATCATTTTGCCGGGCTACGTCGGCATGGATCCCTCGATCGGCGGACCTGTCATGAACGCCACCAATGCCGCGAGCATCCTCAGCGCGACGCCCTACGTTTACCTGATTCCCTGCGGCAACGACTGCATGCGGGCCCCCCCGCTGGGAGATACCGACACCTTGCGCACGTGGACGGTGCAAGATCAAGCGATGCCGCTGCCATTCAACCTGGGAGCCAGCAGCTTCAACTGCACCCAGTTCTTCAATGCCAATGACACCCTCAGTTCGCAGCCGTGGGTCATCCGCAAACACCAGGCGTTCCGCGCCGTGGGCGACAAGGGACTGTTCAACGGGGCACCGCCGGTCGCTTACAGCAGCAACCGTCTCATCGCCCGCAGCGCCTGGAACACCCGCTGGAAAATCGTCATCCCCGCCATCGGCTTGCTCAAAGACGAACAAGCCGCCCTCAGCCGCTTCGTCGGCAGCGTGACAGACGTCCAACTCTATCTGCGGACATACTCGCATGCCGGGAACTAATGAATCTCATGAAAAAGTTCCAGCTACTTCTCATCGCCCTCGCAATCGTGTCGCTCGCCTGGCTCGGTTGGCGGCGGAGCGCCGCGCCGCCAGCGCCGCGGGTGCAGCACGTGGACAAGGCGTCGACCACGGCATCGAAGGAGGATCCGCCAACGCAGATTGAGAACGATCCGGTGAAGATCTTCCAACGGGCGTTTTGGGCGAGCCCGACCCCCGAGGATGAGATCTTGCATGCGGAGCGCCGCGAGTGGATGGATAGCGACAACGTGCAAAAATGGCAGTGGTTCCTGGTGGTCAAGCCGTCGCCCGCCTTGCTCAAGCGCTTGCGCGATGACAATGCCTTCGGCCTGATGCC